>DATJWN010000287.1:0-15305 GCA_035501235.1 Reyranella sp.
GCGCTGTTCGAATCGATCGAGCTCGACCAGATCCGCCGCGGCGTGCTGAAGGCATAGGGAGGAAACGATGGCCAGGAACTGGATTCCGCTGAGCCAGGTCGAGGGCGTCGCCTCGCGTCAGGCGCATGTCCGGCTGCCTGAAGGGACCTACGAGCGCGAGATCAGCAAGGAGGGCTTCTTCGGCCCCTCCGCGCAGTTCCATCACAAGCACAAACCGACCGACTGGATCGAGTTCGAGGGTGCCATCCGGCCGCGCGCCTTCGACATGAACAAGCTGGTCACGGCCAAGGCCAATCCCTGGACGTCCGAGCTGGTGATGAACAATGCGCACCTGCAGATGCGCATCTGGAAGCTCGACAAGCCGATGACCGAGCTCGCCCGCAACAGCGACGGCGACCAGATGCTGTTCGTCCACGAAGGCGAGGGCGCGCTGTTCTGCGACTACGGCCATCTCGACTATCGCGACGGCGACTATCTGGTGATTCCGCGCGGCACGATGTGGCGGTTGGCGCCGACCAAGCCGACCATGGCGCTGATGATCGAGGCGACCAACGATCACTTCACCCTGCCCGAGAAGGGGATCATGGGCCGGCACGCGATCTTCGATCCGGCGATCCTCGACACGCCGCATATCGACGAGGCCTTCAAGGCGCAGCAGGACGAGCGCACCTGGAAGGTGTCGGTAAAGCGCCGCAATGAGCTCTCGACCGTGACCTATCCGTTCAATCCGTTGGATGCGGTGGGCTGGCACGGCGATCTCAGCGTGGTGCGCATCAACTGGCGTGATCTGCGCCCGGTGATGAGCCATCGCGCCCATCTGCCGCCCTCGGTCCACACGACCTTCCTGGCCGGCCGCTTCGTCGTCTGCACCTTCGTGCCGCGGCCGCTGGAGAGCGACCCCGAGGCGCTCAGGTTGCCGTTCTTCCACAACAACGACGATTTCGAAGAGGTGATCTTCTATCACAAGGGCAGCTTCTTCAGTCGCGACAACATCCATCCCGGCATGATGACCATCCATCCGTCGGGCTTCACGCACGGCCCGCATCCGAAGGCGTTCAATGCGGCGACCAAGTCCGTGGCAAGCGGCGGCAAGACCGAGACCGATGAGGTCGCGGTCATGATCGATACGCGCGATGCGGTCGACGTCGCCAAGATGCCGGCAGGCGTCGAGTTCGAAGGCTATGTGAAGTCCTGGCGCGCCCCTGAGATCAAGCAGGCGGCCGAGTAATGAAGCTTGCATCCCTGAAGGAAGGCGGCCGCGACGGCACGCTGATCGTCGTCAACCGCGAGCTGACGCGTGGCGTACGCGCCGGCGCCATGGCGTCGACCTTGCAGAAGGCGCTCGACGACTGGGGCAACGTCGCGCCCAAGCTCGCCGATCTCGCCGACGCCTTGCGAGACGACAAGGCGCCGGGATCCTTCGAGCTCGACACGAAGGCCTTGGCGGCGCCATTGCCGCGCGCCTTCCAATGGGCCGACGGCTCGGCCTATGTCGTGCATGTCGAGCTGGTGCGCAAGGCGCGCGGCGTCGAGATGCCGCCCAGCTTCTGGACCGATCCGCTGATGTACCAGGGCGGCTCGGACTCATTCGTCGGCTGCAACGACGAGATCGAGATGGCGGACGAGACCTGGGGCATCGATTTCGAGGGCGAGATCGGCGTCATCACCGATGACGTGCCCATGGGCATCTCTGCAGAGGCGGCGCGCAAGCACATCAAGCTCGTCACCATCCTGAACGACGTGTCGCTGCGCAACGTGATCGTCACCGAGCTCGCCAAGGGCTTCGGTTTCTTCCATGGCAAGCCCGCGACGGCCTTTGCACCGGTTGCGGTCACGCCCGACGAGCTGGGAGACGCCTGGAACGGCGCCAGGCTGAACCTGCCGCTCCTCTCGATCCTGAACGGCAAGGAGTTTGGCCATCCCAACGCGGCCACGGACCTGACCTTCGATTTCGGCCAGCTCATCGCCCATGCCGCCCGCACCCGCCATCTCGAAGCGGGAACGGTCGTGGGCTCGGGCACGGTGGCCAACCGCGATGCGTCGGTCGGCTGCTCCTGTATCGCCGAGCGGCGCGTGCGCGAGACGATCGACAGTGGCAAGCCCGTGACACCGTTCATGAAGTTCGGCGACCAGATCCGCATCGAGATGAAGGATCGCGAGGGCCAGTCGATCTTCGGCGCGATCGACCAGAAGGTGGTTCGCTACACGCCTCCCTGACGGCTATAAGGAGGAGGGAGGCACCATGAAGCTGATCGGTTTTTTCCGTTCCTCGGCGGCGTTTCGCGTGCGCATCGCGCTCAACCTCAAGCACATCTCGGTCGATCACGCCTTCCGCCATTTGCGCAAGGGCGAGCAGGGCACGCCTGACTATGTGGCGATCAATCCGCAGAAGCTGGTGCCGTCGCTGGTGCTCGATTCGGGCGAGGTGCTGACCCAGTCGATGGCGATCCTGGAATATCTCGAGGAGACGCATCCCGAGCCGCCGATCTTGCCGGCCGACCCCGTGGGCCGCGCGCGCGTACGGGCGCTGGCGTTGATCCCGACCGCGGACATCCATCCCATCCAGAACCTGCGCGTCATGGCCTGGTTGCGCCAGCAGTATGGCCAGTCGGAGGAGAGCGCCTTCGCCTGGTCGCGGCACTGGATCGAGACCGGTTTCGAGGCGTACGAAGCGTCGATCGCCAGGGACAAGCACACCGGGACCTACAGCCACGGCGACACACCGACCATGGCCGACCTCTGCCTCGTGCCGCAGGTTTTCAATGCCGCGCGATTCAAGGTCGACATGGCGCGCTATCCCACCATACAGCGCATCCATGCTGCCTGCATGAAGCTGTCCGCGTTCGATGCCGCCCAGCCCTCGCGACAGCCGGACGCCGAGCCATGAAGGCGGGCTTCGTCGCCGCCGGCGCCGTGATCGCGACGATCGCTCTGGGCGCCGCCGCCGTCCCGTTGGTCGAGCGCTATGTGGCGAGCGAGATCAAGGTCAACATGGAGCGCGACGGGCAGCTCACAGTACGCGAGGTCTCCGTCGGCCTGTTCAGTCGCCGCCTGACCCTCTCCGATCTGCGGTCCAAGCGGGCCGGCGATTTTTCCGCCGCCCGCTGGGAGGCGTCGGGGCTGGCCTGGCCGCTGGGCGAGCTGTTGGAGGGTCGTACGCCTTTCGGCAATCTGCAGCTCGGAGATCCGTTGCATGCCGACCACCTCGAGGTGGAGGACGCCAAGATCTCCGATGCCGTGAGAGGGATCACCTGGAACATCGGCGCCCTCAAGATCGACGGCCTGGACGTTGCCCGCTACGACGCGAATGTCGGCGATCCCTATGCCTCCGTGGTCGTGTCGGCGCGGGCCGTGGCGGCGACGACGGCACGGCACCTCGACATGAGGAACATCTTCGCCGCAGGGCCCACCGGAGACACGTTCGGATTCGGTGCGATCTCCGCCGAGGGGATCGACCACGGCAAGATCGCCTCCGTCACGGCCACCAGCCTCGAGGTCGCGCCTCAAAAGGCGGGTCAACCGGCCTTCAAGATCGATGAGATGCGGTTCAAGAACCTCGACCTCGCGAAGAACCTTGCGATCCTGACGGCGGGGACATGGCGTCCGGGCGCGCCGATCGGACAGCTCGACCTCGGCGAAGGTATCTTCCAGGGCTTCAGCGGCGACGTCTTCACGCGCTATGGCCTCCGGCTCGGCAAGGTCTCGACCGAGACCGTGCATGACAACGCCCAGGTGAGCCACTCGCGCACGCGCATCGAGGGCTTTGCCTTCGCGCCGCCGGCCAATCAGCTCGAGCTGCTCAAGTTCCGTCTGACTTTGCTTGCCATGGGCCTGCAGGAGCTGAAGCTCGATTTCGACTGCAGCGGCGACATCGATCGCGGCAAGGGCGAGCTCACGGTGAGCCGCTGCGCGCTGACCGGCCCCGAACTCGGCGTGCTGTCGCTCGATGCCAAGTACATCCAGGCCGACGACGCCTTCTGGCGGGCGATCCAGGGAGGCGATTTTTTGCAGATCTACCGGTCCAAGGTGGCGCTGGCCTCCGCGAAACTGGCGCTCGCCGACAAGGGCTTGCTGACGCGCGGCATGCGCGCGCTCGGCACCATGACCGGCCAAAGCGAGGCGGCGACGCGGGCGAAGATCGCCGAGCAGGTCCGGCGCTTCCAGCCGGCAGGCCTGCTGATCACCGATGACCTGACCAAGCTCCTGGAGACGGTGGCCCGCTTCGTCGAGAAGGGAGGGACCCTTTCCCTGGATGCCAAGCCCGAGCCGCCGCTCGGCATGGACAAGCTCGGCATCCTCGCGCGGCCGGGGCCCGATCTGGTGAGCCTGCTCGGCCTGACGGCGACGCTCTCCCGCTAGGGCGGCTGCCCTAGCCCTTGCGGGCGTCGCTGATGAGCTGTTTCAGTGCGTCAGCGTCTACGGCGCCCGGCACGAACTGCTTGCCGATCACGAAGGCGGGCGTGCCGCGCACGCCGAGCGCGCTGGCAAGCGCCACGTTGCGATCGATGATCTCCTTGAGCTTGGGATCTTCCATGTCCTTCTGCAGCTTGTCGGTGTCGATGCCGACGGACTTGGCGATCTCCATGATGCGGTCGCGATCGAGCCGGCCGTTGTACGCCATGAGCGCGTCGTGGAAGGCCTCGTGCTTGTTCTGGTTGCGCGAGGCGAGGGCCGCGAAGGCCGCGATCTTGGAGGCGTCGCCCAGGATCGGCAGGTCCTTGTAGACCAGCTTCACCTTGCTGTCGGCCGCCATGACGGACTTGATCGCGGAAAAGGCGCGCTTGCAGTACGGGCACTGGTAGTCGCTGAATTCGACGATGGTGACGTCGCCGCTCGGATTGCCCGAGAAGGGGCTGTCGGGATCGTTGAGCAGCTCCTTCTGGTGCTCCATGACGCCCTTCTGGGCCTGCGTGTCGCGCTCGCTGTCCTCGCGCCGCTCGAGCTCCTTCATGGCCTCGACCAGCACTTCCGGATTGGCCATCAGGTAGTCGCGGATGCTCTTGCCGATATTGCCCTTGCTCTCTGCGACCGAAGCCGCAGGCGGGGAGGCGGCAACACGCGCCGGCGCGGTCGCGCGGGTCGCGATCAGGGCGCCGACGGCGATGAGAAGGCCGCTCAGGACCAGAAGAATGGAACGCATCATGGACTCCACGATACAGGGCAGGGGGTGTCTTGTCTCAAGTCTCGCGCGTCACTTCTGCGTGTCACCGCTTCTTGGGACGCGAATCTATGTAGGCCTTGATGTCCTGGGCTCGCTGCCAGGCGGGCGTATTGGGCGGCAGGTCGCGGACGGCGGCGGCGGCATGGGCCTGCGCCTCGGCGCGATTGCCGCGCAGCACGGCCATCTCGGCGCGCGCCAGCGACGTCATGCCCTTGTTGTTGAGCCGGGCATAGCCGATCGACATCAGCCGCCACAGATCGAAGGTGCCCGACTCGGTCTGCCGCGCCATCTCGAGGTTGCGCACGGCCTCCTGGGCGTTCTGCACGCTGTCGTTCTCCAGCAGGACACGTCCGAAATCGAGCTTGAGCAATCCCGAGCCCGGCAGGAGCTGCACGGCGCGCCGATAGGCGGCGGCGGCATCGGCGATGTGCGCGTTCTCGTACAGCATCTGTCCCTTGACCTCGTAGAAGTACGGATCGTTGGGATGCTCCTTGATCAGCCCGTCGATGGTCAGCAGCGCCGAGCCGAGGGCCCCCTGGCGATAGAGCGCGATGGCGCGGCCGTAACGCGCCGGCACTGAACGGTCGCTCTCGGGATAGCGGGCGAGCGCGGCGTCCGGCGCGATGAAGCCCCAGAGCTTGGCCAGGATACGCTTGTGCATCTCCACCCATTTGGGCGGATCTGGCGTGTCGGCATAGGGCGAGCGCGCCGCTGCAGCTTCGAAGGTGGCGATGCGGTCGGGCGTGAGCGGATGGGTCCGGAGATAGGGGTCCGGCACGCCGACCGTCATGCGCTCCTGCCGCTCGAGGATGCGCAGGAATTGCGCGGCGCCCTTGGGCGATTGATGCGTGCGCTCGAGGAAGGTGATCGCCGCCTGGTCGGCCGATGCCTCCTGGGTCTGGGTGTAGCGCAGGTAGGACAGCAGCGAGCCCGGCGCGCCGGAGCCGCCGGTGCCGGTCGGGCCGCCTCGACCGAGGCCGCCGCCGCTGATCGCGCCGCCTGCCATGGCGCCTGCGCCCAGCAGCATCTCCAGAATCTGCAGCGTGCTGAGCTTCTCCATCTCCTCCTGGGCGCGCGCCAGATGGCCACCCGCGATGTGGCCCGTCTCGTGGGCCAGCACGCCGATCAGCTGGTTCGGCGACTGGGTGCGCATGATCAGGCCGGTATTGATGAAGATGCGCTGGCCGCCGGCGACGAAGGCGTTGAGCGTGCCGTCCTGCACGATCACGACCTCGACCCCCTCCGGATCGAGGCCCGCGGCCTGCCAGATCGGCGTCACGAAAGTCCGGATGTCGCTCTCGATCTCGGCGTCGCGGATCAGACTAAGGCGTTGACCTTGCTGCGCAACAGCGGCACGAAACGGCACAAGCGCAGGCAGCGCCAGGCAGGAAAGGGTGACGATGCGTCGGGATACGGGCGGCACGGGTGGCGGGCAGGCTAGGAAGGGCGGGGCACGGCGTCAATTGCGCAGCTTGGCTGCGCTCGCTGTGTTCATGGTGTCCGCTTGTGGCGGAAATACGTCGGAGGACCCCTACGCCAAGGTGTCCGACGCGTCCGGCGCGCGACCGCAGAGGGCCGGCGTCGGCGCCATGTTCGACCTGGACGCCCGGTTCGCCGCCGTCGCAGCCGACGAAAGCATGGCCGCCGAGGTCGGGCGCGACGTGCTGCAGGCCGGAGGTAACGCCATCGATGCCGCAGTCGCGATGTATTTCGCGATGGCGGTCACCTATCCGTCCGCGGCCGGGCTCGGCGCCTCGGGTGCCTGCATCGTTCACGATGCCAAGAAGAACATGGGCGAGGTCTTCGCCTTCGCGCCCATTCCGGCGCCGGGCCCGATCCGCGGCATAACCTTCAACGTGCCGAGCGGCGTGCGCGCCATCACCCTCATGCACATCCGCCACGGCTACCATCGCTGGGAAGCGGACGTGGCGCCGGCCGAGCGCCTGGCGCGGGTCGGCGTGCCGGTCTCGCATGCGCTCGGCCGCGACTTGCAGGCGGGCGGCAACCTGCTCGACGGCGATTCCGAGGCGCGGCGCGTGTTCGGCCGCGGCACCGGCCGCATGCTCGGCGAGCGCGACATATGGGCGCCGGCCGAGCTCGCCTCGACGCTCGCCGCGATCCGCCAGCGCGGCGGCACGGAGATGTTCCAGGGCAACTTGGCGCGCCTGATGTCGGACCAGATCGCGCAGATGGGCGGCAGCCTGCCGCTGGAGTCGCTGCGTTCCGCCATTCCCCAGACGGGCGCACCGATCAGCGTCGCGGACGGAGGATTCAACGTCTATGCCGCGCCGAGCCCGCTCGCCGGCCCGATGGCGCTCGCCGGCTGGAAGGGCGAGCCCGCGCCTTCGTCCGAGGTACCGACGAATTCGAACGGCATCTCTGGTTTCGCCGCGATCGACGACGGCGGCAACGCCGCGGCCTGCAGCCTGTCGATGGGGCAGCTCTTCGGCGCCCGCATCATGGTGCCGGGCACCGGCGTGCTGCTGGGCGCGGTCACGCCCGCTGCGGCGTCGGTCAGCCCGATCGTCATCGGCAATACGCACAACGGCGAGGTGAAGTTCGCCGGCGCAGGCGGCGGCTCGCCCTACGCACCCTACGCCACGGGCGCCATTGCGCGGCTCACCTCCAGCCGCACCGTGTCGATGGCGCAGGCGCTCACCACACAGGGTGGCCGCGGCGGCTATGTCAGCGCCATCGCCTGTCCGGACGGCATCAAGAGCAGCGCCAATCACTGTTCCACCGCGACCGATCCGGCCGGCGCCGGTCTGGCGATCGTCGCCATCCAGAAGTAGGGCCGGTGACAGCCAAGCCGATCCGGCGCGCGGTGTCGCGCCGCGCCGAGACGGTCGATCCGTTCATCGTCATGGACGTGATGGCGGCTGCCGCCGAGAAGGAGGCGGCGGGCGACACGGTGATCCATCTCGAGGTCGGCCAACCCAGCACGCCCGCGCCCAAGGGCGCGCTCGCCGCCGCCCATGCCGCGCTCGACAACGATCGCATCGGATACGTCGCCGCGCTCGGCATCCCCGCCCTGCGCGAGCGCATCGCGCGCCACTATCGCGAGGCCTACGGCGCCACGGTCTCGCCGGAGCGCGTGATCGTGACCACGGGGTCGTCCGGCGGCTTTCCGCTGGCCTTCCTTGCGAGCTTCGACCACGGCGACCGCATTGCCCTCGCGGCGCCGGGCTATCCCGCCTATCGCAACATCCTGTCGGCGCTCGGCCTGGAAGCCGTCGACCTGCCGACCTCGGCGGCGGATCGTTTCCAGCCCACGGTGGCCGCGCTGGAGAAGGCGGGACCGATCTCCGGCCTGATCGTGGCCAGCCCTTCCAATCCCACCGGAACGATGGTCAGCCGCGAAGAGCTGCGCACGCTCGCTGCCTGGTGCGATGCCCATGGCGTGCGGCTGGTCTCCGACGAGATCTATCACGGCATCGTCTACGAGGGCGAAGCGGCCTCGGCGGTCGAAGTGTCGGACCATGCCATCGTGGTCAACAGCTTCTCGAAATACTTCTCGATGACGGGCTGGCGCGTCGGCTGGCTGGTCGTGCCGAACGAGCTGGTGCGGCCGATCGAGCGGCTGACCCAGAACTTCTTCATCTCCGTGCCGACGCTCAGCCAGCACGCCGCGCTCGCGGCCTTCGAGTGCCGCGACGAGCTCGATGGGCACGTGCGCCGCTACAAGGCCAATCGCGATCTCCTGATGACGGGCCTGCCGTCGGCCGGTCTCGACCGGCTCACGCCGGCGCAGGGCGCGTTCTACATCTATGCCGACGTCAGCCATCTCACCAACGACAGCCGCGACTTCTGCAAGCGCATGCTGGCCGAAGCGGGCGTGGCGACCACGCCCGGCGTCGATTTCGACCGCGCGCGGGGCGCGGGCACGCTCCGCATCTCTTTCGCGGGCTCGACGGCGGAGATGGAAGAGGCCGTCCGCCGGCTGAAGGCGTGGCGGCGGGCATGAAGAGGCTCGCGGCGCTGCTTTTGCTGCTCGCCGCGCCCGCCCTCGCGCAGGAACGTCCGAGTTTCGACTGCGCCAAGGCTACGACCGTCGTCGAGCGGACGATCTGCGCCCGGCCCGAGCTCGCCCGTGCCGATCGCAATATGGCGGCCGCCTACTTCTCCCTGTCGAGCCAGCTCTCCGGCCCGGCGAAGGAGCACCTGCTCAAGGATCAGGGGCGGTGGCTCGCGGCGCGCAGCAAGGCCTGCGACGGCGTCGCCGAGACCATGCCGCTCTGCCTGCGGCAGCACACCGAAGCGCGCGAAGCCAATCTGCGCGCCCTGGGCGAGGGGCTCTATCCCTTCGTGAGCGAACAGACCTTCATCAAGAGCGGGAAGGTTGGCCGCGCCTCCTACGGCATCGACGTGGCGTGGCCGCAATTCGACGGCAACAGCGCCGATTTCACCGCCGTCAATCGCGGCTTCGCGGAGGACGCCTCGAAGGCCGTCGATGGCGTGATGCCGACACCGGACATGGGCACGGCACTCACGCGCGACCAGACCTGGACGCTGTTGCAGAGGTTCGAGCTGCAACGGCCCTCGGCCCGTGCCGTTGCCGTGGCGACCAATTCCTACGCCTACAATGGCGGCACGCACGGTTATGGCGGACGTCGGCCTCCCTGGTCGATCTGCGCTCGGGCCGGCTGGCGGGGCCTGCCGAGGTGTTCGGGAGCGGAACCGATTGGCTGAAGACGCTCCTGCCGCTGGTCCGCGGCGAGCTCAAGAAACAGTTCACCCCGGATCGCACCGGTTTGGACGAAGCGATCGAGCCAGACAAGCTGCGCCAGCTGCTGGGCGCATCGGGTCTCTACTTCTACCGGGCGGGCAGCCTGCAGCTCGTCTTCAATCCTTACGTCGTGGGTCCATATTCGTCGGGCACGTTCAAGGTGAACGTCCCCTACGACACGCTGCGCCCGCTCTTCGCGCCAAACGGACCGCTCGGCGGCCTCTGAAAAAAGCTGCGACTTTCTTTTTTTCGATCCCAGCGCAGCGTCGCTAACTGCGCTAACTGATGCTCCCGTTAAACAAACGGAAGAATAACGAGACAGGGTCCGGCGGACCGGCGCTAATTCCGCCAATTCCCAGCGGAGTGCAAAAACCAGCGGGCACAAAACGCAATCGCCGTCATTTCCGCAGCCGTGCTCGATCCGCCCCACGATGCGGCGTCTCCTTGGCGCTTTGTCCGCCTCACGGCCAAGTCGCCAGGTCCCCGCGCTTTGCTGCACATCGCAAACGGGGGCCGGGTCCCTTGGCCAATATGCACGAACCTCGCCGAAAGTCCATTATAAATATACGAACTTTGGCGAGAACGTAGTCGATCCAGCACAGCTTTTGCCGTTCGCGCGTGATCTAGGCCGTGCTGGCCACTTGTGTCACTTACGCCCGCATTTTGCGGGTGACGAGCCACTCGGTAGCATGCATTGAGGTGCGGACCGCTGCTTCAGCGGCTCACCCTTACCAGAACTTCCACCAGCTCCTGCGGGACTCTTTTCGCTCCATCTTCTTTCCCTCGGCCGGCTTGGTCTTCTCATCGGTCAGCCTGGTGGCTCCACCTATTTCCCAGATGCCACTGCCGGCATAGCCAACGCCTATCGATACCCCTAGCTTTCCATCTTCGACTGTAAAGGCGGTCAAGCTGAACCGGCCCGTCGTCGGAACTAGAGTCCCGCTCCTTACGCTCGCGTAAATCTGTCTCTTCTCGTGTTCGGAAAAGCTCTTGTCGAAATTGTATTGCCAGTGTTTCGACCATTCGACACGTTCGCCCTGCTCGATGATGACCGATTTGGCCTCCGTGCGGGCGGTGTCATCGAGATCAAAATCACGTACGGCGCGCACGTAGCAGGAGTCTCCGCCCTTCCGGAGGGGATACCGGTTGCCGTTTCTATCAACCAGGGCTAATGCGGAATTGCCGCCGTCCTCTGATGAACTCCAATGAAAATCGTGGTCGAAGCCGCCGACTCGTGCTTTCTCTCGGTGGAGGAGTTCCAATTCTTCTATTGTTGGCAGCCGCCAACCCGGCCCGGCAATTCTGCTGAGAGCTTCGACGTAGTCTGCCGTTCGGGTCCAGGGCATCGGTTGGACTTGGGTCGCCAAGCGCGCTTCCATGCCTGTCCGTATCGTGCGATCGATATAGAAGACAATTCCGCCGCCCGGTCCGATGTCGCCGATGCTGAAGGCGCTGCCAGGCTCCTCTGCAGGAGCGTCCTCCCTGGGGTTCGAAGGCAATAGTGCCCTGATTTCATCGGTTTTCGCCACGGACGACGCCGTCCTGCCGTCACGCAAGCTGATATCCGCCTTGGCCCCTGCCTCGAGAAGACTCTTCACAACCTCCAGATGGCCATTTGCGGAGGCTGCCATCAAAGCAGTCGCTCCCATGCGGTTCTTCTCGTTGACGCCGGCGCCATGGCCGAGCAATGCGCGAACCACGGCAAGGTGACCGTTGGACGAAGCCCAAAACAACGCCGTGGCACCATCATCCGTCTTCGCATCCAGATTTGCTTCTCGGTGTATGAGCAGCGCTACGATCTTGTCGTGCCCGTTCTGGGCGGCGAAAATGAGGGCCGTCGACCCCCTATCGGTTGTCGCATGGATGTTCGCACCATTGTCGAGCAATCGCTTCGCATCCGCTTCACGGCCTTCAAACGCGGCCTGCATAAGCGGCGTGACATCCGATTTCACTGATCTAAAGCCGCTCATGAAATCCCCCAACCGACCGTTGTCCAGAGTGGTTGTGAACGGTCGACGCCGTCAACTGCTATTGGGCGTCGCGTCGCCCCGGCCGGCAGTTCAGTGCAGCTTGCGCCGGTCGCGCGTCACGGCAGTTGTTTGCGTCGCCTGCGAGCGTTCGACGGAGGGAACGGGTCCGGAATGGTGGCCCATGATGTGCCAGCCGTCGCTCAGCCGCACGAACGTGTTGGTCGCCATCAGCTGGCCGTTGGCCAGGATCTCGCGGCAGACGACCATGGCGAAGCCCGATCGGCCGACCACCCATTCGTCGCTGCAGCGCACTCGCGGCGATTCGGGATGGCGCAGGATGGCACGCCAGCTCGCCATGATCTCGGCGCGCTCCACGAGTGGGCCCTGTCCGGGATGCAGGCAGATCACCGAGCCGGTCGGCGACCACAGGACATCCATCGCGTCGTAGTCGCGCTCGTTGAAGGCGCGATAGAAGGCGCGGTTGGCGGCGAGGACTGCTTCCCGCTCCTCATCGTCGAATTCCGCCAGTAGAGGCGGCAGGCGGGGCGGGCGGCGGGCCATCTATCTTGATCCTCGAAACACACGGGTTGCGTGGCCTAGAATTAGCCGACACAGAGCAAGCGTCCAACACAGAGAATGACGATGTCCATTCCCAAGCTCGAATTCCCGCCGTTCCATCTGCCGGAGGAAGCCGAGGCGCTGCGCGGCGAAGTCCGCGCCTTCCTGAAGGATACGCTGCCCAAGGTGAAGAAGACGGAGGACCGCTTCTCGAGCTGGAACACGGCCTCGCCCGACTTCAGCCGCGAGCTCGGCAAGAAGGGCTGGATCGGCATCACCTGGCCCAAGCAATATGGCGGTTCGGAGAAGAGCTTCCTCGATCGCTACGTCGTGACCGAGGAGCTGCTGGGCAATCTCGCCCCCGCGGGCTCGCACTGGGTGGCCGATCGCCAGTCCGGGCCGCTGCTGTTGCGCTTCGGCAGCGAGGAGCAGCGGCAGGCCATCCTGCCCCGCATCACGGCGGGCGAATGCTTCTTCTCCATCGGCATGAGCGAACCAGATTCGGGATCCGACTTAGCCTCGGTGCGCACACGCGCCGAGCCGGTGCCGGGCGGCTTCCGTGTCAACGGCACCAAGGTCTGGACCTCGGGCGCGCATCGCAATCACTACTGCATCGCGCTGGTCCGCACCTCCGGCCAGCACGGCGACCGCCACAAGGGCTTGAGCCAGATCCTGGTCGATCTCAAGACGCCGGGTGTCACCATCCGGCCGATCATCAATCTCGCCGGCCGTCACGACTGGAACGAGGTGACCTTCAACGACGCCTTCATCCCCGAGAGCTGCCTGATCGGCAACGAGGGCGACGGCTGGCTGCAGGTGACGAGCGAACTGGCCTTCGAGCGCTCCGGCCCCGAGCGCTTCATGCAGAATTTCTACGTGCTGCGTGAGCTGGTGCGCGTGCTGGGCCGCAATCCCGCGCCGCGTGCGTCAGCGATCCTCGGCCGCCTGATCGCGCGCCTCTGGACCTTGCGGCAGATGTCCGTCGCCGTCGCCGGCATGATGCAGGGCGGCAAGTCGCCCGCCATCGAGGCCGCGCTGGTGAAGGACCTCGGCACGATCTACCAGCAGGACCTGCCGGAGATTGCGCGCGTGATCGCCGAGTCCGACGCCACCACCGAGGACGATCTCGCCGACTTCCTCGATATCGCCCAGTACGCCACGATGATGGCGCCGAGCTACACCATCCAGGGCGGCACGACCCAGGTCCTGCGCGGCATCGTCGCCCGCGGCCTCGGTCTGCGCTGAAGGAGACGACGATGGACCGCGACACCCGCGACATGCTGCTCGAGACGGCCGACCGCTTCTTCACGGAGCGCTGCGGCCGCGAGGTGGTGAATTCAGTCGAGAAGGGCATCTGGCCCGCCGATCTCTGGAAGGAGATCGAGGAGATGGGCCTGCCGCTGATCGCCGTCGACGAGACCAAGGGCGGCGTGGGCGGCACGCTGGCCGACATGCTGGCGCTGCTGCGGCTTGCAGGCTCGCACGCCGTGCCCGTGCCGCTCGCCGAGACGGCGCTCGCCAACCTGCTGGTGGGCGCCGCGGGCGGCCAGCCAGCGACGGGGCCCAGCACGATCGCGCTCGGCCCCCTGTCGCTCGCCGGCAACCGGCTGAGCGGCAAGGTCGAGCGTGTGCCGTTCGCTTCGGTGGCGGAGCGCTTCGTCACGGTCGTCAATGGCACCCTGGCCGTCGTGGCCAGGACCAATGCGAAGATCTCCGACGCGCCCAGCCATGCCGGCGAACCTTACGGGGCGGTGAGCTTTGAAAACGCGGTTTGCGAGTTCACCGGGACGTCGGCCGCGAATGCCGAGCGCGCCCTGGAGCTCGCGGCCCTGGTGCGTGCCATGCAGATGGCGGGTGCGGCCGACAAGGTGCTGGCGACGGCCACGGAATATTCCAAGCAGCGCGTTCAGTTCGGCAAGCCGATTTCGACCTTCCAGGCGATCCAGCACATGCTGGCCGAGCTCGCGAGTCATGTCGCGGCGACCATCGCCTCGGCCGAAGCAGCGGCGCGCGATGCTGATGAAGGGGGAGTGCCTGCAGGCGGCTCCTTCTCGATCGCGGCCGCCAAGAGCCAATGCTCGGACTTCGCGCAGAAGATTGCCGCCATCTCGCATCAGTCGATGGGCGCCATGGGCTTTACCCATGAGCACATCCTGCACCACTACACGCGGCGACTCTGGGTGTGGCGGCGCGATTTCGGCAGCGAAAGCTTCTGGGGCGCCAAGATCGGCGCGGCGTTTGCCAAGGCCGGCCCTGACGGGCTGTGGCCGGCGCTGACGGCGAGCAAGTACGCGGCTTAGAGTGCAAACCGCTTGCTTCCCCGTTCATACGGGGAAGTGCCCGCCTCTTAGGCGGGCGATGGGGTCATGAGCCACGAACGAGATCCCGTTTGTGGCTCATGACCCCTCCGCCCCTTCGGGGCACCTCCCCAGATGACTGGGGAGGAAAATGCTAGCGGGGGAGCGCGGCGTCGATGTCGGCCGACGTCATTTCCCAGGTATTGTCGAAGTTCGCGACGACCTCGCGCATGAAGGCATCATGCAGCGCATCGGCTTTCGCCGCGTCGCCGAGATGGTCCATGAGCAGTGCGAAGGCGAGCTGCGCGGGCTCAGGCCCCTCGTAGCTCCATTCGAAGCCGGTCTTCGACAACGGCTTCAAATCGGTACGCGGGGCGAGCGGCTGGCCGTCGACCAGGACCTGAATGCCGTCGATCGTGCGATCGCCGGTGTAGGTCTTCACTTCTTGGCCTTCACGTCGGCCGGATGCTTGGCGACTTCGGGGAACACCCAGAGCGACAGCGCGGTGAAGGGCCCGAGGAAGGCCACGGCATATTGCGGGGCGGTCTGGCCGAGCCAGCGCATGTAGAACCAGCCGGCGACGGCGACCAGGA
>DATJWN010000288.1:0-2672 GCA_035501235.1 Reyranella sp.
CCATTCGTGCAATAGTCCCGGGATCGCCGAGCGGTCTTCGCGCAGGAGTTTCAGGAGGTGACGGTTACGCCGAGCAAAGCTGAAATGGAGTTTATCGAGAAGGCCGTCGGCCTCGTGGTAGCGAATGAGAAGCGGGAAGTCGGTCGTGAGTGATTCTGCCAGGTCGAAGTCTCCCTCGAAGCAAGCACCGACGGCCGCTCTGAAACAATAGAGCGGCGAGGACAGCGGGTCGTCTTCCGGGCGTAGGGGGCCGAAGACGTAGCTCGGATCCCTCCGATGCTCTTGCGGATTGGTCATGGATTCGACCATGGGTAGGCAGGTTCGTTCGATGTGGTCGCACAGCAGTCGGGAGGTGCCCTCCGGATCTTCTGGCCACTCGTGAGGAAACCGGCGAAAGCTACCTGGGTGCTCGCCGACGTTGAATTCCGGATCACCAGCGAACAATTGTAGCGTGAAGGCCCAAACTTGGAAGGCGCGACTAGACCAAGGCTGAGCAAAGATAACTCCGCGCAGATAGTGCGTGAGCGGCGCGAAGAAGACCACGCGCTTGTCGCATTTCAGCTCCGGCCGCCGCTTCAGCAAGGGTCGAACAAGCGCTTTGATCTCACGACTCGAGGGCATCAGGGGACGTGCACGGGGATGACATAGACATGCGTGTAGCCTCCTTTGTGCAACTCATTAGCATATTGGCCGGCTTCTTTCGCGTATCTGCTGATCGCTTCATTCGACATCGACGCGTTGCCTGTCTTGAAGTCGAAGACGCACACGGTCTTGTTGTCGTTGTGAATTTCCAGCACGTCCAATCGAGAAGATCCCTTGGAGTAGCTCGGAGTGACGCCACTTTTGAGAGCGATTTCAGGTTCCAGATTGCGAATTCCTCGTTTCTCTAGCTCTGCCTGGGTTGCCATATCACGGATTTCGAGCTCGGCCAGTCGATGCACCTTTTGTCCCAATCTCGCGCCGCTGGCCATTCCCATGGCTCTTGCCGTGGCGGCTGCTCTCTGTGCGATCTCAAGGTAAGTCCCATAGTTCGGGCAAAACTTCTCGGCGTCTTCTCGCGTCGCTTCGCGATGAATGGTTGTCGTGACGCCGCCATCGGTCGACGCACCGAGCTTCATCTCGATGATCCAGGGGATCGGCGGCGGCAACGGCGGTCGAGGCGCCGGCGCAGTGGCCTCCTTGGCCTTTCCTTCCCGCAGCGCCCGTGGGTCGATCACGCCGGGCGCACGGATGATCTCGTCGAAGGTCTCGGGGCTGACGGCGCTTCTCAGCCGATCGGGGTCGATGGTGACGATGAGGTGGCCATCGACCCACTTCCACGCGCCGTCCACCGGCAGCCGGATCCAGCGATCGCCTTCGCGCACTTCAATGGGGACATTGGGCTGGTCGCCTGCAACATGCGCCCGCGCGTTGTTGCCCAACGGGATGGTCGTCGTCGTCTTGCCCGCCGGGCGTCCCCCAAGGACGATGAGGGGTAGGGCGAGGAGAGCCGCGGCAGCGGCTTCAGCCGCGACGATTGCCGCGATGCCGCGCGCCGCCCAGCCTATCATGCGCGTTCCCTGCGCCCTGGCGGCCTGCGCTATGGCTTTCGCCATCTCGCCGATGCTCGGCCAGCTATCAGGCAGGGCCTCGACCGCAGCCCCCCCAAGCGACATCGATTGCGTATGGTGTCCCAGCACGCCATCGACAGCGCGCCGGTCGTCCGGCGTCAGTCGCGCCCAGGTCTTGAGCGGCGGCCGCTCGGTCTGCGGATTGCCGTCGGCGTCGCGCCGGTCGAGCCAGGTGCTCACGGCATGGTCGAGCTCGGCCTTGGCCTTCACCGCGTCGCGCTTGGCCTTGCCGAAGCGGGTGTCGATGAAATGCCTGTTGGTCGCGAGCTGGTTGGGATCGCGGCTCCACTCGGCGTCGTTCCGCGCCGTCGCCGCCTGGTGCGCGTCGTCGAGGGCGGTGAGGGCGGGGCCCAGGTCCAGCGGGCCATTGGGGTCGGTCTCGGGCATCGGCTGGCCGTTGGCGAAGGCGCGGCCGGTGGCGTGCTCCTGCGCGGTCGCCATCTGGCCCGCGATGGCGTTGGCATCGGTCGGCTGCAGCGCGCGCCCTGCCACGGCGCGCAACCTGTTGGCCGAGGCGAGGTCGTCGCGGGCGAGCGCGCTCTCGATGGCGCGGCGCCAGATCGTGGAGGCGGCGGCGCCGGCCAGCGTGTTGGCGTCGCCATTCGTCGCGTGCGCGTGCGCGCGGCCGGCATTGCCGGCGCCGACAGCATAGGCGGCGACCGAGTTGGGATCGTTGTACTCGAGCGCGGCCTGCGTGCCGAGGAGGTCGAGGCGGTTCTGCGCGGTGTCGGCCTGATAGGTCCGGGCCTCGCGTCGGACGTGGCGCAACACCTCCTCGCGGCTCACGGCGAGGTGGTTGTCGAGCGCGCTCTTCACGTGTTGGCGAATACGCGGCGTCGGCGCCAGGTCGAGCGTCTCCCGGTGCAGATCGTTCAGCCGATCCAAGATTCCGGGCGTCGACTTGAGCGCTTCTTTGCCGGACTTGCCGTAGAAGGCGTTGGGGTCGGTGTAGAGGAGCCTCTGCTGCGCGCCGATGAAGCCGTTGTTGATCGCCTCGGCCTGCGTCAGGTCGGGATCGGTCGGCGGGATCGGATTTGGAACCGATTGAGGATCGGCGTTCTC
>DATJWN010000289.1:0-3700 GCA_035501235.1 Reyranella sp.
GCGGCCAAGAAGGGCTCGCCTTATCGCGACTTTTATGTGTGGAGCGACAGCGATCAGGTCTATCGCGACACGCGCATCATCTTTCTCGACACGGAAAAGTCGAACTGGTCGTGGGATCCGGTTGCGAAGGCCTATTACTGGCATCGGTTTTATTCACACCAGCCCGATTTGAATTTCGACAACCCGCGCGTCCTGCACGAGGTGCTGGGCATCATGCGGTTCTGGCTCGACCTCGGCGTGGACGGGCTCAGGCTCGATGCGATTCCCTATCTGGTCGAGCGCGAGGGCACGAGCTGCGAGAACCTGCTCGAGACGCACGACATCATCCGCAAGATCCGCGCGGAGATCGACGCCCGCTACCCCGACCGCGTGCTTCTGGCCGAAGCGAACCAGTGGCCCGAAGACGTCGCCGCCTACTACGGCAATGGCGACGAGTGCCACATGTGCTTCCACTTCCCGCTGATGCCGCGCATGTACATGGCGATCGCGCAGGAGGACCGGCACCCGATCACCGACATCATGCGCCAGACGCCGGAGGTACCGGAGAATTGCCAATGGGCGATCTTCTTGCGCAATCACGACGAGCTGACGCTCGAGATGGTCACCAACCGCGAGCGCGACTATTTGTGGAATTTCTTCGCGGTCGACAAGAAGATGCGCCTCAATCTCGGCATCCGGAGGCGCCTGGCGCCGCTCCTGGAGAACGACCGGCGCAAGATCGAGCTGCTGCACAGTCTTCTGTTCTCGCTGCCCGGAACGCCGATCATCTACTACGGCGACGAGATCGGGATGGGCGACAATTTCTATCTCGGCGACCGGGACGGCGTGCGCACCCCGATGCAGTGGTCGCCCGACCGCAACGGCGGCTTCTCGCGCGCCGACCCGTCGCAGTTATACCTGCCTCCGATCATGGATTCCGTCTACGGATACAGCGCCGTCAACGTCGAGGCCCAGCTGCGCAGCCCGTCGAGCCTGCTCAACTGGATGAAACGCATGCTGTCGATGCGCCAGCAGAACAAGGCATTGCGCACCGGCACGCTGCGGTTCCTCTATCCCGGCAACCGCAAGGTCCTGGCCTACGTGCGCGAGGCCGAGAACGAGGTGATCCTGTGCGTGGCCAACCTCTCGCATTCGGCACAGGCGGTCGAGCTCGATCTGTCGACGTTCAAGGGGCGGGTGCCGGTCGAGATCCTGGGGCGCAGTGCGTTCCCGCCGGTCGGCGAGCTCCCCTACCTGATCACCCTGCCCGCCTACGGGTTCCACTGGTTCGTGCTGCCGGAAGCCGCCGAGATGCCGCACTGGCATGTCGAGGCGCCGCCGCCGTTGCCGGAATTCCTCACCTTGGTGATGGGAGACAGCCTGAAGAGCGTGTGGTCGGGGCGCGAGGCGCGCGAGTTCGAGACGGCGGCGCTTCCCGAATATCTGGCCAAGCAGCGCTGGTTCTCGGCCAAGAACGACCGCATCGTGCGGACGAAGATCGCGGCCACGCCCGAACTTGCGAATGCAAAGGGCGAGTTCGTCTTCCTTCAGGTGACTGTCGAGCTCGCCTCTTCGGATCCGCAGCGTTATTTCCTCCCCGTGGCCGTGTCCTGGGATGAGAACGCGGCCAACCTGAACTGGCCGCTCCTGCCATACACGCTCGCCAAGGTGCGCCGGCGCGCCAAGATGGGGGCGATCTACGAGGCGACGGCGACCGAGCAGTTCGCGCTCGCCGTGGTCGACGCCATCCGGCGCAACCAGCGGATCGAGAACGGCTCGGCCGCCATCGTGTGCCACGCGACCTCGGCGTTGGACTCGGTGCAGCCGACAGCGGACAACGCGGTCCGGCGCCTGGGTGGCGAGCAAAGCAACAGCTCTCTCAACATCGGCGATGCGATGATCTTCAAAGCCTACCGGCGCCTTGCCGACGGCGAGCATCCCGAGGTCGAGATGTGCCGGTATCTCACCGAGGCGGCCGGCTACGCCAACACGCCCAAGCTCTATGGCTGGGTTGAGTACGTGGAGCGCGAGGGCAGCAAGCTGGCGCTTGGCGTGCTTCAGGAATTCGTCCGCTCGCAAGGCGATGGCTGGATGCACGCCCAGAGCTATCTCGATCGCGTGTTCGACGCGCTGCGCCAGAGCCAGCCCGAGGCCGTGCCGCCCGCCGAGCGCCACGCGATCTATCTGAGCCAGATTCGCGTGCTCGCGCGCCGGATCGCCGAGCTGCACCGGGCTCTTGCGGCGCCGACCGACGATGCAGCCTTCGCGCCCGAGCCGATCACCGGAACCGACATGGCAGAGTGGCGGCGGGCGACTCTGGCGATGGCCGACAACGCGTTCAAGGCGCTCCGCAAGCTCGATGCCGACGCCGAGGGCCCGGCGGCTGCACATGCGCGGGTGCTGGTCGAGCGCCAGCGCGAATGCCTGGAGCGTATCCGCGCGCTCACCGAAGCGCCGCTGCACACGATGAAGACGCGCATCCACGGCGACCTTCATCTCGGGCAGGTGCTGGTGGTGAAGGACGATTTCCAGATCATCGATTTCGAGGGCGAGCCGGCGCGCTCGGTCGCCGAGCGGCGCGAGAAGTCGAGCCCGCTGCGCGACGTCGCCGGCATGATCCGCTCGATCCAGTACGCCGCGTGGTCGGCCCTGTTCAAGCTCGGCGACCGCGATCCGGACGGCTTTGACAAGCTGCTGCCGGTGGCTATGGAATGGAAGCGGCTGGCTCAGGACGCGTTCCTGGACGGCTACGTGGCCACGATCGGCGATTGCTCGAGCTGGCCGTCGGAGCCTGCGGAGCTGAAGCGCGGCCTGTCGCTCTTCCTGCTCCACAAGGTTTTGTACGAGATCGGTTACGAGGCCGCGAACCGGCCAACCTGGCTGCGCATCCCGGCCGCGGGTCTGACCGACATCCTGGATGCGCTCCGCCGGCCGAAGGAGGGTATCCTTGCCGCAGCGTAACGAATTCCTGGCCGCCCGCGAGGCTGCTGCGCCGGCGACGGAGCCGGCCGGCGGAGACGTCCGCATGCAGATCGAGGCGCTGCTGCGGGGCGAGCACGACAACCCGTTCTACCTGCTGGGCATGCATCGCGAGCCGCCCGGCGAGGAGGTGGTGGTCCGCACCTTCCAGCCGCAAGCCGCCCATGTGCGGGTCGTCGATGCGGCTTCGGGAGAGGTCGTGGCGGAACTCGAGCGCGTCCATCCCGCGGGATTCTTCGCCGGGCGCACCGGCCGCAGCGAGCGCTTCCGCTACCGGCTGCGCCGCGATGCCGCCGGACGGACCGTGGAGTTCGAAGACCCTTATCGCTTTCCGCCCGTGCTCGGCGAGCTCGACCTCTATCTGTGGGCCGAAGGACGGCATTTACGCGCTTACGAAAAGCTGGGCGCGCACGCCCGCGAGATCGAAGGCGTGGCCGGTGTGGCCTTCGCCGTGTGGGCGCCCAACGCGCGCCGGGTCAGTGTGGTCGGACCGTTCAACAACTGGGACGGCCGGTGCCACCCGATGCGCCGGCGGGTCGAGGGCGGGGTGTGGGAGATCTTCATTCCCGGCCTGGCCCCTGGCGAGCTGTACAAATACGAGATCAAAGGTGCTGGCGGCGAGCTACTGCCGCTCAAGGCCGACCCGTTCGCGCTCCGGTGCGAACACCCGCCCAACACCGCCTCGATCGTGGGCCAGCTGGGCGACGGCTATCGCTGGCGCGACGAGGCCTGGATGAGCTCG
>DATJWN010000290.1:0-2336 GCA_035501235.1 Reyranella sp.
GCCCTGATGGCGAGCGGAATGCCGATCTCGATTGCGCTCGGCCTGTCCGTGCTCGCCTACCTGTTCGTCCTGAGCGACGTCGATCCGAAGATGGTGGGCTTGAAGCTGTTCACCAGCCTCGACCGCTTCGAGATCATGGCGATCCCGTTCTTCATCCTGGCCGGAAATTTCCTCACCTCGGGCGGGGTCGCCAAGCGCATGATCGCCTTTGCGACGTCGATGGTCGGTCATTGGTATGGCGGCCTGGGCCTGGCGGGCGTGCTTGCCTGCGCGCTGTTCGCGGCGATTTCGGGCTCGTCGGTCGCGACCGTCGTCGGGATCGGCTCGATCATGCTGCCGGCGATCGTCCAGCAGGGCTATCCGCAGCGGTTCGGCGCGGGCGTGATCGCGACCTCGGGGGCGCTCGGCATCCTGTTTCCGCCGTCGATCAACCTCGTCATCTATGCCGTCGCCACCAGCGGCATGGAGCCGCATGGTCCGGACGGCCGGATCGTCAGCTCGGCATCCGTCGGCCAGCTGTTCATCGCCGCCCTGATCCCGGGTCTCATCCTGGCGGTCCTGCTCGGGATGACGACGTGGTATCGGGCGTGGCGGAACGATTATCCGCGCATGCAGCGGGCGAGCTGGGCCCAGCGCTTTCGCGCCTTCCGTGAGAGCTTCTGGGGCCTGTTCCTGATCATCCTGGTGCTGGGTGGAATCTATTCGGGCCTGTTCACGCCGACCGAGGCCGCGGCGGTCGCCGCCACCTACGCCTTCGTCATCTCCGTGTTCGTCTACAAGGAACTGCCGATGACGGAGGTTCCGCGCGTCCTGCTGCGCGCCGCCTCGATGAGTGCGATGATCCTCTACATCATCACCAACGCGGCGGTGTTCTCGTGGCTGCTCACCTCCGAGCAGATCCCGCAGTCGATGGCCGAGTGGATGACCGCGCAGGGATTTGGCGTCGTGGCCTTCCTCTTCGTGACCAACGTCGTGCTGCTGGCGGCGGGCAACTTCATGGACCCGGCGGCGATCACCCTGATCATGGCGCCGATCCTGTTCCCGATGTCGGCGGCACTCGGGATCAACCCGGTGCATCTCGGCATCCTGATGGCGGTGAACATGGAGGTCGGGCTGTGCCACCCGCCGGTCGGGCTCAACCTCTATGTCGCTGCGGGCATCACGAAGATGGGCATCACCGAGCTCACGATCTCGGTGCTGCCCTGGCTGTTCGTGATGCTCTTGTTCCTGGTGCTGATCACCTACGTGCCGGCCATCTCGCTGTGGCTGCCGCACGCGCTCGGGATGCTGGGCCGATAGGGCCTACAAGCTTTCCACGAACGCCAGCATGCGCTTGCGCTGGTCGGGGTCGGGCAGGGGTCCGCGCGCCGCACCCAGATTGTCGGCCATGTGGGCCGCATTCGAAGTCCCGGGGATGACCGCGGTGATCCGGTCGTCCGCCAGCAGATATTTGAGGAAGAACTGCGCCCAGCTTCCGGCGAAGCCCTGCGCCCAGTCGGGCACGGGCTTGCCGGCCACGGCGCGGAACAGGCGCGCGCGGCCGAAGGGCAGGGCGGTCAGAACGCCCGCCTTGACCTCGGCGGCGAGCGGCAGGATGCGCTTTTCGGCCTCGCGGTCGTCGATCGAGTAGTCGATCTGCACGAAGTCCGGCTTCTCGCGGCCGAGCACCGCCTCGATGGCGCCGAACTCGCCGTGGAAGGTCGAGGTGATGCCGATGTAGCGGCAGATCCCTTGGGCCTTCCAGTCCTTGAACTGCGCCAGCGACTGGCGCGGGTTGCTTACATTGTGGAACTGCAGGAGGTCGACCTTCGGCGTCTTCAGCCGGCTGAGCGAGCGCCTGAGCTCGGCCGCATCCGGCGCTTCCAGCTTGGTCGCGATGAAGAGCTTGTCGCGCGAACCGGCCGTGGCGATGACCTGCCCGAGCACCGCCTCGGCCTCGCCGTAGGAGGACGCGGTGTCGATGAGCCGGCCGCCGCCGTCGAGGAGCGCCTTGACGACCTCGGCCGCCTCGCGCCGGGTCTTCTCGGTGTCGTTGTCGAACACGTATGCGGTGCCGAGGCCGACCGCCGGGATGCGCTCGCCGCTGGCCGGTATGGCGCGGGTGAGGAGAGATGCCATCTGCGCCAGGGCGGGTCGCGTCAGAACCGACGCGGCGGCGAGACCTACGAAATCGCGACGGGTCAGGGCCATGGGTCAGTCTCCATGCGCAGGCTGGGCGGCGAGGTCCATGCGCGCGGCGCGGCGCTCCTGGGTGCGGCCCAGCACGGCTGAGAGCAAGAGCCAGATGCCCGACACGGGCAGGGCTACGAGGGCGATGCCGCCGAGCTTCAACCCGA
>DATJWN010000291.1:0-3397 GCA_035501235.1 Reyranella sp.
TCGGTGGCGAAGCGGATCGTCTCCTCGATCGTCTCCTTCGTCTCGCCGGGCAGGCCGAGAATGAAGGTGCCGTGGATCTTGATGCCGAGATCGTGGCAGTCCTGCGTGAACTTGCGCGCGACCTCGATCCGCATGCCCTTCTTGATGTTGTGCAGGATCTGCTGATTGCCGCTCTCGTAGCCGACGAGCAGCAGGCGCAGTCCGTTATCGCGCAGCACCTTCAGCGTCTCGCGCGGCACATTGGCCTTGGCGTTGCAGGACCAGGTGACGCCCATCTTCCCAAGCTCGCGCGCGATCGCCTCGGCGCGCGGCAGGTCGTCGGTGAAGGTGTCGTCGTCGAAGAAGAACTCGCGCACCTGCGGGAAGTAGGACTTCGCCAGCCGGATCTCCTCCGCGACGTGCCCGGGGCTGCGCACCCGGTAGCGATGCCCGCCGACCGTCTGCGGCCAGAGGCAGAAGGTGCAACGGGATTTACAGCCGCGCCCGGTATACAGCGACAGGTACGGGTGCATCAGGTAGCCGATGAAGTAGTCCTCGATGCGGAGGTCGCGCTTATAGACCTCCGTCACGAAGGGCAGCTGGTCCATGTCCTCAAGGATCGCCCGCTCCTTGTTATGGACGATGACCCCCTCGGCATTGCGGTAGGAGAGACCGTCGATCTCGGAGAGATCGCGCCCCTCGGCGACTTCCTTGATCGTGAAGTCGAACTCGTTGCGGGCCACGAAATCGATCGCGGCGCCTTGCAGCAGGCTCTCCTCCGGCTGCACCGCCACCTTGGCGCCGACCAGACCGATCTTGAGATTCGGATTCGCGTCCTTGAGCGCCTGCGCCACCTTCACGTCCGAGGCGAAGGACGGCGTCGAGGTGTGCATCACCACGAGGTCGCGCTTCTTCGCTTCCTCGATGACGGTCTCCAGGCTGATGCGGGCCGGGGGCGCGTCGATCAGCTTGCTGCCGGGCACCAGCGCCGCCGGCTGCGCGAGCCAGGTCGGGAACCAGAAGGACTTGATCTCGCGCTTGGCCTGATAGCGCGAACCCGCGCCGCCATCGAACCCATCGAAGGAAGGCGGTTGCAGGAAGAGGGTCTTCATCATGGTATCGGCCTATCCTTCCCCGGAAACGTGACTGGGCACCGGGTTTAATATGGGAGGTGCGGAGGCATGCAAGACCTGGCCGCGCCAGGCAACTTCATCGCTCGCGTAACTGGCCAGCATGACAGCGACGGAAAACAGATCACGCAAGGGCACCAGCCAAGCCGGGATTGCCGCGACGCCGAGCGAGCGGTCGAGATCCGCCGCGATGGCGGCCCGGAAGGCCCAGATCGTCGCGAACAACACCAGCGCCCATGCCTCGCCGCCGGAGAGGAGCACGGAAAGGGCGCTCCAGAACAGCGGAAACTGCACCACGGAAAGCGCGAAGCCGAGCGGGGCGACGGACTTGATGGTGCGGGCCCAGCGCAGTTCGTGCTGGTAAAGGTCGGTGAGGCTGGTCTCGGGCACCGTGGTCGCCGGCAGGGTCGGCGCCAGCTCGACCGACAGGCCAACGGCGAGCACGAACTTGCCGAGCACGGCATCGTCGGCCAGATGGTCGCTGAGCGCCTCGAACCCGCCGACCAACTCCAGCGTCTGCCGGGTCACCGCCATGGTGGCGCCCATGCAATCCTGCCGCCCGAGTCGCCGCGCCATCAGCGCGCCGGGCAGGAAGGTGTGGTTGATATAGGAGGCGCCGAACTGGCCAGGCAGCGATTCCGTCGCCGGCAGGCCGACATAGGCGGTCGTGACCAGCCCCGCCCCGGGGCGCAGCAGGGCTTCGGCCAGCCGCATCAGGTAGCCGGCCGGGGCGTGGATGTCGGAATCGGCGATCACCAGCATGTCATGCCGCGCCGAGGGCAGCATGTTGATAAGGTTAGCCACCTTGCGGTTCGCCCCGTGCGGGGTGGGATCGACCACCACCTCCATGTCGAGCGCGGGGAAACGCTTACGAATCCGGCGCAGCACATGGAGCGCCGCGTCCGCCGGGTCCTGCAGGCCGAAGACGATCTGGAAGCACGGGTAATCCTGGGCGCAGAACGAGGCCAGCGCCTCCTCCAGCATCGGCTCGTCACCGTGCAGCGGCTTCAGGATCGTGACCGGCGGCAGCGCCGGAGGCGGATCCTCCGGCACCGCGCGGAACCGCCGGAAGGCGTGCCAGCCGAACATCGCCTGCCCGAGGCCGGCTGCCGCGATGAGGGACGTGGCGGCGGTTGCCGCCTCTGTCAGGACCAGGTGAGTCACGTCAGGGCCGCAGCGTGCCACCGGAAAGGTCGGCGACCTTCCGTTCCAGGCTGTCGATCAACGGCTGGGCGCTACCTCCCTCGAGAAGCGAGCGGAAATCCGAGCGCTGCACCGCGACACGGCTGATCGTGCCTTCGAGCAGCACGTCCACCGCCTGCCAGCCGCTGGTTCCCTGGCGCATCGCATAATCCACACGGGTAGGCGCGCTGCCCTGCGACAGGATCTGCGTCTCCACGATCGTGTCCGTCCCGGCCGTCCGCGTCTCTGGCAGCATTTGCACGGTATCGCCGCCGAAGGAGAAATTCGCGACATAGGAGGCGACGGTGAAGGCGCGGAACACCGTCGCCAGCCGGTCCTTCTGATCCTGCGGCAGCGAGGCCCAGCGCAGCCCCACCACGGTTTGCAGGATGTGCGGCAGGTTAAACGCCTGGTCGATCAGCGGCTCCAGGCCGTGATAACGATCCAGGAACGGGGTCCCCTTGTCTTTCTTCTCCAGGGCGGAAAGCCCGGCGACCATGGCGGCGATCGGCGCGGACGGGCCGGAGGGCTGCTCGGCGCGCGCGACGCCGGCCAGCAGGACGAAGCCGGCCATGGCGGAGAGGACCGCGCGACGCGGCAGAAGCACCGTCATCATACCGCCACCACCTTTCGCGCGCGCTCCTCGCCGAGCGCGTTCAGCACGGTCTGGGTGATATTTTTCGCGGTGAGTCCGGCCTCGGCGAGCTGGGCGGCCGGGGTATTGTGGTCGATGAAGCGGTCCGGCAGGGTCAGCGGCCGGAAGCGCAGCCCGCGATCGAGCAAACCGGTGCTGGCGAGATGCTGCATCACCGCCGCGGCGAAGCCGCCGACCGAGCCTTCCTCCACCGTCACCAGCACCTCATGGTGCCGCGCCAGCTGGTCGATCAGCGCGGTATCCAGCGGCTTGGCGAAGCGCGCATCCGCCACCGTCGCCGAGATGCCGTAGCAGGCGAGCGCGTCGGCCGCCTTGAGGCATTCCTGGAGCCGCGTGCCGAGGCTGAGGAGCGCGACGCTCGTGCCCTCGCGCAGGATGCGGCCGCGGCCGATGGCGAGCGGCGTGCCGCGGTCGGGCAGCTCGATGCCGAGCCCATCGCCGCGCGGATAGC
>DATJWN010000292.1:0-6078 GCA_035501235.1 Reyranella sp.
CGACCTTGATGACCGAAGCCAAGAAGGCCGAGTTCGACATCGGCCCCCAAGCATAAAAAACCGACGACGATTGAACCAAGTCAGGGCGAGGGAGGAACAGAACACATGACGCTTCGTCAATCCATCATCGCGGTCGCCGTAGCTGCCGCGACGTTTGCCGCCCCGGCCTACGCCGAGGCGCCGAAGATCACGCTGGCCCCGCCCGGCGTGCCGCCGATCTTCATCTCGATCATTACGTTCGTGGCGCGCGACGCGGGCTTCTTCAAGAAATACGGGGCCAATGTCGAGCTACGGCAGTTCGACAACGGCACGGCGGCCGGGCGCGCGGTGGTCGCGGGCGACCTCGATGCCTCGATGTCGGCGACGGCACTTCTGATCAGCCAGATCGCCAACGCGAACGTGCCCATCGTCGGGATCTACGGCTTTCCCAAGCCCGACTTCCAGCTCGGCACGACCGATACGGCCAAGGCGACCTGCGAGGACGTGAAAGGCCAGCAGGTGGGCGTCGACACCCCCGGCGGGGCGCGCGTGATCGCGCTGAAGGCGATCCTCGGCGGCGGCTGTCACATGACCCTCAACGACGTGCAGCAGATTCCGCTCGGATCGAACTCCGCCGCCGCCATGATCGCCGGCCAGATCAAGTATGCGGTCCTGCATCTCGACGACGTTCCGGACATCGAGAGCCGGGGCAAAAAGGTCGCGATCATCAAGACGGAGCTCGAGGCGAGCCCGAACGCGCACAACCTGATGATCGTGGTGCGCAAGGACAAGCTGGCCGAGAAGCGCGACGGCTTCGTGCGCATGCTGGCGGGCCTGATCGGTGCCGCGCACTACATGGCGGATCCGAAAAATCTCGAGGCGGTGGCGAAGATCGCCGAGGTCACCGGGCGCAGCCACGACATCGCCAAGGGGGCGGTGCAGGGCTACGTCAAGTTCGGCCTGTGGGCGCAGACCGACGACGGCATGAACCCGGAGCAGCTCGCCAACTTCATCAAGATCCAGCAGGGTGCGGGCAGCATCCTCCCCGGGAAGACCGCGCCGACGGCCGAGCAGCTGATCGATGCGTCTGTCTGGCGGGACGCCAACGCGCTCGTCGAGAAAACGAAATAGGCGAAGACCTCGATGAGGATGGACGCCCTCAAGCGGCACGGGCCGTTCCTGCTGAGCCTGTTCGGCGGTCTGGTCCTGTGGGAGATCGTCGGCCGGAACACGAGCGCCGCCTTCATGGCGCCGCTCTCCGGCACGATCTCCCGCCTCATCGAGCTCGCAGGGGCGGGGGAGCTCTGGGGGGAGCTCGGCAGCTCGCTCTCCCTGTTCGTCACCGGGTTCGTTGCCGCCGTGATCGTCGGGCTGCCGGTCGGGCTGCTGTTCGCGCGCGTGCGCGTGCTGCGCGAGGCGCTCGACGTCTACATCATGATCCTCTACGCAACGCCCATGGTGGCGCTGATCCCGTTCATCCTGTCCTTGATGGGATTCGGGTTCGCGCCAAAGGCCCTGGTTGTCTTCTTGTTCGCGGTCTTCCCGATCCTCTACAACACGGTCGAAGGCGCGCGCAGCATCAAGCCCGAGCTGATCGAGGTTGCGCGCTCTTACCGCTCGAGCGAATGGGCGCTGTGGCGCGAGGTCATGCTGCCCTACACCTTGCCCTACACCATGACGGGCGTCCGGCAGGCGATCGGGCGCGCGCTGGTCGGGATGGTGGCGGCCGAGTTCTTCCTCAGCGCATCGGGGCTGGGCGGCATGATCATGACCGCCTCGCAGAATTTCGATACGGCGGGCGTGTTCGCCGCCACTCTGATCATCGGGCTGCTCGGCGTCGGGCTGATGCGGGTCGGCAGCATGCTCGAGCAGCACTTCGCGCGGTGGCGCGGATGACCACCGTCGGTGCCGCCCTTCCTGCGGTCCAGGCCAAGGCGCGTACGCGCGGCACGGCATTGCCGCGCGCGGTCGCCGGGGTCGCCATCCTGCTGGTGTGGCAGGTCACCGTGCGCGCCTTCGCACCCGATTTCGTGGCCACGCCGACGGGCATCGTCGAGGCCATTCCGGCCGTCGTCAGCAGTGCGGCGTTCCTCGAGGCGATTGGGATCACGCTCGCTGCCACGGCCGAGGGATTGGTCATCGCCCTCGTACTCGGCACGGCCCTTGGCCTCCTGATGGGGCGCAACGCCGTCGCCGATCGCGCGTTGCGGCTGTGGATCAACAGCTTCAACGCGATGCCGATGATCCTCATCCTGCCGCTCGTGTCGCTGTGGTTCGGCTATTCGAGCCTGGCACGCCTGGCGACGATCGTGTTCGCCGCGATCTTCGCGGTCATCATCAACGCAGCCGAGGGCGCGCAGTCGGTGCCGCGCGAATATCTCGAGGTCGGACGCTCGTTCCGGTCCTCGGCGTTGCGGGGGCTGTTCGAGATCGTGCTGCCCGCCTCGATGCCGTATCTGCTGTCGGGCCTACGGCTGGCGGCCGGCCGCGCGATCATCGGTGCCGTGGTCGCGGAGTTCTTCACGGCCATTCCCGGCATCGGCTACTTCATCCTCTACAACTCGCGCACGTTCCACCACAACGAGGCGTTCGTCGCCGTCATCTTCCTGGCCGGGTTCGGCGTCGGCTTCGATGCCCTGGTGAACTGGGCGACCCGCCGGTATCTGCCGTGGTACCGGCGCGACGAGCAGACCGAATAACCAGAACTCTAGGGGGAAACATGTTCCGTCCTGCCGCCTTCGCATTGGCCGCGCTCCTCTTGCTCGCCGTCTCCCCTGCTTCAGCCGCCGATGCCAAGGCGCAGGCACACAACATGGCGCTGGCCGGCTACAACGACCTGCAAGGGCGCAGCGCGTATCAGCCCATCGTGCACGAGCAGTTCGGCCGCTGGATCGCCTATATCGGCCATCACGGAGGCACCGATGCCGTCGCCAAGCCGATGAACCCGCTGACCGGCAAGGCCGAGGACAACGGCACGTCGATCGTCGACGTGACCGACCCGCACCACCCGAAATATCTCGCCCATATCCCGGGCGAGCCGGGCCTCTACGAGGCGGGCGGGGCGCAGATGGTGCGCGTGTGCGACGGCAAGACCCTGCCCAAGGGCGATCCCAGCAAGGTCTATCTGCTGCGCCCCTTCGGCAACCAGGCGCATGAGATCTGGGACACGACCGACCCCGCGCACCCGACGCTCGTCACGCGCGTCGTCGAGGGCCTCAAGGGCACGCACAAGAGCTTCTGGGAGTGCGACACCGGCATCGCCTACCTCGTGTCGGGCGTGCCCGGGTGGCGCGTACCGCGCATGACCCAGATCTACGACCTGAGCGATCCGGCGCATCCGGTGTTCATCCGCAATTTCGGTCTTCCCGGCCAGGAGCCCGGCGCCACGGGCCCGACGCCCATCATGCTGCATGGCATGATCTCGATGCCGCAGTCCAATCGCGTCTATTTCGGTTACGGCACGAACTCCGACGGCATCATGCAGATCGTCGACCGTCAGAGGCTGCTCACCGGTCCCAAGGAACCGACCGACGAGAACCTCCGCTATCCGGAGGTCAGCCGCTGGACGATGTCGGCCTTCAACGGCGCGCACACGGCGTTTCCGATGCTGAACGTGCCGGTGACGAATTTCAAAGACGACAAGATCGGCCGCACGCGCAACTTCGTCGTGGTCACCGACGAGCAGATCCAGAACGAGTGCCAGGAGCCGCGCCAGATGGCGTGGTTCGTCGACGTGACGGTGGAGAAGACGCCGGTGTCCGTGGCGACGTTCCAGGTGCCGGAGCAGCCGGGCGATTTCTGCCACAAGGGCGGGCGCTTCGGCACGCACTCCTCGAACGAGAACACGACCCCGATCTACTACGGCCGCGAGATGTTCTTCGCCTATTTCAATGCCGGCGTGCGGGCGGTCGACGTGCGCGATCCGTTCCATCCGCGCGAGGTCGGCTACTACATCCCGGCGACGACGAAAAACACCGACAAGCGCTGCGCCAAGCTCGAGGGCGGCCGGCAGCATTGCGCGGTCGCGATCCAGACCAACAACGTCGACGTCGACGACCGCGGCTACATCTACATCGTCGACCGCGCCAACACCGGGATGCACATCCTCGAGGTCACCGGCGAGGCCCGCAAGATCGCGAACTTCGCGAAATAGCTGGTCGCGACAGCTTACTTGTACGCGGCCGCGTTGTTGACGTTGTCGAGCGAGGCGCCGGTCGAGGAGACGGCCGTCAGGAGCTTGGCGGCGATCTGATAGGGCTCGGCCATGCTGAAGGTCTCGGCATGGCGGCCGCTCGGATCGATCAGGGACAAGGTGGCGCTGTGGTCGATGACGTAGTCGTCGCTCCCGAGCAGGACCTTCTCGTATTTGACGCCGAGCGCGTTCGCGGCGGCCGCGATCTGCTCGGGACTGCCGCCGAGGCCGATCAGGCGCTTGTCGTACTCGGCCGCGAAGCTGCGCAGGATGGGCCCGTGATCGCGCGCCGGATCGACGGTGATGAAGAGGGGCTGGACGTGCTCGGCGGCCGGGCCGATCTGGTCCAGCGCCTCGGCCATGGCGCTCAGGCTGGTCGGGCACCAGTCGGCGCAGTGCGTGTAGCCGAAATAGACCAGAAGCCACCGGCCGGCAAAGGACGCCGTGCTCACCGTCTTGCCGTCCGCATCGACCAGGGTGAGGGGGCCTGCGAGCGTGATCGGCAATGGCTCGGCCGCCGCCGCGTTCGCAAACAGAACTGCGAGCGCGAGCAACATGTATCGTGCTTGGCGGAGCATGGTCATTCGAGCGTGATCTGAACCTTCCGGCCGAGGGCGCGCCACTGCGCGATCTCGCGGGTGATGCGCTCGCCGAATTCTGCGGGCGTGCTGCCGACCACGTCAATGCCGTCGCGCCGGCAGCGCTCGACCATATCCGGGGTCTGCATGGCGCGCCGGCTTGCCGCCGCGAGCTGCTCGACGACCGGCTTGGGCGTGGCCGCCGGCGCCATCAGGCCGAGCCACAGGATGCCCTCGTATCCGGGCAAGCCCATCTCCGCGACGGTCGGGACCTCGGGCATGAGCGGGCTGCGCGCGTGCGCCGCATAGGCCAGCGCCCGCAGCTTGCCGTCGGCGACCAGCTGGGCCGAGGTTGCGATGGTGTCGAGCTTCAGTTGCACGTGCCCACCCAGGAGATCGGCCATGGCGGGTGCCGCCCCTCGATAGGGGACGTGCAGCACCTGCACGCCCGCTTGCTGCAGCAGCAACTCCATCGTCACGTGCGGCAAGGTGCCGTTGCCGGCCGACGCATAGGTCAACTGGCCGGGATGCTGCTTGGCATAGGCGACGAACCCCTTGAAGGAATCGAACGGTGCCTGTGGCGAGCTGACCAGAAGCTCGGGGATCTCGGCGACGATCGAGACGGGTGCCAGGTCCTTCTCGGTGTCGTAGGGCAGCGTGGCGCGAAGTGCGGCGTTGATCGTGTGGCTGGGCGTGGTCAGGAGCAGCGTGTACCCGTCGGCCGTCGCCTTCGCGGTCGCATCCGTCGCCAGGATGCCGCCCGCACCCGGCTTGTTCTCGACCACGATCGTGCCCGGAAGGTCATGGGTGAGCCGGCTCGCCAGCAGGCGGGCCACGAGATCGACCGCCCCACCGGCCGGGAAGGGCACCAGAAGGTGGATCGGCCGGGTGGGATATTCGGCGCAAGCCGGCTGAGCCAGGGCCAGGAGGGCGTACGCGGCGATGACGGCACGGAGCAGCATCGTGATGATGTTCGCACGCGGGGTGGCGGCCCTTCAATCCGTGGGCAGCGAATTGCTTTGGCCCGGCAATGTTTGTAGCGTGGGCGCCCAAACGGACACACCGCCCCCAACGAACACTTCGGCGAGGACGCGCCATGGCCAAGAGCAAGCATCCCGAACCCAAGATCGTGAAGCCGGAGGACGTCGATCCGCACCATGACTGGACCCGGCCGCTGATGGCGCTCGGCTCCATGTCGGTCGATTTCGAGGAGCGGGTCGACTTCCGCCGGCTGCACAAATACCGGCTCGGGCGCACCCGCCAGGCGTTGGCGAGGTCCGGCCTCGGCGCCATCCTCACCTTCGACCAGCACAACATCCGCTACATCTC
>DATJWN010000293.1:0-5425 GCA_035501235.1 Reyranella sp.
GCAAAGCGCGATGGAGCGGCAGGGTCTGCAAACCCGTGTACAGTCGGCCATTCCGATGACGACCGTCTGCGAGCCGTACATCCGCCGCCGGGCCGCCCGCCACATGGAGAAGGGCCGCGTTGTGATCTTTGCCGCCGGAACCGGAAACCCGTTCTTCACGACCGACACGGCGGCCGCGCTTCGCGCCGCGGAGATGGGCGTCGATGCGATGCTCAAGGGCACGCAGGTCGACGGCGTCTATTCGGCCGATCCGCGCAAGGACAAGAGTGCCAAGCGCTACGACACGCTCACCTACCTGGACGTGCTGCAGCAGGATCTGCAGGTGATGGACGCCTCGGCGATCAGCCTTGCGCGCGAGAACAAGATTCCGATCATCGTCTTCGACATCCACAAGCCCGGCGCTTTTGCCGCAACGATGGCAGGCCAGGGCACCTTCACCATAATCAAGGATGAGGGCTGAGCCATGAGCACAGATCCCAAGGAACTCGAGAAGCGCATGCATGGCGCCATGGACGCGCTGAAGAAGGAGCTGGCCGGCCTGCGCACCGGGCGCGCCTCGGTCAACCTGCTCGACCCGGTGATGGTCGAGGCCTATGGCCAGCGCATGCCGCTGAATCAGGTCGGCACGGTGAGCGCGCCCGAGCCGCGCCTGCTCACGGTCAATGTCTGGGACAAGGGCCTGGTCACGCCGACCGCCAAGGCGATCCGCGAGGCGGGGCTCGGCCTCAATCCGGCGCCCGACGGCCAGATGATCCGCATCCCCATTCCCGAGCTCACGACCGAGCGCCGCAACGAGCTCGCCAAGCTCGCGCACAAATATGCCGAGCAGGGCCGCGTCGCCGTGCGCAACGTGCGCCGCGACGGCATGGAAGCGCTCAAGAAGGCCGAGAAGGAGCACAAGATCTCGCAGGACGAGCACCGCCAGAAGTCCGACGAGGTGCAGAAGCTCACCGACCGCTACGTCAAGCAGGTCGACGACACGCTGGCCACCAAGGAAAAAGAGATCAAGACCGTCTGATGCCGACCGCGTCCCTGCCCGCCACCGCGGACCCGTCACCGGGTCCCCAGCACGTCGCCATCATCATGGATGGCAACGGGCGCTGGGCGAAGGCGCGCGGATTGCCACGGGTCGCGGGACATCGGCGCGGCGCCGACGCGGTGCGCCGCGTCATCCGGGGTGCCGCCGAACTGGGCGTTCCGGTGCTGACGCTGTTCGCCTTCTCGACGGAGAACTGGGCACGGCCGGCCGACGAGGTCAGCGACCTGATGGGCCTCCTGCGCCACTATCTGCGGCACGAGCTCGAGGAGCTCAGCCGCAACGGCGCGCGGCTGCGCGTGATCGGCGACCGCGATCGCCTGGCGCGCGATATCGTGAGCGACATCGTCGATGCCGAGAACCGCACGCGCGCCAACACGCGCATCGACGTGAACATCTGCATCAACTACGGCTCGCGCGACGAGATCCTCCGCGCCACGCGCAGCCTGGCGCACAAGGTGGCGTCGGGCGAGATCACGCCGGACAGGATCAATGAGGATCTGTTCGAGCGCGAGCTGCTGACCGCCGGCGTGCCCGACCCGGACCTCCTCATCCGCACCAGCGGCGAGCAGCGCATCAGCAATTTCCTGCTCTGGCAGTGCGCCTACGCCGAGCTGGTCTTCGTCGACACGCTGTGGCCCGACTTCGGCAAGGAGCATCTCGAGCGGGCCATCGCCGAGTTCCGCCGGCGCGAACGTCGCTATGGCGGCGTCAGCGGTTAGCGCCCCGGAAGGGGTTTCGGGCCGGTTTCGTGGCCTGCTTCTGCGGACTCTCTCGGCCGTCGTGCTCGGTCCGCTCCTGCTGGCGGCCGTGTGGTACGGCTTCCCTTGGATCGACCTGGTGGCGGCGATCGCCGCACCGGTGATGGTGGCGGAATGGCTGGGCCTGACGATCGGCCGGCCGATGACGCGCGCTCTGGCGATCGTCTACTCGCTGGCGGCGCTCACGGCCCTGCTGTGGCTGCATCATCAGCCGTCGTCCGGCCGCCAGACCATCCTCTGGATCCTGTTCTGCGTCTGGGCGACCGACACCGGCGCCTATTTCCTCGGCCGGCTGGCGGGCGGCGTGAAGCTCGCGCCGCGCATCAGCCCGAGCAAGACCTGGTCGGGCCTGATCGGCGGCATGTGCTTTTCGGCCGTGGTGAGTTCGGCATGCGGGCTCGCCTTCGATCTGGGCGAGACGGTGCCGCTCGCATTCTATGGTGTTGGCATCGCCGTGATCGCGCAGATCGGCGACCTGATCGAATCGGCGGCCAAGCGCGCGGCAGGCGTGAAGGACAGCGGCCGGCTGATCCCGGGCCATGGCGGCCTGCTCGATCGCATCGATGGGCTGATCGCGGTGCTGGTCGCGGTGGCGGCGGTACGGCTGGTCGTCGGAGGAGAGTGGCCATGGGCATGATGGCCTGGACGGCGCCCAGCCACGCAGCGCCGCGGCATGTGACGATCCTGGGCTCGACCGGCTCGGTCGGTCAGAGCACGGCCGATCTCATCGCGCGCGATCCCGAGAGCTATTGCGTCGAGGCACTCGTCGCCGGCAACGCCGTCGAGGCCCTGGCCGATCAGGCGCGGCGTCTGCGGGCGCGGATGGCCGTCGTTGCCAATCCGCAGCGCTATCGCGCCCTCAAGGACGCGCTGATCGGCACGTCGATCGAGGCGGCGGCCGGGCCGGAGGCGGTGATCGAGGCGGCGTCGCGGCCGGCGGAATGGGTGATGGCTGCCGTCGTGGGCTTCGCCGGCCTCGAATCGACCCTGGTCGCGGCCCGTCGTGGCGCGATGGTGGCGCTCGCCAACAAGGAGGCGCTGGTCTGCGCCGGCCGCCTGCTGATCGATGCCGTCTCGGAGTCGGGCGGCGTCCTGCTGCCTGTCGATTCCGAGCACAACGCCATCTTCCAGGTGTTCGATCCGGCGCAACGAGCGGCTGTCGATCGTCTCATCCTGACGGCGTCGGGCGGACCGTTCCGCACCTGGTCGCTGGCCGACATGGCCGAGGCGACGCCCGAGCAGGCCCTGGCGCATCCCAACTGGGACATGGGTGCCAAGATCTCGATCGACTCGGCCACCATGATGAACAAGGGGCTGGAGCTGATCGAGGCGCATTTGTTGTTCGGCCTGCCGACGGAGCAGATCGAGATCGTCGTGCACCCCCAGTCGGTCATCCATTCGATGGTCGCCTATCGCGACGGCTCGGTACTGGCCCAGCTCGGGACGCCCGACATGCGCGTGCCGATCAGCCACGCGCTCGGCTGGCCTGCCCGCATCGACGGCCCCGCGGCACGGCTCGATTTTGCGACGCTTTGCCCGCTCACCTTCGAGCCGCCCGATTCCGGCCGCTTTCCCTCTTTACGTCTCGCGCGGGAAGCGTTGGCGTTGGGTGGATTCGCTCCGACCGTCCTGAACGCCGCCAATGAGGTGGCCGTGGCGGCCTTTCTGGCCCGCCGCATCGGCTTCCTCGACATCGCTCGCATCGTCGAGGATGTGCTGGCGGCAATGGGCGGCATGGACGGCCCGGTGGTTTCGCTGCAGCAAGTCCATGCGGCGGACCGGGAGGCCCGCCGGAAAGCGGAAGAAGCTGTGCAAAGTCACACGCTAACTAATTGAAACTGAATGAAAATCATGATGTAGTGAGCCATGCACGCGATCGTCAGCCTGTTCACGACCTATTTGCCGTATTTCATCCTGGTGCTGACCCTGCTCGTATTCGTGCACGAGTTCGGTCACTACTGGGTCGGTCGCCGGTTCGGCATCCACGCCGAGGTTTTCTCGATCGGCTTCGGGCCCGAACTGTTCGGCTGGACCGACCGTAACGGTACGCGCTGGAAGATCTCGCTGATCCCGCTCGGCGGCTTCGTGAAGTTCCTGGGCGACAGCGACGCCACCAGCGCCACGCCGTCGGGCGACCCTTTGTCCGCCGAGCAGCGCAAGAGGGCCTTCTTCACCCAGCCGCTCTACGCCCGCGCGGCAGTCGTGCTGGGCGGGCCGGCGGCGAACATCCTCTTCGCCATCGTGTTGCTGACCGGCGTCTTCTACGTGGCGGGCGAACCCTATTCGCCGCCGATCGTCGCGGTGCAGCCCGACGGGCCGGCGCGGGCGGCGGGCCTGCACACCGGCGACGAGATCGTGCGGCTGGGCGGCAAGCGGATCGATCGCTACGAGGACATCCAGGACGAGCAGTTCCTGTATTGGGCGAAGGCGCTGCCCATCGAATATCGCCGCGGCGATACGCTGATGCGCAGCGAGATCACGCCGCAGTTCTGCGAGCGCACCGACAAGCACGGCAACACGACGCGCTTCGGCGATCTCGGCATGAACGAGCTCATCCGTCCCGTCGTCGGCGGCTTCACGGACAAGAGCCCGGCCCAGGGTGCGGGCCTCAAGGTCGGCGACCTGCTGCTCAGCATGGATGGCAAGCCGATCGATCACTTCTCGCGCATTCCCGAGCTGATCGGCGACAAGGCCGGCCAGCCGGTCAAGGTGATCTACGATCGCGACGGTCAGCGTCACGAGACGACGATCGTGCCCGAGGCCGACGAGGTGACGGGGTGCAACGGCCAGAAGAAGTCGATCGGCCGGATGGGCATCCGCCCCGCCAACGTGACGGAGTTCCGCAAACACGATGTCGGCGGCTCGATGCTGGCCGGCGTACGCCATGTCTGGGGCATGACGACGATGTTCTACACGTCGATGGCCCAGATCGTGACCGCGACCCGGCCCGTCGACGAGCTCGGTGGGCCGATCCGCATTGCCAAGGTGGCGGGCGAGGCGTCGACCGAGGGCTGGGTTCATCTGCTCGACCTCGTCATCGCGCTGTCCGTCGTGCTGGGCGTGTTCAATCTCCTGCCGGTGCCGATGCTCGATGGCGGCCATCTCGCCATGTATCTCTACGAGGCCGTGCGCGGGCGGCCGCTGGGGCTGAAGGCGCAGGAGCTGGGCCTCAAGGTCGGCTTTGCACTGGTTGTGGGCATGGCGCTGGTCGCGACCTTCAACGACATAAAACTGCTGCTGCGGTGAGTTGACGCGATGGGGTGGGGAGTGGATTGGGGGACAAAAAGGGTGGTTAGACCCCCGGCACCGGTCTATGAAACGGGACCGGTCGCGGCAGTCGGCGGGTCGTGAAGGTGGCAGGGGTGAGTTTGAACTTCCGTTGGGCAATTCTTGCGCTCGCCGCGCTAATGGCTTTCGCCGCGCCCGCCCTGGCGCAGCGCGCAACCCCCGTTCCGGGCGGCACGATCACCGCCGTGCAGATCCAGGGCAATGTCCGCGCCGAGGCCGAGACGATCCGCTCCTATTTGCAGCTCAAGGAGGGCCAGGCCTACGACCCGGCCGCGGCCGACCGCTCGCTGAAGGCGCTGTTCTCAACGGGACTGTTTTCGGACGTCACGATCGACATGCA
>DATJWN010000294.1:0-9955 GCA_035501235.1 Reyranella sp.
CCGGCAGGCTTGTCGCGGAAGTCGCCGAGGGCCGCCAGCTCACTGTCGATCTCGTCGAAGCGCGGCCCGATCGTCTGCATGAGCCGTTCGCCTGCCGTCGTGGGCGCGACGCTGCGCGTCGTGCGCGTCAGCAGCCGCACACCCAGCCGCGCCTCCAGGTTGCGCACCGTGTGGCTGAGCGCCGATTGCGAGACGCCCAGCCGGGCCGCCGCCTTGGTGAAACTCCGGTCGCGGCCGACGGCCAGGAAGGCAAGGAGGTCGTCCAGATTGCCCTTTTGCATTTATGAGACCCATTCATAAGTCCTTGTCGATTATGCCGTCTAGTCTCCAGGGACGCGCGGCCTAAATTCACTCGCATGACAAGTTTCGACGCCGACAGCCTCGGCATCCTGCGCGATATCCCTGAAGTTGCGATCCGCACCGGCAAGCATCCGCAAGCCGCGGTCGTCATCTGGCTGGTCGTGGCCGAGGACCGGGTCTTCGTGCGCTCGGCGCGCGGCGCCAAGGGGCGCTGGTATCGGGACATCGCCACGGGCGGCGCGGCCACACTGGAATTCTCCGGGCGACGGATCGCCGTGACGGCCGTCCCGGTGTCGGATGCCGGTTCAATCGACGCTGCGAGCGCCGAGTACAGGCGGAAGTATCGCAGCAGCCCCTATGCACCCTCCGTCGCGCGGCCCGAAGTGCTCGCGACCACGCTTCGACTCCAACCCGCCTGACTTCAAAGGAGAACGATCATGGACATCAAACGCAGTGGTTCCCAGCCCTCGGCCCGCGGTGCGCTGGAGGCCTTCACCGGCGCGGTGCGCGTCGATCCTCTGTTCCAGGCGCGCGATCCCGCGCGCACCAGCGGCGCCAGCGTGACCTTCGAGCCGCATGCGCGCACGGCCTGGCACGCCCATCCGCTCGGCCAGACGCTGGTCGTCACGGCGGGCTGCGGGCGCGTGCAGCGCTGGGGCGGCCCCGTCGAAGAGATCCGCGCCGGTGATGTGGTCTGGATTGCGCCGGGGGAGAAGCACTGGCACGGCGCCGGCCCCAATACCTCCATGACCCACATCGCAATCCAGGAAGCGCAGGCCGGCAAGGTCGTCGACTGGCAGGAGAAGGTAAGCGCGGTGCAGTACGAAGGGCGGGATCAGGACGCCGGACATAGTGAAGGGCAGCGCGCCGCCTGAACGACCGCACCGCGATGCCATGCGGCCTCCTTTTCCGCGCACGATTCTGCCATTACCGCTAGACTGGCAGTGGAACGCGCTGGTGGGAGGACGACGATGGACGTACGCATGGATGGCCGCGTGGCCGTGATCACGGGCGGCAGCACGGGGCTCGGCCTCGCCATGGCCAAGGAATTCGCGGCGTCCGGCGCGTCGGTCGCGATCCTGGCGCGCAAGGCCGATGTGATTGCGTCGGCCAAGGCGGAGATCCAGAAGGCCGCGGGCAAGACCAACGCCAAGGTCGAAGGCTATTCCTGCGATGTCGCCAAGGCGCAGCCCATCGCCGACACCTGGAAGAAGATCCAGTCGGACTTCGGCAAGGTCGATATCGTCGTGAACAACGCCGGCATCAGCCACGCCAAGGCCTTCGACACGGTGACCGACGAGGATTGGCAGGGCGATCTCGACCTCAAGCTCTTTGCCGCCATCCGCCTCTGCCGCCTCGCCTTGCCGGGCATGCGCGAGCGCAAATGGGGCCGCATCGTCAACGTGCTCAACATCGGCGCCAAGGCGCCGGGCGCCAACTCCACGCCCACCAGCGTGAGCCGCGCCGCCGGCCTCGCCCTCACCAAGGCGATGAGCCAGGAGAATGCCCAGCACGGCGTGCTGGTGAACGCCATGCTGGTCGGCCTGATCGAGAGCGACCAGTGGGCGCGCCGCTACAAGACGCCGGCGGGCGAGGGCAAGACCTACGAGCAATTCCTGCAGGGCATGGCGGGCCGCATTCCGCTCGGCCGCATGGGCAAGGCCGAGGAATTCGCCCGCATGGCCTGCTTCCTCTGCTCCGATGCCGGCTCCTTCGTCACCGGCGTCGCCATCAACGTCGACGGCGGCGCGAGCCCGGTGGTGTAGCGCCGATCGGTTCGGCGGCGCTCCATTGATCAAAACGGGTGGGCAGGCGAGGGCGAGGTAAACTTCCCGTCGCGTGAATTGCGCGACGGGAGTCCAAGGATGCGCTTGTCGACGGCCAGAGCTAAAGCGCGATGACTTTGCCTTTGCGCGTCGGCGTGGCACCCGCAGCGAAGCGGTGCCCGTGCCAGGCCGACGCGGGAGTCGACGGAAAGTCATCACGCTCTAAATGGACCGTTTTCGAACCGTTTCGGCACCGTTTACGACCGTTTATCGGCGGCCGTGACAGCGCGAAAACGTTGCTGCGACGGGCTTTTGGAGCATCGGCCCTCGCCAGCACCGATAGAAAACGGCGAAAACGGTCGAAACGGTCGTCAGTCGCCCTCGATCAGATGCCGCACGTTGATCGTCGGCTGGCCGGCCTTGGAGAGCGGGAAGCGCGTGCCCATTTCCGCCTGGCTCGGCACGTGCAGCTCGACCGACAGCTGCTTGTCGAGGATCTTCTCGGGCTCGACGTGGAAGTCGAGCGAGACTTTGCTGTTCTCGCTGCAGTTCGGGCAGATGCCGGGATCGGTCGGCTGGAAGAAGGCCTGGCGCGCGACTTCCTTCCCGTCGGCGAGCAGGTGGACGACGAATGTCCCAGGAATGCCGGCGCGGTTGATGTCCTTGACGCGGACCGACAAGGGCGCCGCGCTGTCGATGCGGAAGCTCTTGGCGGCGGCGACGTTGCCGCTCTTGTTTTCGAAGATCAGGGCCATCGGAGCCCCCGGGGGCGGCGCATAGTCCACCTCACTGTAGGTGATGGTGTCGGCGGCGGTGCCGGTGAAGGGAGGTATCGCGCCCAGCGCCGGAACGTCAAGCCAGGCGGTCGAGGTCTGGCAGACCGACTTGAACTTGGCGACCGTCGTGGCGCCGACGCTCTTCTGCCATTGCAGCCAGATGCGGTCGAGATTGCAGTGGAAGAACCAGAAGACAGGATCGAAGGCCGAGATGTCCTGGTTGGCCATGGTGGGACCGCAGGCGACGTGTCCGCTGTCATGCGCCTGCCAGAAGGTGCGGTTGAACTGCTCCCAGAACGACTGCTTGAGCGCGTTCGTGATCCAGCCGGCGACATTGTACGCCGCCATGTTGGCGGCGATCTGCGCGGGCGTGTTGCGCTTGGTCGTGAGCGGATCGTAGTTGTGGCCGATCGGCGCCTGCAGCTTGTACTCGGCGAACGGCTCCTCGTAGAGCAGGGCGGGAATGGGCTTAGTGACGTCCCAGTAGGGCAGCGTGACGTTGGCGCAGCCGGGCACGGTGCGCAGCGCATCCTCGAAACGCCGCAGATGGAAGCGATGCCAGGGCAGGAAGCGGTTCTCGTGGTGCAGGCAGTGGAACAGCGGGTTCTGATCGATGGCCGGGAACCAGTGGACACCCGCGATCGCGAAGTAGCTGTCGCCCTGCTGGGGATCGCGGCCCAGGATGCCGGCGAAGGCCTTCTTGAGCGTCGTCACTTCGTCGGCGCTGAGCGCGCTCACCTCCTTGCGCATCCGCGGCGCGGGAGCGGCCGCCACGAGCGCTGCGCGCGCTGGCGGCGTCGGCGTGCCGACCGGATAGTTATCGGTGATCCAGTTCAGGAAGGTCTGGACCCGGTTCGCGCTCCACTTGGTCGCGTCGCCTGGCGGCATCGAGCCGCCCTGGGTTTGCGAGTAGATGGAGATCGCGTTGGCGACGACGCCGTTGTAGGAGCCGAGGTCGATCCCCTTGGCGCCCATATGCGCGATGTCGGTCTCGGTGAAGAAGTTCCGGATCTGGCCGAACCAGGTCGGATGGTCGACCACCGGATCGCTGTCGGTCGTAGCCATAGCCCCCTCCTTGCCCGCCGTGACGGGAGAAGCTTGTCGGCCCGTGAGCGGATCGTCAACTATGGATTGTGTCATGGATGAGTCGTTCGCGTTGTGGCGTGCGATCGTGGCGCAGTAAAACTCGCTCTTCACATGCGGGGCCGATGCACATGCAGGTCACGATCAACGGATCTCCGGCCGGCAATCTGCCGGCGAACTGGCAGAAGGACATCCTTCGGGGCTCGTCGGGGCGGGCGGTCACGGGCTCCGTCCTCGAGCCGACGGTCGCGGCTGGCCGGTTCCTGTCGCGCTATCGCCTCATCGGCCTCGGCTTCGTCGGCCTGTTCTGGGCGGGGCTCTTCGCCCTGGTCGCCTTCGCGCGGCCTCTCGATCGCGAGGTTCTCGTTCCCGTCGCGGCGGTCCTCGCGGTCGCGACGCCCGCGATGATAGCGATCGCCTATCGCATCCGGAGCGCGCGCCTCCGCGATTCGCTGCCACGGCGCGTTGTGCATCTGCCGCCGCCCGGAACGCTCATCAGGGTCGACGATGCGGGCCTCGCGATCGGCGACCGCGTCGTCGCCTGGGCCGACATCGCGGTCGACCGCGTCGATTTCGAGGTGATGGTGGGACGCCATGGCGACCGGACCTACCTCGTCCATCAGGTCGATGTGCGCGCCGGCGATTTCGCCTGCACGCTCGACGGCCTCCTGCTGGAGGAGGGCCAGGCGATCGTCGCCGAGACCTGCCGGCGCATGGCCGTCGGCATTGATGATAGTGCAAGGCCCGTGGTGTAATCCGCAAGGATGACTCTTCACTGGACCATCGACCCGCACCGGCGGCTGATCACGCTGGTGGCCGACGGCAATGTCGCGAGGCACGAGGTCGAGGCCTTCATGGACGCGATGCTCGAGGCCGATGCCGGCGCTTATCGCAAGCTGTTCGACGCGAGCGGCGGCACGAGCGACATGAACCTCGACGATCTGATGGCCCTGGGTGTGCGGGCGCGCGGCATGGATTCCATCGGCGCCACGGGGCCACTCGCCATCGTCGAGCCGGACTACGACTACGAGCGCTACGCGCCTCTGATCAGCCTGCTGGCCGCGGCCGAGCGGCCGATGAAGCTCTTCAAGACGGCCGCCCGGGCGCGGGCCTGGCTGGCGCAGCCGGAAATCCGCGACTGGCGCCGGCGCGGCCGCCAGCGGTCGCCGCCTTAGCGAACCGCCCTTATCTCAGGGGTTCCAGGATGGACACATAGTTGGCGACCGCGGCGCCGCCCATGTTGAACACGCCGCCCATCTTGGCGTTCGGCAGCTGCAGCGCGCCCGGCGCGGAGCCGTGGAGCTGCATGGCCGTCATCACATGCATGCTGACGCCGGTCGCGCCGACGGGATGGCCCTTGGCCTTGAGCCCGCCCGACACGTTCACCGGCAGCTTGCCGTCGCGCTCGACCCAGCCTTCGTGGATCGCCTTCTCGCCCTCGCCCGGCGCGGTGAGGCCCATCGCCTCGTATTCGATCAGCTCGGCCGAGGTGAAGCAGTCGTGGCTTTCGACGAAGGAGAGATCGAGCAGTTCGAGCCTGGCCTCGCCGAGCGCCTGCTTCCAGGCGAGCGCGGGGCCCTCGAACTTGATGATGTCGCGCTTGCTCATGGGCAGGAAGTCGTTGACGTGTTGCGCCGCGCGAAAGGCGATCGCCTGCTTCATGCCGAGCGCGGTCGAGACATCGGCCAGCACGACGGCCGCCGCGCCATCGGTCACAGGCGAGCAGTCGGTGCGCTTGAGAGGTCCCGCGACGAACGGGTTCTTGTCCGACGGTGTGCGGCAGAAGTCGTAGGCGAATTCCTTCTGGAAGTGCGCGAAGGGATTCTTGGCGCCGTTCCGGTGCGCCTTGACCGCGATCTTGGCGAGCGCGTCGGACTTGTCGCCGTAGCGCTGGAAGTAGGCCGAGGTGATCTTGCCGAAGATGCCGGCGAAGCCCGCCTCGATGTTGGCCTCCTCGGCGACGTAACTCGCCTTGATCAGCACTTCGCCCGCCTGCGCGGAGTTGAGCTCGGTCATCTTCTCGACGCCGACCACCAGCACGAAGCGCGCCTTCTTCGCCGCCAGCGTATTGAGGCCCATATGGATCGCGGCCGAACCGGTGGCGCAGGCATTCTCGACGCGGGTCGAGGGCTTGAAGCGGAGATCGGGGTGGGTCTGCAGCGGCAGCGAGGAGTGGAACTCCTGGCGGACGAAGCCGCCGTTCATATTGCCGACGTAGATGACGTCGATGTCCTTCGGCTCGATGCCCGCATGGGCGATCGCCTCGGACGCGGCCTTGACGATCAGCGATTCGCTGGTCTCGTTGTCGAGCTTGCCGAACTTGCCGTGGGACCAACCGACGATGCAGGCCGTCATGGGGATACTCCTGATTTTCCCTGCCTATACACTTGTATGGCGGGGGCCGGCCAGCAAGCCTGCTCGCAGGAGATTTGCTCATTGCGGCCCCAATTCCGCCGCCGCGATTGACTAGAAAAGCGGGCAGGAGCCCAATCCAGCAGCCATGACCGACCTTCCGCCGAACGCCAACCCGTCGCCCGCGCCGATCGCGGCCGAGCGTCCCCGGCCGCGCTGGCCGCTGATCCTGGGGGCGCTGGTGGGCGGCACCCTGCTGGTCGGCGCAGGGCTGGGGCTGGGCTGGTATCTCTTCTACCGGCCGATCGTGAACGTGGCCGTCCAGCTTCCCGCGCCGCCGCCACCGCCCGCCCCGCCGGGACCCGACCCGCAGCAGGTCAAGGCGCTGCAGGACCAGATCGACCAGCAGAAGGCCGCCAACAAGCAGATCGAGGACCAGATCGCCGTCCTCAAGGAGCGGCTGCGGGCCGATGTCTGCACGGCCAAGGATCCGCTCGGCAAGACGCCCGCCGACGCGCCGAACCAGACGCCGGACCACAAGACTTAAGCGTTACTTTCCGAGCTGTTCCAGTGCGGTCCTGGCGTCGGCATCGTTCTGCGCTGCCGCCTGCTGCAGCCACTCCTTCGCCTGCGCCGGATTCGCGGCGAGACCCGCGCCGCCCTTGGCGAGCAGCAGCCCGTACCTGCGTTGCGCCTCGGGCAGACCGGCAAGAGCTGCACGCTCGTACCAGTCGGCGGCGCGCGGGCCGTCGGGCGTGAAGCCAGCCTTGGGTGTCAGCGGATCGTAGAACATGCCGAGCTCGAGCTCGGCGCGCGGGCTGCCCGCCTCGGCGGCGCGGCGCCAGACCAGGAAGGCGCCGGCCGTCTCGCCCGACGCTGCATACTCGCGCGCCTTGGCGATCAGGGCGTCGGTGTCGGGCTTGGTCGCGAGATAGTCCTCGACACTGGCGCGCATCGACTTCTTCGGCGGTTCCGGCAGGGGAGTCGGCGTTGGGGCGGGGGCAAGAGGCGGCTTCGGTTCGGGGGCGGGCGCCGGCGCCGCGGCCGAGGCCTCTTCCTGCGGCGTCTCGTAGTAGGTCTTGTAGGCGTAGTACCCGCCACCGGCCACCGCGATCAGGACCAGCGCCGCGATCGCCCATCCCAGCCCGCCGGAGCGCTTTTCGCGCGGCTCGCGATAGGCGATCAATTCGGGCGCGCGGGGCGGTACGGGTTCCGGCTCGAAGGGCGGTGCGGGCGGTTCGGCGGGCGTCTCCACGCGGCGCAGCCGCACTATTTCGTCCAGGCGTCGGCTCGACGGGTCGATCGCGCCCGAGGTCAGCATCGCCGGCCAGGCGACGACCGTCGTGCCGACCACGCCGATGTCGGGCTCCCTGACGCGCAGCCGCACGGTGGCGACGCCGGCCAGCCGGTCGCAGATCTCGGGTCCGAGATGGAAGTCGAGGCCCTGCCGCGTGCGCTCGACATGGGCGGGCATCAGCCAGGTCTCGGTGCGCCGCCAGCCATCGTCGGCGAGATGGGAGTCCGGTCCCTGCTGGCGCTGGAAGGAGAGCGCCAGCCCCTGCGGCATCGCCTCGAGGTCGCTCAGCCGGAGGATGGCGTGGCCGGGCTCGGCCTGCGGCAGGACGGAGGCGCGTACCGGCACGTCGGCTCCTTACGCCGCCACGGCGCGCAGGATGGCGCCCAGCTGCTCGTTCTGCTCGGCCGTGATCTCGCGCCCGCCCTCGTAGCCCACATTGTCCATGGCCAGCTGCAGGAAGGCACGCATCCAGTCGCGGCAATAGTCGGCGTAGATCGAGCCCGGCTCCTCGGAGAGCTGCGGCACGCCGTTGGCGGGCGGCGGCGGCGCCTGGAAGACGCGCCGCATCGGCGCGTTGGGCGGGATGCCGGGCCGTTCCTCGAGCGGCAGGCGGTCGAAGCCGAGCGCGCTCACATAGCCGTTCAGCGCCGAGGCCGCCGTGCGCACCTGGCGCTCGGCGATATCCTCCCACTTGGCGTTGGCCGCGTTCTCGAGCGCGCGCACATCGTCCGAGAGCTGGTCGACCAGCTTCAGCCGATGGGCGCCGACCATGAGCTCGTCGATGAGCCAGCCGAGATGCTGGCGGTCGACGCCGAAATGGCTGAGCGCCTTCTCGTCGGCGCCGATGCGCCGCATGTTCTCGAGCCAATACTCCGCCGCCTCGCGTGCGAAGCGCTCGGCGCGATCCTCGATCACGCCGGCCGACGGTCCGGGCCGGCGCTCGTCCTCGCCGAAGACGTCGGCGAAGATGGCGTTGAGGTCGACCGCGGCGCCGGACGATTGCGTGGCCTGCACCGGGCGGGGACGGCTCTCGCCCTCCTCGGAGGGGCGCGCGGTGGAGATGCGGAAGTAGATCTCGCGCAAGGCGGTGTCGGCGATCTGGAGCGAAGCGACCAGCTCGCCGAAGAGCTGATGCTGGATGCAGGTCGCAAGGCCGCGCAGCACGGTCTGCACGAGGTCGCGCTTCTTGGCGCGCGCATCGCCATCGGCGGCGCTGTGGAAGCCGGCCAGGCGATCGACCAGGCGGCGGACCTGGACCTCGAGCTGGCCGCGCACCTGGGCGCGCTTGATGGCAGGATCGCAGACCGGCGTCAGGCTGTGCACCAGGTAGGAGACGCCGCCGTCGTTGGGCCGGAAGGCCTCGTCCCAGGCGCGCGCGGCATCGGCAAAATGCCGCTGCACGTCGAAGTTCTCGACGAAGTGGCCGCGCAGCTCGATGGCGCGCTGGGCGAAGGCCTCGGCGATGCCGACCTCGCGGCCGCCCTGATAGTCCATCAGGCGCTCGTCGATGACGGTCGGATTGCGCAGCCAGAAGCTGTTGTCGAAGGCGCGGCCGTTCCAGTTGGTCGGCCATTCGCCGCGGAAGTTGTTGACCAGCGAGTTGCCGAGCCGCGCACTCCAGCGCAGCCGGCGCGATTCCTCGGTCTCGCCCGCCTTCTGCTCGAACTCGCGGTCCATCTTGGTCAGCACCAGGAACAGTGCGTTCTTCTGCTTGGCGCGCTCGGCCGGCGTGGCGCCGATCGTCTGGTCGATCCACGCCGTCATCATATCGGAGAGGTCGCGGACCTCCTGGTTGCCGTCGGGAATGCAGAGCAGCATCGCCGAGAGCTCGCGCTCGGAGGAATAGCGCTGGAAGAGATAGGCGACCTTGCCGCGCAGCAGCAGCTCGCGCAGCGGGTTGGCGCCCTCGGCCACGCCCTTGGCCTTGGCGACATCCTCGAGGTTGGCGAGCTTCAGCCGCGAGCGCGCGCCCGGGAAATCGAGCAGGTCGGTGTGGTCGAAGAAGTCCCACGGCTTCTCGTCGATCGCGACCGAGAGCTCGGCGGTCAGCGCACAGACCAGCGAGCGCGGCAGGCGGGCATCGACCGAGCCGCGGCCGTCGGCGCGCTTGGGCCGCACCAGAAGCGTGTCCGATGCATCGGCGCCGAGCTTGTCGAGCGTGAGCACGTCGATGATGCTCTTCTCGCGCGGGATCAGCGCGTCCATGCCGAGCAGCGCTTCCGGCGCGAAGTCGAGCTTCTCCAGGCCCTCGTAGAGCGTCAGGTAGAGATCGGTGAAGGGCTGGAAGTCGTACCACAGCACCGACCACAGGCGGGCGCGGTCGCGGCCCGACAGGCGCGGCGCGAGATCGATCGCCTCGCGCCAGAAGTCGGTGCGCAGCT
>DATJWN010000295.1:0-15989 GCA_035501235.1 Reyranella sp.
CGCCCGGAGCGAGCCGTCCCGCACCATGGCGAAATGGTTCAGGCAGGCATTGGCCTCGGGCGAGCCCTCGTCGATCGAGCTGATCTTCGAGCGCGTGCCGCAGTGGGAGATCGCGGCGTTGCAGATGTCGGTGACGGTGGACATGCGCGCGTTATAGGCGCGGAGGGCGAAAACCCACGATTATGATCAATGGACACTGCCGACATGGCAATACCGGCGCTTCTTGGCGGCGGCTCCGCAGTAATTGTCCCCATAGAAATACAACCGGAGGTATTGTCGTCATCCGAGACAATGAGCGATCTTTCGCACGGGGCAACTCTATTCGGGGGAATAAGCATGCTGCGCTTTATCACCTTGGCGATCGCTGGACTGTGCCTGTCCGGCTGCGCCGCGAGTCTCAGCAAGAGCACTGCCAATCAGGCGGCGTCGCTCGATTCGCTCACCAAGCAACAGATCTTCTACAATCTCGCTCACGTCGCGGACGTAGGCTATGTGCCAACTCAGGTGCAAATCACGCTTGGCACCGCGCAGACGGCTTTCGCCGTTTCGCCGACACTGACGGTTCCGTTCGGCGGCAACATCACGAACACCCTCGCCCCAGGCAGCTCCAGCGGCGCCTTCAGCAGCCAGACGGCCTACACAGCTCCCGGCTTATCGCTCGGCGCGTCAGGCACCTGGACCCAGTCGTGGAACATGACGCCACCCGCCGATGCCGAAACCTACGCACGGCTGCGCGCGCTCTATCTTTATGTGCTTGATGAGTCGAGCGAGAGGACGGCACAGGAATCTCTGCTCTGCAACTATCCAGTCCAGCGTCAGCCCGTCGTCATCGGCAGCGAGAGCAAGACCGTAAACATTCCGTACCTCGTGCCGTGCGTCAGCGACGGGCGGCGCACGGCACTTGCCGATCCGACCTTCCTGACAGACGCGTACTGTGTGGCCTGCCTATCCCTGGGTCAGCAACTCGAACTCGACCTCAAGAAGACCATACGCTCGCCGCCGACGGCCGCGGTGAGTCACAAGTTGCGCGGCTTTCACATCTACAAGAAAGAAAGCGGCGGAGCGGCGCCAGCGGGCACCGAAGCGATCGGCACCTATGAAAGCTGGACCTTCTACACGAAGGAGAAAGACCGTCTGACCGATTTCATTCTTTTCACCTTCGCCGCCATGGCCCAGCCCAATTCAACGCTGGCCGGCACAGCCGGCTCACCCGGTGTGCCCGGTGACCGGTTCATCAAAGTCGGGCCGCAGTGACGGCTCTTTAGGAATGAGGCGGGCAGCCGGGAGAGCCAACTGCCCGCCCTTCCCACCTCTACGCCGTATACCCGCGCGGATAGACCGGGCTCTTCTGCAAGCTCGCCGTGAGGCCCGCGACCAGGGTGCCGGCGGTCATCGCCGCCGTGCCGATCACGTAGTTCAGCCTGAGATAGCGGAACGGCGTGCCCGACTGCGGCGAGACCATGCGGCCGGGCAGGAACTGGTAGCCCTGCACGAGCGAGGCGACGGCGATCGCGTCGCTCTGCTCGAGGATGCTCCAGCTCGAATTGTCGTTCGAGCCCTGGAGCTGGACCTGCATCGTGGCCGAGCCGCCCGAGGTGAAGGCCGCGGTGACCTTGCACTCCAGGAACAGCTCGTCGGTCACGGCGCCGCCGATATCGCGGGCGATGCCGAGATCGATCACGTTGGTCGACGGCGTCGAGCCGGTGCTGGTGGGCGAGTCGCCCACGATCGCGCCGTTCGAGACGGCCGAGAAGGAGTTGTTGACGTCGAAAAGCATGGTGAATGTCTCCAGATATGTGTTGATTCAGATCCCTCGCAAAGGCTCGGGATGACGGCCACGGGCCGTCAGACGACGCGAGCTTCGGTATTCGTGATCTGGTCGCAGATGCGGATGGGGATGCCGCGGAACGCCGTGTAGGGCTTGCTGTCCCGCGTCTCGATGGTCAGGAAGTTGTTGGTCTTGGCCATCGCCTGCACGTCGAGCGCGGCGCGAACCGTGCGGTTGCAGTAGAAGGCCGTGTTGACCTGGCCGGGCTTGGTGCCGCCCGGCGGCGGGCTGTTGCCGGCCGCGCTGACGAACGGCAGCTTGTTCACCGCCGCGATCAGCGTGTTGATCAGGTTCGCGGTCGTGACCGACCCGGACGTGACGTTGATGTTGGCCACGCGCACCACGAAGCGCCAGTCGCGCACCGAGAGGCCGCAGTCCCACTTGAAGTGGGTGCGATAGCCCTGGAACACGTTGTTGCTCGCGTCGTAGAGCGGCACCTCGCCGAGATCGCGCACCTGCAGGCCCGCCTTGCTGCCCTTGGGGAACAGGCCGTGCACGGTGTTCTGGCCCCAGCCGATCAGCCAGATCGAGGTGCTGGTGTTGGAGCCCGTGCCGCCGGCATCGACGATGTTGACGCCGTTGTTGGCGCCGGAGATCGCCGAAAAGCGCGGCGCCAGGCCCGTGAAGCGCTCGGGATTCACCGCCGTCGAGCCATAGACCACCGTGCCCTGCATGGTCTGGTTGATGGCCTCGATGAAGGCCATGTCCTCGCCCATGCGGAACTCGGCGGTGTTGCCGTTGAGATCGGCCAGCGCCTTGTCGATGTCGCTGTAGGCCTCGAGCATGCCGGTGGCGTCGCGCACCTGGGCGGTCGTGCTCTTGGACTTCACGACGCCGTAGTTCAGCAGGCGCCAGGTCGCCGTGGGCAAGCCGGTGCGCACGGTCGTCTTGTGGCCGGCGCCATCGTTGCACTGCATCCACAGCATGTCGGTCAGCATCTCGTTGGTCTGGCCGAGCAGCTCGATCACCGCGGCGGGCTTGCCGCCGGGATCGAGACGCGTGGCCCATTCCGCGAGGGTGAGGGCCGAAGAGGAAAGCGTTGCCATTGTCTGTTTCTCCTTGAGGGGGTTCGGTTATTGACGGGGGCTCCCGTCGTAGATGACTTCGGCGGGCGATCTCGGAGCGGCCGGCGCGGCATCCTTGCCGGGCAGGAACCTGTCCTCCGAGACCATCTGCCCGAGACGCACGAAGGCCTTCACCACGGCGGGATGGTTGCCCGCGCCGGTGAGGTTCAGCGCCTCGCGGAGTCCCGGCACGCCCAGGCGATCGATGGCGCGCGACGCCGAGGCGAGCGACGCCCCGAACCTGTTGCCGCCAATCTCGGGATCCGCCTTGGCCTGCTGGACCCATTGGTTCTGCAGCTCCTCGAACGCGGCCGCGCCCTTCTGGGCGGCGGCTTGATCGCGGGAGACCGCAAGATCGATGAATTTCTGCGCCTGCTCCTGGCTGAGCGCGGAGGCGCGGAACAGCTCGGTGGCCGACGCGAGCTGCTCCGGATCGATGGCGGCGCCCTCGGGGAGCTTGAAGGACTCGTAGGCCGCGGGCTCGGACGCGCCTTGCGCCAGCAGCGAGGGCTCGGACGCGGCCGGCGTCGGCGCAGGCGGCGCAGGCGCCGGATCAGCGGGCTGAGGCGCGGGTGAAGCGGTGGTCTGGTCTGAAGCGCTGGTCGTCTCGTCCGTCATCGGAACTCCGTCGGCGAAAATTGCCGGCGGACCATAGGCGCGAACGGGCGAGAGACCCGATTATGATCAATGGACCGGGCCTGAGCCCGCTATTTGCCCTTCTTTTTCTTCCTTGCCGCGTTCGCCTCGACCGCTTCCTTGATCAGCTTCCTGAAGGCGGTCGCATCGAGCCTGTCGGTCTCGTGGATATCGATGGCGCGGCGGACATTGCCGTCGAGGCTGGAATTGAACAGCTTCGAGGGATCGGGCAACGCGGCGCCGCGGGCGAAGGTGAGCTTGACCACCGCCTTGTAGGTTTCGCCGGTGCAGAGGATGCCGTCATGCTCCCAGACCGGCACGCCGCGCCATTTCCAGGTCTCCTCGACTTCGGGATCGGCCTGCTTGATCAGCGCCCGCACCTCGGCCAGCCGCTTGCCGCGCCAGTCGCCCAGCTCCTTGATGCGGCCGTCGATCAGCTTGGCCGGAGACTGCGACGGGGGCTTGGTCGTCGGGGCGGTCTTCTTCATGGCGCAAGCCTAGCCTATGATTGTGGCCATGAAAGCCTTGGCCACGCTGCTTCTCCTCGCCGCCCTTGCCTCGCCGGCTACGGCCGAGACCGTCGAATGGACTGCCCGCCAGCATGCCGGCACGCAGTGGGATTGCTCGGCCGCCGCCGTCAACACGCACTGGCGCGTCACGGAGACGGCCCAGCGCATCACGCTGCAGTCCGACAACCGCTCGTCGGACCCGGGCTGGCGGCTCAAGGCCGGCCAGCTCAACCCCGACGGCTCGGGCCGTATCGAGATCGCCTATCACAACGGCCGGCCGGCCTGGTTCGAGTTCACCGCGGGCCGGGGGCCGCGCACCGTCTACTTCAACTACGGCTACCACGCCTGTATCTGGGAGCTGCACCCGGCCTGATCGGCATCAGGCCGCTGCCGGACGCGCCGGCACGAAGGGCTTGAGCGCCAGCAAGAAGGCGAGCGCGGCGGCGACGAGGGCGAGGCCTGCGGTCGCCAGCGCGCGGATCGCGGCGTTGCGCTCGGGCAGGTCGTAAACGGCGGACGGGACGTCGACCACGACCTTCCAGCGCGTGCCGGACACGTCGACGGACACCGACCGCACGGGGCCCGCAACGCCTTTCGTGACGGGCGAGAGGCGGCGGCCCTCACCGTCGTCGATATAGACGGCACCGCCCTCGGGCTTGACCGCGGCGACCAGGTCCAGCGCCGGCCTGACGCTCAGATCCAGCACGGTGACGCCCGCGGGCGAGCGCGGATGGGTGAACGCCAAGGTCATCACGAGAGCGCCGTTCTTGCCGGCATGGACCGGCCCGACATAGTGACCGTCCTTGCGCGCGGCGACGAAGGCCGCATCGGCCGAGCGGTCGATGCCGCTTGCGACCACGTCCACCGTGTAGCGGTTCACGGCGAGCTGCTCGCGGCCCTCGGCGTCGAGCTCGGCGAGCTGCAGGACGGCCGGCGTCATCTGCAACAGGCGGGCGTAGTCGTAACGGCGTTTCTCGGGCGGCTGGCCGCCGAACGGAAAGGTGATCCAGCCGATCTGGCGCTCGAGCTCGCCCTTGTAGGCGACCAGCGCGCGCGCCGCCGCCTCGGCCCTGTCGCGCTGGGCGTTCGCCATCAGCTGCTCGGTCTGCTTCCAGCCGTCCCACACGCCAAGGGCGTCGCTCAGCATCAGCGCGCTGCAGGCGAGCAGCAGAGCGGGCAGTGCGAAGCGGCGCACGGCCGCGTGAAGCAGGATCATGATCGTCTCCCTGAGGTCGAGGGCCGCGAACACCATCACGTCGACGGTGGCGGCGATGTATCGAAGATCAGCCGCAAGGCGCGCGAGGCGGCGCGGCAGAGAATGGCCGAGCGCGATCTCGGTGCGGGCGCGCAGCTCCGCGAGATCGCCCAGCCGATGATCGTCGAGCGGCGCGCGCAGGCAGAAGGCAGCGATGGCCTCGAGCCGGCGCATCACGCCCCCTGCGGCGCATAGGCGCCGGCGCGCAAGGCATCGAGCAGACGCAGCGCGCCCTTGAGCTCGCGCGCGCCCGCGCCGGAGAGCGCATAGAAGCGCTTGGGCCGGTCGCCGCGCTCGGGCGTGGCCTCGCCGTCGCGATGGGTTATCAGCTGTTGGCGCTCGAGGCGCGCCAGCACGGTATAGAGCACGCCGAGCGTCAGCGTATGGCCGTGCTTGCCGATCTCGTCCTGGATCGCCAGCGCATAGGCCTGCTTCCCGCACCGCGAGATCGCCAACATCACCAGCTGTTCGTTCGCCGTCAGCACCGCAGGCGCTCCCAACATGATTCTAGTTTATAGATTCTACTTTATAGAATCACAGAAGGGAGTCAAGGGTGATAGTGCGAACCGCCGCCTGGCTCACAACATATGCGAGTGGTTGATCCGGCGAGCGAAGGGCCGCCTCCTTTCCAATAGTCGTCGCGCGCGTTTGACGATACCGTCCTGGGCGATTTCCGGACGGCATCGACAGGAAGAGACGACCATGGACAGTGCGCGCTTGCTTGGTTGGCGGACCAACCGAACCCTGGTTCTCGTTCTGGCCGCCGCCGCACTGATCGTCGCCGTAGCGTGCGTCGCCTTTGTCGGCGGCGGCCCCAAAGAGGCGACGGAACGGCAGAGGAAGGCGGTTGTCGATGCCATCGCCGCCAACGACCTCGCCAAGGTCAAGGAGTTGCTTCCCAAGCAGGGGGAGACGGATTTCGGCGAAGCGACCTACAATGACTTTCTCGACGTCGCGGCCGGCAAGCTCACCGAAGGGGCCGGTTCGGCCTCGGACGACGGCCAGAAGAACCTCAAGATACTCGCCGAGCTCTCGCGGCATCTCAGGCACGTCACCGGCAAGACGGTCGTCACCGCCGGAAAGCTGGAAATCCTCCTGGCCAACGCCGGTGTCGGCAGCTTCGTGCCTTCCATCACCCTGAAATCCAGCGATGGAGCGGCCTATCCCCTCAAGATCTCGACGGAGGAAACGGAATACAAAGGCGCCAGCCTGGACAATCAGCGGTTCCTCGTGGATTTCGAGTCGACATACAAAATCCGCGGCGTCGTCGTCGACAATGTCCTCGAAGCGGAGGAAGTCGAGCTCGCCACAAATGCGCATTCGGGGAAAGGGATGGTGATCCCGGTGGGTCCCCTGCTTCCGTCCACGGCGGAAATCTTCCTCAGTCACACCAAGGACGGCCGGTCGTTCCTGGTGTTCGATGCCGCCAAGAACGGCAATTTGCGCACGATCAAGGCGCTGGTGAAGCGCAACCCCGGTCTGGTCTCCATCAAGGACGAGCAGCGCGGCGCGACGCCTTTGTTCTGGGCGGCCTTCCATGGCCACAAGGACGTGGTGGAGTTCCTGTTGGCAAGCGGCGCCGATGTCAACGTCAAGGAGGCCCACGGTCAGACTCCCTTGTCGGCGACCGGCTCGTACAAGGACGTGGCGGACGTGCTGCGCCAGCACGGCGGCCACGAATGAAGGCGGCCGAGGCCGGCGAGGCTCACCCCTCCCCGTCCTCTTCCCCGCTTTCGCCGGCTTCGGCAGGAGCGTGACCGGCCTGCGCCTCGCCGACCATGCGCATGTACTGCTCGGGGCAGAGCCGCATGATGCGCTGAAGGTCGCGCAGGCCCTGGTCGCGGCGGCCTTCGTTGAAGGCCGTCAACTCCGGAGAGGACGCCATGCTGGTGCGGAAGATGCCGGCCTGGCCGAGCCGCTCCCACATCAGCAGCCGCCCGCGCGGGTCGGCCATCAGCCATTTGAAGGCCTCGTCGGCGCGGCGATCGCGGGCACGAGCTGTACGGGCGCGCTTCTGGACGTGGCGCTGGTTGCCGGCGTCGTAGGCCGCCTCGTCGCTTCCCGGCTCGCTCATTGCGTCCGGCCCGTCAGCAGCGACACGGCGTTGGCGCCGCCGCCGACATCGATCTGGCTCGCGACCTTGCCCACGTTGGCGATCTGCTGGGCGCTGGCGAGCATGGTCTGCGCCGCCTGCTGCTTGGCGCGCTGGGCGCGGATTTCGTTCGCCTTGTCGAGATCGACCAGCACGCTCGCCGGCACGCCGGTCATGTCGGCGTAGGCGTCCATCGTGCCGTCGGCATCGAGCCGGTCGAGCGCCTCGGGCTTGACCGCGCCGATCTGGGCGCCGAATTGCCAGAAGCGCTCGATCGCGCCCGTCGCCACCGCCTTCTGCGCCTGCGCCAGCATGGAGATGAACTCGACCTGCATGCCGCTCGCCGGATCGACACCCTGCGGCAGCGGCGGGATGCCGCCGTTGCGCAGCAGGATCCGGTAGACGCGGGCGATCAGCGGCTCGAGCAGCTCGTCATGCAGGCGCTCGAGCACGGGCCCCAGCATCAGCATCTTCTCCTCGTGCCGCTCGTCGACCTCGCGCGCGGTGATCTCGCGGCGATCACTTTCGGCCATCATCAGGAAAAGGTCGGCGTAGAAGGCCTGCTTGATGCGCCCCTGCGTCTCGCCGATGTCCTGGCCGAGGGCGGAGATGTCGATGCGCACATCGATCGCCGCGCGGAAGCTCTGGCCGGAGGGATCGGAGACGTAGGTGACACCGCCCGGCAGAAGGCTCGCCGGCTCGTTCTTGAGCGAGGGCGGCCCGACCATCGGCGGTTTGTGCATCTTCTGGATGGCCTGCTGCTTGTCCCTCTGCTGGATCTGCAATTGCTGCGCATCGCCCAGCGCCAGCCAGCCCGGCGTGCTGCCCGAGCCGTAAGTGTCCGAGCCCGTCACCTCCCAGCGCGGGCACATGGCCGGAAATTCCTCATAGCCCGAGACGCGCAGCAGCGCGCGCTCGCCCTGTTGGCCGCGCTCGAACCAGACGGAACGATACGGAAGCTGCGACGACAGACGGCCGGCCCATGGAAAGGCGGCATCGCGCGGCAGGCGCGCGTCAGGCGGCGCCGCGTTGGGATTGGGCTCGATCGCGTGAACGATCTCGTATTCGCGGTCGAGCTGGCCCGCATCGTAGAGGGAACGAATGCCGCCCGAGACGGCGTCGCGACCGAACGTGTCGACGATCTGGCGCACGGTCCACCACATGGAGCGATAGAGCGTGTCGACCGCGAGGCGGCGCGAGCAGGACAGCCAGTACTCGCCGGCGGTCAGCGTATAGCCGCGCACGCCGTCCTCCTCGTCCTCATCGACCCAGAGGGCGGCGGTCCCGAACACGCCCAGCTCGCCATAGAGCGTGTGCAGGCAGTTGTAGAGATTGGAGCGGGCGAAAGCGCGCAGCAGGCGGCCCTGCACCTCGTCGAGCCAGGCGCGAACGCCCGGCTGCTCGTTGGCCGCATCGGTCGCGAAGCGCAGCCGGAACCACGGCCGCGCCGGCGAGGTGATGCCCGCCATCATGCCCGAGGCCATGACGCGCGCCGCCAGCAGCGGCGTGTTGTCGATCACGCGGCGATCTTTTCGTGCTCCACGTGAAACATCGTTGGCCGAGGGAAAGAACCGGCCGCGCTTGGGCGCGAAGTTGGCCGACTGGTCGCGCCAGGTCTGCCAGTAGCTCAACCGGTCGGCATCGAGTGCCGCCAGCCGGTTGAGATAATAGGTCCGCATCCACGGATCGTAGGAATCCTTGTCGTCAAAGGACGCAGGCATCTGTGCCGCCACGGTCGCTCCACCCAGGTTGACGGAGCACCATTACGCTGGCGCCCCAGGTTGGCGTCACGCGGCGGCACAGCGCCCCGCGCGAGAGGAAACTCGATCTATTGGCCAAGCAGCGTCTTCCGGCCGACATTGGCGTCGGTCGCGATGCCCTGGCCGCCGTTCAGGATGTTGCCGCCATAGCCGGCCGAGGCCGCGAGCCGGGCCTTGGTCGCGTTGGCCGCGGCGACCACGTTCGGATCGACCGGTGTCGGCGGTGGCGGGGGTGCGGCCGGCAAAGGCGGCACGTAGGGAGCAGGAGCGCCAGAGAAGATACCCATGGCGCGGCTTATACGCGCGAAGGGGCGAAAGGGCCGATTATGATCAATGGACGGCCGAAAGCTCTTTTTCCTCCCCGGTTTCGTGGGAGGAAATGACCTCCCTCACCCGCCTTTGCTGCGCAGTAACCGTCCGGGCAGCGCGCCGGTCGCCTCGCCGTCGCGATAGACCGGCACGCCGGACACGATGGTCGCGGCGAAGCCGTCGGTGCGCTGGACCAGGCGCTTGCCGCCGGCCGGCAGGTCGTAGGCGATTTCGGGGCGGCGCAGGCGCATCTTGTCGTAGTCGAGGATGTTGATGTCGGCCTTGAGGCCGGGCCTGAGCAGGCCGCGATCGGTGAGGCCGATCTCGCGCGCATTGTCGGCGGTGAGGCGCTTCACGCCCCAGGCCACCGGGAACAGCGAGCCGCGCGCACGATCGCGCGTCCAATGGGTCAGCGTGTAGCTGGTCGCCGTCGCGTCGCACATGATGCCGACATGCGCACCGCCGTCGCCGAGGCCGATCAAGGTGTTCGGCGCCTTCAGCATCTCGCCCACGACATCGAGATTGCCCGCGACGTAGTTGGTGACCGGCAGATAGAGGATGCCGCGGCCGTCATGCTCGAGCAGGACGTCGTAGGCGACCTCCTCCGGCCGCCGACCCTCGCGCACGGCTTGCGCGGCGATGCTCTTGTCGGCCGTGGGCTCGTAGTCGGGCGGATCGCCCAGCGGGAACATGCGGTCCCAGCGCTCGACGCGCCGTTCCCGCCGCGAGCCCTCGAACGCCTCCTGCAGGAGGCGCGCGCGGAAGTCGGGCTGGCGCAGATGAGCCAGGCGCTCGGCGAAGGGAAGCGAGGCGATCCGGCGATAGCTCGGCCGTCCGATGAACGGATTCTGTGTGAGCTCGAAACCCAACATGATGCTGGTCGGGCGCGAGCGGATTTGCGCGGTGATGCGCAGCCCCTCTTCGTTGGCGCGATCGATCTCACCCATCAGCTCGCGCCAGGCCTCGGGCCGCGCATCGGATTGGAGAAGCGTGATCGTGACCGGCCGGCCCGATTCGCGCGCCAGGCGGCGGACCAGGCCGATCTCCTCCTGCTGGTCGTCGAAATCCGACACGACCTGCAGCCAGCCATGGCCCGCGCCGCGCATCGCCTGGGCGATCGCCGTCAGCTCGGCGCTCTCGGCGCGGAGCGTCGGGATGTGCCGGCCGTCGGCCGCGCGATGGTTGAGCGTGCGCGAGGTCGAGAAGCCGAACGCGCCGGCCCGCAGGCCTTCCGCCGTCAGCTCGGCCATGCGCCGGCGATCCTCTTCGGTGGCAGGCTCGCGATTGGCGCCGCGCTCGCCCATCACATAGACGCGCAACGCGGCGTGCGGCACTTGCGTCGCCACGTCGGCGTCGTAACGGCGCGCCTCAAGCGCGTCGAGGAAGTCGGGAAAGCTGTGCCAGTTCCACGGCAGGCCCTCGGCCAGCACGACCTCCGGGACGTCCTCCACGCCTTCCATCAGGTTGATCAGCAGGTCGTGCTGATCGGCATGGCAGGGCGCGAAGCCGACACCGCAATTGCCCAGCAGCACGGTCGTCACACCGTTCCAGGTCGAGGGCGACAGCCGCTCGCTCCAGGTCACCTGCGCATCGTAATGAGTGTGCAGGTCGACGAAGCCCGGCGTCACCAGCTTGCCCCGCGCCTCGATCTCCTCGGCACCGCGCGGAAGGTTCCTGCCGATCGCCTCGATGCTACCGTCACGAATCGCGAGATCGGCCTCGTAGGGATCGCCGCCCGAACCGTCGACGATCGTGCCGTTGCGGATGACGAGACTGGAAGACATGCACTCCTCCGGGGCGGACGCTGTATGGTATCGGGTCGCGGGAGGAAAATCGATGAGCCCCATGGACGGCGAGATCAAGATCCTGACGGTCGCCAGCTGCTCGAACGTGCGCGCCGAGCATCGCGGGCAGGTCGTCGTCTCGGGCTCCTATGGCGGGCGCTACAATGCCTTCAACGCGGCCAAGTGGCCGGTGCGGGCCGTGATCATGAACGATGCCGGCGTCGGCAAGGACCGGGCGGGCATCGTGGGCCTGGAGTTCCTCGATGCGATCGGCATGGCCGCGGCGACCGCCGATGCGCAGACCTGCCATATCGGCGACGGCGACCACATGCTGGCGCACGGCACCATCAGCTTCGTCAATCGCACCGCGGCGGCGCTGGGCTGCGCGCCCGGCCAGAGCGTGCGCGCCTCAGCCGAGCTTTTGCGCGCGGCACCCATGCCGACGGCAGCACCGCCCGCCATCACCGAGGGCAACCGCTTCGTCATGCGCGACGTGCCGGGCGAGCCCGCGCTGATCTGCGCCGATTCGATCGGCATGGTGCAGCCCGACGATGTCGGCCGCATCGTCGTCACCGCTTCGCACGGCGCGCTGTCCGGCGGCCGGACCGACACAATCGTGCCACAGGGCATCCACGCGATCTTCTTCAGCGATGCCGGCGGCGGGATGGACGGGGCGGGCATCGCGCGCCTTCCCGATCTCGAGCGGCGCGGCATCGTGGCGGCCGCGACCTCCGCCGACTCCGCGCCCATCGGCGATTCCCGCGCGCTCTACCGCGACGGCGTGCTGTCCTACGTCAACAGCCCTGCGGCGGCGCGCGGCGGCCGGGTCGGCATGAAGCTCAGCGATTTCATCGAGACGCTGATCGCGGCGGCGGCTCAGCCCGCCACCGCCCCGTCGTAGGACTCCAGGAACCAGCCGACGCGCTCTTCCTGCCGGCCGAGCAGCGGGCGCGGACCCGCCTGGTGCGCCACCTCCTGCTGGTGCTCGCAGGTCCGGTGATCCTCCTCGCCGACGCGATGCACGCCGCGGCGCACCAGCAGGTTGCGCATCGGGTCGAAGAGCGGGCGCGTGAGGCGCTGCAGCGGCGTCTCCGCCGCCGCAAGAGGCGTGGGATGGAACCAGCTCCGCCACCGCGTGCGGCCGGGCGCCAGCGGCTCGAACTGCTGGATGTTGGCGTACCAGTAAGGTCGCGTGTTGAAGAGCGAGACGGCGAGATTGGGGAAGATGTTGAGGATGCGATAGTCGCGCGGCCGGTAGCTTCCGTCCACGCATTGCGCCGCCATCGACTGCAGCGTCTGCTCCGGCTCGCCGATGACGTAGGCGCTGTGCCGGCCGAAGCGCCAGGTGCGGAACTGGTCGGGGCGCATGTGGCTCTTGCGGCCGTGGACCGCGACGATGTGATAGTCGTCGAGCGTGATGCTCACCATCAGCCGCCAGTTGGCCTCGACGATGCGCTCGAGGCGCTGCAGCGGCCGGCCGGGCTCTGCGGTCATGGCGGCCAGGATCGGCGCGCTGCCGGCGAGATACGTCTCGAGGGATTCACCGTCGCCGCCGGCGAAGCGGCCGAAGATCAGGCCGCCACAGGTCGCGGTCTCGAGCCTTCTCAGCCGCACGCTCATTTCCCTCGGCGTCTTGCCGTAGAGCTCGAGGCAGAGCGGAACGTCGACCGCGTGGCCCTCGCCGTCATACTTCCAATGGTGGAAACCGCAGAGGATCGGCCCGTTGCCCTGCTCGGCGGTGCGCAGCGGATGGAAGCGGTGCGGGCAGACATTCTCGAAGGCCGCGATCTCGGTGCCCGAACGCTGCACGAACACCGAGCGGCCGCCCAAGGTGCGGCGCACCCAGTCGCCGTCGCGCGCGAGCTCGGCGGTGAGCGCGAGGAAGGTCCAGACGCGGCCGAGCCGGTCCTGCTCGCGGCGGAAAGCCTCTCCGTCCACGCGCGTCAGCCGCTCGCCACCGGGTTGTTCATCGTCAACGCCCCTCCCCCGAACGACACCATCGCACAGGGCGAAGGGCCGGGGCCACGATTTGAGATCGCGTCTTCAGTCTCGCGGGGCGCGAGACCGGTCCAATACAGTTGGCACTCTCCAGGCCGCCCCTGTCGCAAAAATTTAACGCGCAGCTCTCAAAGCATCTGCTAATGTCGTCATATCTGGAGTTACCGACATATTGGAAGGGGCATTTTTGATGAATATGGCATGTCTTTTGGAGATCTGTCGGCTATGAACGACGTAATCGCCCTCGACCGTCTGGCCTCGCTCGCGCAGCCGACCCGGCTCGCGACGTTGCGGCGGCTTCTATCGGCCTATCCGGGCAGCCTGCCGGCGGGCGATCTCGCGCGGGCCTGCGAGGCGCCGCACAACACCATGTCGACCCATCTCGGCGTGCTGATGCGCGCCGGCCTCGTGCAGGTCGAGCGCGAGGGCCGCACGATGAACTACCGCGCCGATCTCGGCGCCTTCCGCGGACTCGTCGGCTTCCTGCTCGAGGATTGCTGCGGCGGCCGGCCCGAGCTGTGCGGCGACATCGCGAAGCTCCTTCCCCGCGAAGAAACCGCGCGGGAGGACGTCGTGTCGCCGTCGTTCAACGTGCTGTTCCTGTGCACGCACAATTCGGCGCGCTCGATCATGGCCGAGGCGATCCTGCGCAACGTCGGCAAGGGGCGCTTCAACGCCTACTCCGCAGGCTCCGATCCGGCGCGCCAGCCGATGCCCGAGGTGATCGAGCGGCTGAAGCGCCTCGGCCATGACGTGTCGGCCTTGCGCTCCAAGTCGTGGGACGAGTTCACCGGGCCCAATGCGCCGCGCATGGATTTCGTGATCGCGCTTTGCGACACGCCGCAGGGCCAGGTCTGTCCCGATCTCGGCGAGCAGTTCGTGACCGCGGCCTGGCCGCTGCCCGATCCGGCGGCCTTCGCGGGATCGCCCACCGAGCGCGTGACCCTGCTGAACGAGCTCTACGGCATGGCGCGCCGTCGCATCGAGATCTTCACCAGCCTGCCCTTCGCCTCGCTCGACCGCATGGCGCTGAAGAAGCGGCTGGACGAAATAGGCGACACCGTTCGCACGGCACCGTAAAGGAGAAGCGCATGCGTGTCGGCATCAACGGCATGGGCCGCATGGGCAGGCTCGCGCTCCGCGCGGCGATGGGCGCCGTGGCGCGCGCCGACGGCGATCCGCGGGCGGACAATCGCCTCGATATAGTGCATCTCAACGAGCTGAAGGGCGGGGCGGCCGCCACGGCGCACCTGCTGGAGTTCGACAGCACGCACGGCCGCTGGCGCGGCGCCTTCGGCGTCGAGGACGACAAGACCATCCGCATCGACAACAAGGCGCTGGGCTTCACGAGCGCGTCCTCGCCCGGCGACGTGCCGTGGGGCGATCTCGGCTGCGACATCGTGCTGGAATGCACCGGCAAGTTCCTCAAGCCCGCCGAGCTCGAGCCCTACTTCCAGCGCGGCGTAAAGCGGGTCATCGTGGCCGCCCCCGTGAAGGACGAGAAGGCGCTGAACGTCGTGGTCGGCGTCAATCACGAGGCCTACGATCCCGCGCGCCACAGGCTGCTGACGGCGGCGTCCTGCACGACCAATTGCCTGGCGCCCGTGGTCAAGGTGATCCACGAAGCGATCGGCATCGCGCACGGCCAGATCACGACCATCCACGATCCGACCAACACCAACGTCGTGGTCGATGCCCCGCACAAGGACCTGCGGCGCGCCCGCGCGGCGATGACTTCGCTCTCGCCCACCACGACGGGCAGCGCCACCGCGATCACGCTCATCTACCCCGAGCTCAAGGGCAAGCTGAACGGCCATGCCGTGCGCGCGCCGGTGCTGAATGCCAGCCTCACCGACTGCGTGTTCGAGCTCAGGCGCGCCACCACCGAGCGCGAGGTCAACGAGCTGTTCGCGGCGGCGGCGAAGCACGAGCTGGCGGGCGTGCTCGGCTTCGAGCACCGGCCGCTGGTCTCGGTCGACTATTGCAACGACACGCGCAGCTCCATCGTCGACGGGCCGAGCACCATGGTCACCGACGGCACGATGCTGAAGGTCTATGCCTGGTACGACAACGAGATGGGCTATGTTTGCCGCATGGTCGATCTCGCCAACATGGTGATCGCGGCGGAGGCGTGATGGCATCCGGAACGCGCGACTACCTGATCGTCACGGCGTCCTACTGGGGCTTCACCCTGGTCGATGGCGCGCTGCGCATGCTGGTGCTGTTCCACTTCTTCAAGCTCGGCTACTCGCCCTTCACGCTCGCCTTCCTGTTCCTGCTCTACGAGTTCGCCGGCATCGTGGCCAACCTGACGGGCGGCTGGCTCGCGATCCGTTTCGGCATTCCGCGCATGCTGGCGACGGGTCAGGCCTTGCAGGTCGCGGGCCTCGTCATGCTGTCGGCACTCGATCCCGGCTGGACCGAGATCGCGTCCGTCGCCTGGGTCGTGATGGCGCAGGGCATCGCGGGTCTCGCCAAGGACTTCACCAAGACCGCGTCCAAGTCGGCGATCAAGGCGACCTCGGCCGAGGGCAACGGCCAGCTCTTCAAGTGGGTGGCCTGGTTCACCGGCTCGAAGAACGCGATGAAGGGCGTCGGCTTCTTCTTCGGCGGCCTTCTGCTTGATGTCGTGGGCTTCAAGCCCGCGCTGTGGCTGATGGCCGCCGTTATCGGCGCGATCTTCGTCGCGGGCCTCGCGCTGCTGCCGCGCCAGCTCGGCAAGGCCAAGCCGTCCAGGAGCGTCGCCGAGTTCTT
>DATJWN010000296.1:0-5349 GCA_035501235.1 Reyranella sp.
CCCGGCACCTATCATGGCGAATACCTCATCAACGCGCTGATGCTGCACAAGCCGCACTACCCGATCGGCATCGGCATGTGGATGGCGCTCGTGATGGCCTTCAACGTCTGGTTCATCATCTGGCCGAACCAGAAGAAGATCCTGGGCATCGTGCCGGCGAGCGATGCGGAAAAGGCGGCTGCCGCCAAGCCCGCGCTCTACGCCAGCCGCTTCAACACCATGTTCTCGATCGGCATGCTCTACTGCATGGTCTTCCACCGATTCCTGCCGGTCTGATCGATCGAACCTTCGCGATAGACGGGGCCCTGCGGGGCCCCGTTCTTTTTGCGTCGTCGGCGACTTATCCCCACAACATCTTGCGGGTCAGTTAAGACATTATTACAATATCTTGGTGGGAATCTTCCGTATTCCCCGTCGCGTGGTTCGTCCGCGTGGTACGCGCGCCTTAAGCGTCCCCAACAAGCCAGAAGAAAACGCCGGGATGTTCCGGTCCCCGGCGGAAACCGGAGGAACAACTGATGGAACTGTTCGACAGGGCCAAAGCCTGGATCGCCAAGATCACGGAGTTGGGCCTCTTGCTGGTCGCCCTCGGCATCGTGTTGCAGATGCTGTTCGGCGCCAATGTCGCCTTCTTCGGCGACATTGTCGGCAACGTGCTCAAGCTGGTGACGGCGCTGGGCAGCAACGGCGTCGTGGGATTGGTGGCGATCGCCATCATCCTCTACCTGTTCAATCGCAAGTAGCCCCCTCAAACGACAAGAGAAGAAACGCAAGAAAAGGAGACATCCATGGAATGGTTCGATCGTGCCCGGGTGATCGTGGTCAAGTTCACGGAGATCGGCATCTCGCTGCTCGCCCTCGGCATCATCCTGCAATTGCTGTTCGGCAGCGCCACGCCGCTCCTCGGCGGCGACATCGCCGGCAACATCATGACGTTCCTCAAGAACCTCGGCGGCCAGGGCTTCGTCGGCCTGATCGCCATCGGCGTCGTGCTCTTCATCCTGAACCGCAAGTAACGTGCTCGCCCGGAGAAGGCCCCGTCGGCGACGGCGGGGCTTTCAACCCGTCAGGAGCGCCGCGCGAGGGCGAGCCCCACGCCGGCGCTGACCAGCAGGCCGCCGGTCAGCCGGTTGCACCAGCGGGCGCGCACGACGAGGACGGCGCGCAGCCGGCCCGCCAACAGCGCCCATGCGCTGTCGAGCGCCACCGCCACGACCAGGAACGTCACCGCCAGCAGCAGGAGCTGGTCCTCCACCGTGGGTCCCGGCGTGACGAACTGCGGCAGGAAGGCGCCATAGAACAGCAGCGTCTTGGGATTGGTCAGGCCGACCAGGAATCCGCGCAAATAGATCGGCCGGAGCGAACGGACCTGCGGCCTCGTCTCCGCGAGGTCGACCGGCGGCGCGCGCCATGCCGACACGCCCAGCCAGACGAGATAGGCGACGCCCAGCCAGCGCAGCCAATCGAAGCTCGCAGCCAGGAGATCGAGCGCCGCCGCGGCACCGATCACGGTCAGCGTCAATTGCACGACCACGGCGCTGCTCGTGCCCGCGACCGTCAGCAGGCCGAAGCGCGTGCCATGGGCCACGCTGTTGGCCACGATCAGGGCCACGTTCGGGCCGGGGATGACGATCAGAAGCGCGGAGGCCGCGACAAAGGCGAGGTAAAGCTGCAGCGGGATCATGCGGACAGCATAGCCGGTCTGCGCCGGCGCGGCATTCGGACCTCATGACAGGCCGCGTCGAAGGGAGCACAAGGCGCGCAATGGAGGAGTACACCAACCGCTACTGGTGGCTGTCGCTCGTGCTGGTCGCCGCCAGCACGATCGCGCTTTGGTATTTCGAGCGCCGGATGCTGCCCAACACCGAGGGCGTCACCGGCGGCATCGTGGGCTTTCTCCTGGGCAGCGCGCTCGCCGCCCTCCTGGAGGACTATTTCGACCAGAACAGCGACTAGGGCGGCTTCCAGACCGAGCGGCTGAGACCGGGTCTCGAGTCTCAAGGGCGTGAGACCCGTCCGATGCCGATGGCGCAAGGTCTTTAGCCCCGGAGTCTCAAGTCTCACCACCCCCCCCTTTCGGACGCGTGAGACTCAATTATTCCTGGCTCGGGAGCAGATCCTAGACCGGCACCAGCGCCGCAGCCACGCGACGGCCTTCGGCCAGCAGGACGTTGTAGATGCGGCAGGCCGAGCCGGTATCGGCGACCTCGAGAGCGATGCCCGCGGCCTTCAGGACAGCCCGCCGGTCAGGCGGCACGAAGACGATGCGCGGCCCGCAGCCCAGAACCAGCAGCTCGGTGGGCGTCGCGAGGTCCTTGAGCGCGGCGAGGTTTTCGAGCGACAGGTCGTCCGCGCGCGTCACCCTCCATGGTGTCGTGAGCGTGGGCGTCACCAGCACAGGCTCGCGCCATTCGCGCTCGCCGATCAGGAAGCGGCCGGGACCGTAGGTGCGGATGACCTGGGCCTGCGCCGGATCGGGCGTGGGCAGGGTCTTGTCGCCAGGCACACCGGCCGGCGGGATCACGCCTTGGCCTTGGCGCCCTCTTCCTCGTGGCGCAGCTGCTCGGGCCGGAGCTTCATGAACACCAGGCCCGCGCAGGCGATCCAGATCGAGGAATAGGTGCCGACGATGACGCCCCACAGCATGGCGATCGAGAAGCTGTAGAGCACCGGCCCGCCGAAGATCACCAGCGCCGCCACGGCCACGAACACCGTGACCGAGGTCATCAAGGTGCGCGACAGCGTCTCGTTGATCGAGAAGTTGAGCAGCTCGACCAGGTTCATCTTCTTGTAGCGGCGCAGGTTCTCGCGCACGCGGTCGAACACCACGACCGTGTCGTTGATCGAGTAGCCCGCGATGGTGAGCACGGCGGCCAAGGCGGTGAGGCTGAAGTCGAGCTGGAAGAGGACGAAGATGCCGATGGTCGAGATCACGTCGTGCAGCATGGCGATCAGCGCGCCGACGCCGAACTGCCATTCGAAGCGGAACCACATGTAGATCGCGATGGCGGCCATGGTGACCAGCACGGCGATGATGCCGTTGTGCATCAGCTCGGCGCCGACCTTGGGACCGACCGATTCGGTGCCGCGCAGGTCGTACTTGCCGCCAATCGCATCGTCGATGACCTTGATCGCCACCTGCTGGCACCATTCGGCGCGCTGCTCCGGCGTCATCTCGATCTTGGCGGTGCTGGTGTTGCCGGGCGGCAGCTGGCGCTCGAGCACGGTGAGCCCGACCTGCCCCGCCGCGTCGCGCCAGGCCGAGAAATCGAGCGGTGTCGGAGAGGTGAATTCGACGTCGCCGGTGCCCTCGCGGCCGGGCTTCACACTCCAGCCGTTGCCCGCGCGCTTCTTCATGATCTGATCGGCATGGGCGACGCAGGCCGCGTTGCCTTCCTGCCGCTGCACGCGGATCAGCGCCGAGCGGTCATCGCCGAATTGCTGCAGCGAGACCTCGCCCACGCCGAGCGAGCCGGTCGTGGCGCGCAGCTCCTCGAGATGGATCGCACCTTCCTTGGCGCGCACCTGCATGGCGATGCCGCCCTCGAAATCGATGCCGAAGTTCAGGCCAATGACGAAGACGCCGACCAGCGACAGGATGTTGACCGCCGTCGAGATCGCGAGCGCCCAGCGCCTGGGCTTCATGAAATCGAAGGTCGTGCCGGCCGGGACGAGATGGATGGGTTTCCAGAGCATCGCGCGGGCCTACAGCACCAGTTCCTTGGGCCGCCGCCAGCGGATCCAGGTCGACAGCAGCATGCGGGTGAAGATCGTGGCGGTGAACAGGTGGGTCACCAGGCCGAGCGACAGCGAAGTCGCGAAGCCGCGGATCGGGCCCGAGCCGAAGCCGAACAGCAGCACGCCCGCGATCAGCGCCGTGAGGTTGGAATCGATGACCGCGGTCAGTGCCCGTTCATAGCCGGTGGCGAGCGAGCTCAGCACCGAGCGCCCGTTGTTCCGCTCCTCGCGCACGCGCTCGTAGATCAGCACGTTCGAATCCACCGACATGCCGACGGTCAGCACCAGACCCGCTATGCCGGGCAGCGTGAGCGAGGCTCCGAAGGCCGACATGCCGGCCATCACCAGCAACAGATTGACCGCCATGGCGAGATTGGCGAAGCCGCCGAACAAGGGCCCGTAGGTCACGAACATGAAGATGACGACCAGGGCCGTGCCGACGATCGCCGCCACCGTGCCGGCGTGGATGGCGTCGGCCCCGAGATCGGCGCCCACCGTGCGCTCCTCGATGACGGTGAGCGTCGCCGGCAGCGCGCCGGAGCGCAGCAGCAGCGCCAAATCCTCGGTCTGCTGCGTCGTAAACTGGCCGGTGATGATGCCCGAGCCGCCGCAGATCGCGCTCTGCACGACCGGCGAGCTGATGATCTCGTTGTCGAGCTCGATGGCGAGCCGCTTGCCGACGTTCTGGCGCGTGGCGGCGCAGAAGGCGCGGCCGCCCGCCGAGTTGAAGGTGAAGCTGATGATCGGCCGGCCGCCGTTCTGCTGGTTCTCGAAGGTCGACTTGGCGTCGTCGAGATCCTCGCCGCCCACGACGATCCGCTTGAAGATCGGCAGGCAGGGCGGCTGGTAGCGCCGGCAGATCTGCTCGGCGGTGAGGCGCGGGTTGGCCTTCTGGATCTCCTGCGCCGCCTCCGGCTTGGCCGTGGCAAGGGCCGCCATGCCCTCGCGCGTCGGCACCAGAGTGGTGGTGGGCGGCAGGTTGGCCGGGATGTTCTGGCCCGCCATCGCCGTGCTTTCGTCGACGAGATGGAACGTCAGCTTCGCGGCCTGGCTGATCTTCATCTTGAGATCGCCCGTGTCGTTGACGCCCGGCACCTGCAGGAGGATGCGGTCGTCGCCCTGGCGCACGATCGAGACCTCGCGCGTGCCAGTCGGATCGAGGCGGCGGTGCAGGATTTCTATCGACTGGTCGATCACTTCCTTGCGCTTGCGCACGAGATCCTGGCCCTGGTAGGCCAGCTGGATCGTGTCCTCGCCGCCGGTGACGACCAGCGTGGCGTCGACGGCGCGCACCGCCTCGAGCGCCTTCGCGCGCTGGGCCGCGTCGCGCAGCACGACGGTCACCGTGCCCTTGTTCGCATCGACGTCGAGGTTCTTGTAGCCGACTTGCTGCTTGCGAAGCTCGACCCGCAGGGACTCCGAGAGGTTGGTCAGCCGCTCGTTCATCACACCGCGCAGATCGGCCTCGATCAGGATGTACGAGCCGCCGCGCAGGTCGAGACCGAGATTGATACGGTTCTGCGCGTACCACTTGGGCAACATGTCGTCGACGGATTCGGGCAGAACGTTGGGCAGCGCGAAGAGTGCCGCAAGCGCCGTGATGAGAATGAT
>DATJWN010000297.1:0-10193 GCA_035501235.1 Reyranella sp.
CTGGCCGGTGGATGGGGAGGGCTTCCTCAACTCCTATTGCAACACCGTGCCGACGCCGGAAGGCGGCACACACGAGACCGGCCTCCGGAGCGCCCTCGCCCGCAGCCTCCGGAGCTATGGCGAGCTGGTGGGCAACCGCAAGGCCAACATCATCACCGCCGAGGACGTGACCGGCGGCGCCGCGATGCTGCTCTCGATCTTCATCCGCGACCCGCAGTTCCAGGGCCAGACCAAGGAGAAGCTCGCCAGCGTCGAGGCGACGCGCCTCGTCGATACCACCATCAAGGATCATCTCGACCACTGGCTGAGCGGCGATCCGGGCCGCGCCCGCGACCTCCTCGACCGGGTGATCGAGGTTGCGGAAGAGCGCCTGCGGAAGCGGCAGGACAAGGAACTCTCGCGCAAGACCGCGACCCGGAAGCTGCGGCTCCCCGGCAAGCTCGCCGACTGCTCCAAGGATTCCCAGGAGGGCACCGAGCTTTTCCTGGTGGAAGGCGATTCCGCCGGCGGCTCGGCGAAGCAGGCCCGCAACCGCGAGACCCAGGCGGTGCTGCCGCTCCGCGGCAAGATCCTGAACGTCGCCTCCGCCTCGGCCGACAAGCTCTCCGGCAACCAGGAGCTCGTGGATCTCATTCAGGCGCTCGGCTGCGGCACGCGGGACAAGTTCAACGCCGAGCGTTTGCGCTACGCCAAGGTCATCATCATGACCGACGCCGACGTGGACGGCGCGCACATCGCCTCGCTGCTGATGACGTTCTTCTATCGCGAGATGCCGAAGCTGATCGAGAACGGCCATCTCTATCTCGCCCAGCCGCCGCTCTACCGCCTCAGCAAGGGCGGCAAGACGGAATATGCGCTGGATGACGCACAGAAGGATGAATTGTTGCGCACGGCCTTCAATGGCGCGGGCAAGGTCGAGGTCAGCCGCTTCAAGGGGCTGGGCGAGATGCAGTCGGTGCATCTGCGCGAGACGACCATGGATCCCGAGCGGCGCGTGCTGCTCAAGGTCGACGTGCCGACGGCGGCCGGTGCCGAAGAGCGCCGCGAGGCGATGCGCACGGCCTCGCTGGTCGAGGACCTGATGGGGCGCAAGCCCGAGAAGCGCTACGCCTTCATCCAGGAAAACGCCAAATTCGCCCGCGATCTCGACGTCTGACGCCGAGCGCGCGACAATGTGACGTGATGGGATCATGCCGTGAGCCTATGGTCGCGGTATAGAAGGCCCTCGGAGGAACGTTCGATGCGCTTCATCAACAAGATCGCAGTCGCGCTGAGCGCGGCCGTCGTTCCGCTCGTCGCCCATGCCGCGACCTTGGGCGGCAACTACCTCGCGATCCAGTACGATTACCGCGAGTTCTATGCCGCCACCGACAACAAGCCGTTCCGTGTCGAGCTGCTCGGCAACCCCTATCCGGGCATGCCGATGGCCGAGGTCGCGCGCCGCCTGCTGCCGGTCATGCAGGCCAACAAGCCGCCGCCGAACCTCACCTTCACCTACGACGCGCCGGCGGAGCAGCAGCACCCCGACTACCGGCTGATGCTGGTGTTCGATCCCGCGAACGATCTCGGCTCGGGCCCTGTGTGCAACGGCGCAAAGCGCTTCAAGCCCGGCACGCCGGGGCGGGTCTATGTCTTTGCCGTCTACTGCCGCAATGACCTGGCGCTGTCGGAAGTGACCGGCTGGGTCGATTCGACGGCACCGGACGACAGAGCCATGGGCGACCTGATGAAGGACGTCTTCAACGTCGTCTTCGACCGCTCGCCCTACGGCATGCGCCAACACGGCCACGGCACGCGCAACTGAGGACGTAAGCGCTCCACGATAAGCGCTCCACAGGCCAATTCTGCTAACCAGACGGCATGGCCGTCTGGTATGGGTTCGCCGATCTCTTCCTGTCCCGTCTCGATGCCGAGACCGCACATGGGCTCGCCCTTGCGGCACTGAAAAGCGGCCTGGTGCCGGCCGATCGCAAGCCCGATTCGCCGTCGCTGGCGGTCGAGGTCTGGGGACGGCGCCTCTCCAATCCGCTCGGCCTCGCCGCTGGCTTCGACAAGAATGCGGAAGCGCCCGACGCGCTCCTGGGCCTCGGCTTCGGCCTGGTCGAGATCGGCAGCGTCACGCCCAAGCCGCAGCCGGGCAATCCCAGGCCCCGCCTCTTCCGCTTGCCTGAGGATCGCGGCGTCATCAACCGCATGGGCTTTCCCGGCCATGGCCAGGAGGTGGCCCTCTCAAGGCTAAGACACAGGTCCCGCCGCGGCTTCGTCGGCGTCAATGTCGGCGCGAACAAGGACAGTCCCGACCGCACCGCCGACTATGTGACAGGGTGCACGGCCTTCGCGCCGCTCGCCGACTATCTTGTCTGCAACGTCTCCTCGCCCAACACGCCCGGTCTGCGCAACCTGCAGGGCCGCGAGCAATTGCGCGATCTCCTGAAGCGCGTGCAGGACGCCATCTCGGCGCGGCCCGTGCCGCTACTGGTCAAGATCGCGCCCGACGCGACCGACGACGATCTCGATGACATCGTCGCCGTCTGCCGCGACCTCAGGATGGACGGCATCATCGTCGGCAACACGACGCTCGCGCGTCCTGCCTCGCTGCGGTCGCAGCGACGCGACGAAGCCGGCGGCCTGTCGGGGACGCCGCTAAAGACGCTGTCGACGGAAGTGCTGCGCAAGACCGCCCAAAGGGTCGAGAAGCAATTCCCACTGGTCGGCTGCGGCGGCGTCGGCTCGGGCGCGGACGCCTACGCCAAGATCCGCGCGGGCGCGACCTTGGTGCAGCTATATTCGATGCTGGTCTACGGCGGTCCGCCGCTGGTCCGGCGCATCAAGGACGAACTGGCGACGCTGCTCGCCCGCGACGGCATCTCCTCTGTAGCTGATGCGGTCGGTGCCGACGTCTAGCCGTCGAGATACTGTCCGGCGTCGAACTTCACGTAGGCATCCTTCTCGTTGAAGGCGACGCCGACTGGATCCTGACCGGCCGCCACGGCCTCGATCTGCTTGGTGAGCAGATGGCGCAGCATGGCGACGCCCTGATCGGACGACATCAGGTGCTCCTCGGAATGGAAAGTGATCGGCCCTTGGCCGACCTGCGCCTCGGTGTCGCCCGGGAACTTCTGGTGCTCCGCCTCGGTGAGCTCGGGCCAGGTCTTGCCGTTGTAGCGTGACTTGAACTTGGTGAGCTCGCCCTCCTCCTTCACGCGGCCGGCGACGTAGATGCGGTAGTGCGTGTCGTCGATCGGCACCGTCCAGCCGATCGATTCGACCATGCCGTATTGCGCGACTCTCGGATTGGGCACGACGCGCAGGGTCGGCACGATGGCTTCGGTGACGCGGCGAAAGCTCTTGCCGTCGGGGCCGGGCCGGAGCGACGTCGCCTTCACGCCCTGCGGTCCGTACTCGAACTTCACCTTCGGAAAGGCCGCCATCTGCTCGACGAATTGCGGGCCGCTGAACGAGCCGTGCAGGATCGGCACGTGATAGGGATCGACCACGTTCTCGAAATGCTGCAGCCAGTTGCAGGGCGCGATCACGATGCCGCCCGAGCCGATGCTGGAATCGTCCGCCTCGACGAACTCGCCCGGGCCCATCACTTCCAGGCACTCGTAGCGCGGCAGGACCGGCTTCTTCTCCGGCGGGCCGAGATAGGCGAAGACGAGGCCGTAGCGGTCCTCGGCCGGATACCAGGGCTGGCGGACGCGCTGGCATTGCGGCCCTGCCGGATTGGGCTCGGCCGGCATCTCCAGGCATTGGCCTTCGACGTCGAACAGCCAGCCGTGATAGCAGCAGCGAATGCCGCGCTCCTCCACCTTGCCGTAGTACAGCGTCGTGCCGCGATGGCAGCAGCGTGGATAGACGAGTCCCGGCCGTCCCTGCCCGTCGCGGAACAGGATCAGCTCCTCGCCCAGGATCTTCACCGGCCGCGGCGTGTCGCCGGCATCGCTGCTGAGGCCCACAGGATGCCAATAGCGTCTCAACAGCTCGCCCATCGGCGTGCCGCGGCCGACCTCGGTCAGGCGGGCATTGTAGGTCGGCTTCTTGAGCGTATAGGCCGTCGTCATCATTCCACCTTGGCGCCGGATTGTTCGATCAGCTTGGCCCAGATCGGCGTCTCGCGCGCGAGGACTGTGGCGAGCTCATCAGGCGTCGAGCCGACGGGCGTCTGGCCCTGGGCGATCATCTTGTCGGCGACGGCCGGCTCGGCAACGGCGGCTTTGATCGTCCTTTGCAGCGTATCGATGGTCGCGCGCGGCGTGCCCGCGGGCGCATAGGCGCCGACGAACAGGCTGAGATCGAAGCCCGGAACGCCCTGCTCGCTGAAGGTGCTGAGGTCGGGCATCGAGGCCGAGCGTCGCGATCCGGCAGCGGCGATCGCCTTCACCTTGCCGGCCGAGATCTGCACCTTGGCACTGACGGGGCTCGCCCAGGTGAGATCGAGTCCGCCGTTGCCGACGTCCTGCAGCGCCTGGACGTCGCCGCGATAGGGCACGTGACTGTAGTTGCCGCCCAGCGCTTGGGACAGCATCAGGCCGTAGAGATGGCCGGACGAGCCGATGCCCCAGCTGCCGTAGGTCGCGGGCCGGCCGAGCGATTTCACCCAGGCGCCCATGCCCTTGAGGTCGTTGAACGGAGCATCGCCTTTGGCGGCGATCAGGATCGTGCCCAGCGAGACCAGCGACACCGGCACGAGGTCCTTCGCCGGATCGAACGGCAGCTTGGCGTAAAGCGACGGATTGTTGGTGTGCGTCGAGTTGGTCGTGACCAGGAAGGTGTAGCCGTCGGGCGGCGCCTTGGCGACGATGTCCGAGCCGAGGATGGTGTTGGCACCCGGCTTGGGATCGACCAGGACCTGCTGCCCCAGCCGGGCCGTGAGCTGGTCGCCGATGACACGCACGAGCGCATCGATGGCGCCGCCCGGCGCGAAGGGCACCACGATGCGTACCGGCTTGCTGGGCCACGGCCCGTCCGCACGCGCCACGAAAGGCGCTGCAACGGCAGCGGCCAAACCAAGGGCGCTCCTGCGCCTCGAGATGGGCATCTTCTTTCCTCCCCGGGCCAGCCTAGCAGCGGCCTGCATCGCGGAAAACAGCGCCGCAGACGCCCCGGTTTCGATTCCCTACACTCGCGGCCGGGAGGAACCGTGCCGCTCTGGATACCGATCACCATCGCCGCTGCGTTGTTTCAGAACATCCGCACGACGATGCAGCAGAAGATTCGCCATGTGCTGAGTGTCGATGGCGCCAACTTCATCCGCTACCTCTATGGCGCGCCGCTCGCGCTCGGCATGCTTGCCTTCCTGGTCTGGGGCACGGGCCGGCATGTACCGGCGCTCAATGTGCCCTTCGTCCTCAAGGTCACGGCCGCGGGCCTCGGCCAGATCATCGCCACCTCGCTGATGATCCATGCCTTCTCGCTGCGAAACTACGCGGTCGGCACGGTCTATTCCAAGACCGAAACCCTGTTCGTGGCGTTGTTCGCGACCTTCATCGCGTCAGAACCGCTATCGCTGGGATCCTGGATCGGCATCGTGGTCTGCCTCTGCGGCGTGGCGATCCTCACCGTGCGCGGATCGCTGACGAGCATCACCAACGTGCTGTCGGAACTGCGCCACAAGGGTGCGGTCTTCGGCATCCTCTCCGGCGTCTTCTTCGCCGTCGCCGCCGGCATGATCCGCGAGGCCTCCAAGGACCTCACCAGCGGCGACTTCATGATCCGCGGCATCACCACGCTCGCCACCATGAACACGATCCAGATCGTGCTGATGATGGCCTATCTCGCCCGCAGCGACGCCTCGCAGTTCGGCAAGATCTGGGTCAACTGGCGCTCCTCGATCTGGGTCGGCATCTTCAGCGTGCTCGGTTCGGCCGGCTGGGCGCTGGCCATGACGCTGGAGAACGCGGCCCTCGTGCGCGCGGTCGGCCAGATCGAGCTCGTCTTCACTTTCATCGCCTCCCACGTGGTCCTGAAGGAGCGGCCTTCCGCCGGCGAATGGCTCGGCAGCCTTCTGGTCGTGGGCGGCGTCGTCCTGATCCTGCTCGAACGGTGATCTCATGAGCGAAGCCAATCGTCCCCTGACCGGCGTCCGCGTGCTCGACTTCTCGACCACTATCGCCGGTCCCCACTGCGCGCGCCTGATGGCCGACATGGGGGCCGACGTGATCAAGATCGAATCGCCCGAGGGCGACCTGATGCGCAGCCGCCCGGTGCAGCGCAACGGTGCCGGCACGATGTTCGGCCAGCTCAATGCCGGCAAGCGCTCGATCGTGCTCGACCTCAAGAAGCCCGAGGCGATCGCCGTCGTGAAGAAGCTGGTGAAGAGCGTCGACATCGTGCTGGAGAACTACCGGCCGGGCGTCATGAAGCGCCTCGGCCTCGACTATCCCGAGCTCGCCAGGATCAATCCGAAGATCGTGTACGGCGCGATCTCCGGCTACGGCCAGACGGGACCAGGCGCGGGCCGGCCGGCCTATGCGCCGGTGATCCACGCGGCGACCGGCTACGACATGGCGCATCTCTACTACCAGCCGGGCCGCGAGCCGCGGCCGGACAATTGCGGCATCTTCGTCGCGGACTATGCCTCCGGCGCCTATGCGCTGGGCGCGATCCTGGCGGCGCTGCATCAGCGCAACGTCACCGGCAAGGGCCAGATGGTCGATGTCTCGATGTTCGAGACGTTGGTCGGCATGCTGCTGGGCGAAGTCAATCGCGCGCAGTTCGACTTCGAGATGCCGGCGCGGCCGATGTACGGGCCTGTCGAGGTCAAGGACGGCTACGTCATGATCGCGACGGCGAGCGAGAAGACCTTCCAGGACATGGCGATCGCCGCCGGCCATCGCGAATGGTTGACCGATCCGCGCTTCGAGAAATACGCCGACCGCCGCATGAACTGGCACGAATTCGTCGACGAGTTCGAAAAATGGTCCAAGACGCTCACCGTCGAGGAATGCGTCGCGGTGCTCGACAAGCAGGGCGTGCCCTGTTCGCCCTATCTCACGGTCACCGAGGCGCTGCGGGACCCGCAGGTCGCCCATCGCGGCTCGCTTTGTGAGATCGAGGACAGTGCGGGCAAGTACAAGTCGCCCGCCCCGCCCTTCCGCTTCTCCGGATCGCCGTTGCAGAGCGGTCCAAAGGTAGCCGCGCTCGGCGAGCATACCGAGAGCATCCTCAAGGAAGCGGGCCTCAGCGCCGACGAGATCAAGGCGGTCGCCAAGTGATCGATCCGCGCACGCCCATCCTGGTCGGCTGCGGCCAGATCACCGACACGACCAGCGAACTGTCGAGCAAGCGTTCCCGCGTCGCCTTCTGCGCCGAGGCCGCGGCGCTCGCGCTGGAGGACACCCGGGCGAAGATCGGCGGCCATATGCTGGGCCACGAGGTCGACACTTTGGCGGTGATGGAGTTCTTCTCCGACATCAGCCCGCGCTTCGCCTCGCCTTTCGGCCGCTCGACCAATCCCCCGAAGAGCGTGGCGCGCCGCCTGCATGCCCATGCGCGGCGGCTCTACTACGCGCATTCCGGCGGCAACATGCCCCAATATCTCGTCAACAAGTTCGCCGAGCAGATCGCGAACGGCGAGATCAAGCTGGCGCTGATCTGCGGCGCCGAGCTGCTGCGCAGCACGCAGAACGCGCGCAAGGCCGGCCTCGAGCTCGACTGGAACGAGGATCCGGGCGAGGAGCCGACACGGATCGGCGACAAGCGCTTCGGCTATTCCGACGAGGAGGCGCGGCACGAGCTGCGCGCGGCGATCCACTTCTACCCGCTGCTGGAGAATGCGATCCGCGGCGGCCTGAAGCGCAACGTGCCCGATCATATGCAGGCCATGGGCCGCCTCTTCCATCGCCTCGCCGCCGTGGCGAAGGACAATCCGCTGGCCACGCGCCGCGCCGGCTACAGCGCCGAGCGGCTGGCGACGATCTCCGACGACAATCGCTGGATCTGTTTCCCCTATCCGCGACTGATGAATGCCAACGCCATCATCGATCAGGCGGCGGCGGTCGTGATGACCTCGGTGGAAAAGGCGCGCGAATGGGGCATCCCGCAGGAGCGCTGGGTGTTCCTGCACGGCTGCGCCGACGGCACCGATACCTGGGTCGTCTCGGAACGCGACCGGCTCGATGCCTCACCCGCCATCAAGGGCTGCGCCAAACTCGCGCTCGACATGGCCGGCAAGACGGTCGCCGACGTTGCAGCCTTCGATCTCTATAGCTGCTTCCCGTCGGCGGTCGAGGTGGCGATGAAGGAGATCGGCATTGCCGGGGACGACCCTCGCCCCATCAGCGTCACCGGCGGTCTTCCCTTCTTCGGCGGGCCGGGCAACAACTATGTCACCCACTCGATCGCCGAGATGATGAATGTCGTTCGAGGCAAGCCCGGCTCGTTCGGCATGGTGACGGCGAACGGCATGTACCTCACAAAGCATTCCGCCGGTCTCTACTCGACGGCTCCGATCGAGGGTCCGTGGCGGCGCGAGGATCCAGCCAAGCTGCAGGCCGAGCTCGATGCCTTGCCCAAGCGCCGCGTGAACACAAAGCCGCGGGGCAGCGGAACGATCGAGACCTATTGCGTGGCCTACGGCAAGGAAGCGCCGGAAAAAGGCTACATCCTCGGCCGGCTGGATGGCTCGGGCGACCGGTTCGTGGCCATGGCGCCGAACGATCCCGCGCTGCTTGCCGACATGCTGACGACGGAGCAGCTTGGGCGTAGAGTGACGGTCAACGAACAGGACGGTCGGAACCTTTTCCGTCCGATCTAGGCATCCCGAGGAAACGCAATGGCGAACATGCTGAACGCCGCGCAGACGGCCGAGTTCAACGAGAAAGGTTTCACCTACGCGCGCGGCCTGTTCGCGCCCGACGAGGTGAAGCTGCTCACCGACGCGATGGAGCAGGATCCGGCGGTGCGCGGCTCGATCCTCGACCGTCGCGACGGCGAGGGCCGCTCGACGCGCATCGCGCTCTGGAACCGCGCCGGCGATTCGGTCTACGGCCTCGCCGCCCGCTCGGCCCGCATGGTTGACAGCTCCGCGCATCTGCTGGGCGGCGACGTCTATCACTACCAGTCCAAGCTCACGGCCAAGGAGCCCGAGGTCGGCGGCGCCTGGGAGTGGCACCAGGATTACGGCTACTGGTACTACAATGGCTGCATCAGGCCCGATCTGCTCTCGGTCATGATCGCGCTGGACAAGACCAACCGCGAGAATGGCTGCCTGCAGATCGCCACGGGCTCGCATCGGCTGGGCCGCATCGACCACACGCCGCTGTCGCCGACCCAGAACGAGGTCGATCCGAAGCGCATGCCGTACATCCTGGAGAAATGCCCGATTGAGTATTGCGAGCTCGAGCCCGGCGATGCGTTGATCTTCCACTGCAACGCCATCCACCGCTCCGACGCCAACCGTTCGGCCAACCGGCGCTGGACCTTGCTGATCTGCTACAACCGCGTCGACAACGACACCCTCGTGAAGACCGACGACCGCTACTTCGTGCCGCTCGACAAGGTCGACGACGGCGCGCTGCGCCTGGCCGGGCTCAGGTTCGCGCGCGGCGACAACCAGGAGCATTTCGCTTCACGTCCCTACGTGCCGGATCTGCGCAAGGCGTCATAGCGGACCATGGACATCCGGCGAGCAACCGCATCGGACCTCGACGCGGTTGTCGCCATCATCGAAAACCAGCGCCGGCAATACCAGAAGTACCAGCCGACCTTCTGGCGCAAGGCCGCAGGATCGGCTGCTGCGAGCAAAACGCATTTCACCGGACTTCTCGTTGAAGCGGACACCTACTTCCTCGTCGCGACCGAAGGCCAGCAGATCCTGGGCTTCCTGATCGCGCGCAAATTTTCCGCCCCGCCGGTCCATGCGCCACGGGGCGACACCTACCTGATCGACGACTTCGCCGTCCTCGAGCCCCAGCTCTGGCTGGGCATCGGCGAAGCGCTGCTTTCGCACGCAACGACCCTGCTGCACGAGCATGGCGCCGCGCAGATCGTCGCGGTGTGCGCGGATCGCGACCTGCCCAAGACCGAGGTGTTGCGCCGCTCGGATCTCAGCATCGCCTCGAACTGGTGGACGAAACCGCTCTAGCGGACATCCTTCACGTCGGAGGGCGACACGGCGTCGGTGTAGTTGTTGCCGAAATGCGTGCGCACGTAGTTGACCACCGCTGCGACCTGGTCGTCCGTCATCAGCT
>DATJWN010000298.1:0-6479 GCA_035501235.1 Reyranella sp.
TTCGTCGCCGAGGCCGGCAGTGGCCACACCTTCACGATGGATGGCTCGCCGGACGTCGGCGGCCGCAACCTCGGCGCCCGGCCGATGGAGGTGCTGCTGATCGGCATGGGCGGCTGCACCGCGATCGACGTCGTGTCGATGCTGAAGAAGCAGCGCCAGGACATCGAGGGAGTCGAGGTCGCGCTGGTCGGCGAACGCGCCACCGAGCACCCGATGGTCTATACCGAGGTGAAGCTCGTCTACACGGTGCGCGGCCGCAAGCTGAACAAGGCTCTGGTCGAGCGCGCCGTCAGCCTGTCGGACGAGAAGTACTGCTCGGCGACGGCGATGTTCAAGAAATCGGCCAAGGTCACGCACGAGGTCGTGCTGGTCGAGGTTTGACGCGTCATCACGGGACCGCGGAGCTCCAGCTCCGCTCATGATTCCGAGCGGACCTGGAGGTCCGCGGTCCCGTAAGACCTTGATCTTGCAGCATTAACGGCTCCTTGACTGGGCCGTTTTCGCCAGTATGTTCCGCGCTTCTTCCGGAGAACGTGGTTGCGGGCCAAATCGGGCCCTCATCCCGCCCCGATCCCTGTATCGGACCCAGGCCTATCCGGACACGACGAAGCAATAGGAGAGTCCGCGTGAGCAAACGCGAGAATTCGAAGTACAAGATCGACCGCCGCCTCAGGGTCAACCTGTGGGGCCGTCCCAAGAGCCCGCTCAACAAGCGTGAATACGGTCCCGGCCAGCACGGCCAGGCGCGCACCAAGCCGACCGACTATCGCCTGCAGCTCATGGCCAAGCAGCGCCTCAAGGGCTACTACGGCTCGGTCTCCGAGCGGCAGCTCCGCCGCTACTATCTCGAGGCCGTGCGCCGCAAGGGCGACACCGGCGAGAACCTGGTCGAGCTGCTCGAGCGTCGTCTCGACGCGGTCATCTACCGCATGAAGTTCGCGATCACCGTGTTCGCGTCGCGCCAGCTCGTCAGCCACGGCCACGTCAAGGTGAACGGCCGCAGGGTCAACATCGCGTCCTACATCGTGAAGGACAACGACGTGATCGAGCTCACTTCGAAGGCCAAGGAGATGGCCCGCGTGCTCGAGTCGACGCAGAGCGCCGAGCGCGACGTGCCGGAATACGTTTCCGTCGATCACGCTGAGATGAAGGGCACCTTCGTGCGCGGCCCCAAGCTCGCCGACGTGCCGTATCCGGTGCAGATGGAGCCGTCGCTGGTGGTCGAGTACTACAGCCGCTGATCTCCTTCGACAGACGAAAGCGAAAGCCCGCCCCCTGTGGCGGGCTTTTTGCGTTGGGGCATACTCGCGAGCAGAGGGGAGTCGGATGACCGAAGATATTGGGGCCTTCGTGCCCGGACCGCGGGTGCGTATCGAGGGCAGGAGCGGCGGCCCGCTGTCGGGGCTCACCTTCGCGGCGAAGGATCTGTTCGATGTCGCGGGCGTGCCGACCGGCGGCGGCAATCACGACTGGCCGACGGGCCGGCCGATTCCCGCCAGGCATTCCTGGGCGGTGCAGACGCTCCTCGATGCCGGCTGCACCCTGATCGGCAAGACCATCACCGACGAGGTCTCGCTCGGCATCCTGGGCGAGAACGCCTTCGACGGCACGCCGAAGAACATCCGCGCACCTGGCCGTGTACCGGGCGGTTCGTCCTCGGGCTCGGCCGCCGCCGTCGCCGCCGGGATCTGCGATACGGCGCTCGGCACGGACACCGGCGGTTCGGTTCGCGTGCCGTCGAGCTTCTGCGGCCTTTACGGCATCCGCCCCACGCACGGCCGTATCGACACGACGGGCATGCTGCCCCAGGCGCCGACCTCGGACACGACCGGCTGGTTCGCGCGCGATGCCGGGACTTTCGCCAAGGTCTCCTCGGTGATGCTGGGCGAGCCGATCCCGAGCGCGCTGCCGACCTGCCTCGTCGTCGCGACCGACACGTTCGGTTTTGCCGATGCCAATGTCGCCGCCGCCCTTCGCCCGACGGTCGCCAAGCTCGCCTCGCTGATCGGCCACAGCCGCGAGGACATCATGGCGCCGCAGGGCCTCTCGACCTGGGCGCGCGCGCAGCGCTCGCTGCAGCCGGTCGAGTCGTACAACACGTTCAAGGACTGGCTCGACAAGCGCAATCCGCGCTTCGCCTTCTCAGTGGCGCGCCAGCTCGTGCTGAGCTCGATGATCCCCGCCGCCGACCAGAGCTGGGCCGCGACGATGCGTCTGGAGGCGCGCGGCCGCATGGCGCATCTGCTGCCTCCGGGCACGATCCTCTGCCTGCCCACGACGCCATTCCCCGCGCCTCTCATGGGCCAGCCGCTATCGGTGCTCGATCCGCTGCGCGACCGCATCACCTGCCTCTGCGCGCAGGGCGGATTGGCGGGCCATCCGCAGGTCAATCTGCCGGGTGCCACCGTTGACGGCCTGCCGGTCGGCCTCTCCATCATCGGCCCGCGCGGCAGCGACGCCCAGCTGGTCGCCGTGGCGCGTGCGATGGAGGCCGCCAAGTGACGGACATGACGCCCAACATCCCCGAGGTCGTGGCCGAGGTGCGCACGCTGTTCGAGCGCTACGAGCAGGCGCTGATCGACAAGAATGTCGAGGTGCTGGACGCGACCTTCTGGAACAGCCCGCACACGATCCGCCTGGCCAACAACGAGCACGGCTACGGCTTCGATCGCATCCATGCGCATCGTGTCGCGAGGCCACCGGGACCAGGCACCAAGGAGAAGCGGCTGAAGCTCGACATCGTGACCTACGGCCGCGACGTCGCGACCGTCACGCTCGTCTACAAGGTGCGCGGCCGCGAGGCGACGGGCCGCCAGATGCAGAGCTGGGTGCGCTTTCCCGATGTCGGTTGGAAGGTCGTCGCCGCACACGTCTCGATGATAACGGACCCACCGGTCCTCTGAGGGAGCAACGCCAATGGCCAAGGAAGCAGCGCCCGTTCTGGGCAATGTCATAGCGCCCGATCCAAAGTGGGTCGCCCAGACGAAGGAAGAGGCGCTGGAGCCCGCGCTGCCGATCGTCGACCCGCACCATCATCTGTGGCAGCGCGCCGGCAACGACTATCTGTTCCACGACCTCCTGGCCGACACGCAGGAGGGCCACAATGTCGTGGCGACCGTCTTCGTCGATTGCCATTCGATGTACCGCAAGGACGGTCCGGCCGAACTGCGCTGCACGGGCGAAACCGAGTTCGCCAATGGCGTCGCCGCCATGAGCGCGTCGGGCCTCTATGGCAACCTGCGTGCCTGCGCGGGCATCGTGAGCCACGTCGATCTGCGTCTCGGCGCCAAGGCGGGCGCGGTGTTCGATGCGCAGATCGCCGCGGGCAACGGCCGCTTCAAGGGCATCCGCTACCAGACCGGCTGGGATGCCGATCCCGGCATCCGCAACTCGCGCACCGACCCGACGCCCGAGCTGACGCGGGACAAGACCTGGCGCGAAGGCTTCAGGGAGCTGGCCAGACGCAGGCTCACGTTCGATGCCTGGCTCTATCACCCGCAGCTCGGCGAGATCGCCGAGCTGGCCGACGCCTTTCCCGACACCCCCATCGTCCTGGACCATGTCGGCGGGCCGCTGGGCTATGCGGGCTATGCCGGCCGCCACGACGAGGTGCGCAGCCTCTGGAAGAAGACCATGGCCGACCTCGCCAAGCGCAAGAATATCGCCGTGAAGGTGGGCGGCCTCGGCATGGCCATGGGCTGGTTCGACTTCTACCAGCGGGCCAAGCCGCCCGGCTCCGAGGAGCTGGCCCGAGGCTTCAGGCCCTGGGTCGAGACCTGCATCGAGCTGTTCGGCGCGGACCGCTGCATGTTCGAGAGCAATTTCCCGGTCGACAAGATCACCTCGGGCTACGGCGTACTGTGGAATGCCTTCAAGCGGCTGGCGGCCGGCTGTTCCGCCGCCGAGAAGACGGCGCTCTTTTCGGGCACCGCGGCGCGCGTGTACGGCCTCGAGCTGGCGTGACTCCGGCGGTCAACGCGGCCTAGACTTCGGCCCTCACCTTTGGCTTGGGGGCCATATATGCGTCGTTTTCTGCTCGCTTCGGCCGTGGCGCTCGCCGCGGTCAGTACCGCGCCATTCGCTTCAGCCGAGACGGTCTTCAAGGTCGTGATGCATTCCGACGTGAAGGCGGTCGATCCGGTGTGGAGCGGCGCCTACATCACGCGAAACCTCGGCTACATGATGTACGACACGCTGTTCGCGGTCGATGAGCACCTGCAGGTCAAGCCGCAGATGGTCGACAAGTGGGAGACCAGCGCCGACGGCCTGACCTGGACCTTCACCCTGCGCGACGGGCTCGAGTTCCACGACGGTGCGCCCGTCACGTCCGACGATGTCATCGCCTCGCTGAAGCGCTGGGCCTCGCGCGATTCGATGGGCCAGAAGCTCGCGGCCTCGCTGCAGGAGTACAAGGTCGTCAATGCCAAGACCTTCCAGATCATCCTGAAGCAGAAGTTCGGCCCGCTGCTCGAGGCGATCGGCAAGCCGTCGGTCGTCGTGCCCTTCATCTTCCCCAAGAAGGCGGCCGAGGCGCAGGACGCCTTCACCCAGAGCGACAATGTGATCGGCTCGGGCCCTTTCATCTTCAAGAAGGACGAATGGAAGCCCGGCGAGAAGGTCGTGTTCCTGAAGAACCCCAAGTACAAGCCGCGCAACGAGCCCATGTCGGGTCTCGCCGGCGGCAAGGTCGTGTCGCTCGATCGCGTCGAATGGGTCTGGATCCCCGACGCCGACACCCAGCTCAACGCGCTGCTGAACGGTGAGCTCGATATGCTGGAGAGCGTCGACTACGACCATCTGTCGGTGCTGGAGAAGAGCAAGGACGTGAAGGTCCTGACCGGCAGGACGTCGAACCAGTACGTGCTGCGCATGAACTGGCTCCAGCCGCCCTTCAACAACGTGAAGGCCCGCCAGGCCGTCGCCTATGCCCTCAGCCAGGACGAGTTCCTCCAGGCCAATATCGGCGACAAACGCTTCTACCGGCCGTGCAAGGCGATGTTCACCTGCGATTCGCCGCTCGCCACCACGGCCGGCATGGACGGGCTGATCGAGGGCAATGTCGCCAAGGCCAAGGAGCTGCTGAAGGAAAGCGGCTACGACGGCAGCCCGATCGTGATCCCGCAGCCGACGGACCTCGGCGTCATCAAGCAGCTTGCCCCGGTCGCCAAGGCGCAGCTCGAGAAGGTGGGCTTCAAGGTCGATGTGCAGCCGATGGACTGGCAGAGCATGGTGGCGCGCCTGACCGGCAAGAAGGGCCCGCCCTCGGAGGGCGGCTGGAACGCCTTCGGCACGAGCTGGTCGCAGCTCGACATCCTCGATCCGTTGATGACGCCGAACCTGGCCACGACCTGCGAGAAGGCGCGTGCCGGCTGGCCTTGCGACGCGGAGATGGAGAAGCTGCGCGACCAGTTCGTGCAGGCCACGACGCCTGAGGAGAAGAAGAAGGTCGCCGAGCAGGTTCAGCGCTATGCCATGCAGATCGTGACCCACGTCCCGCTCGGCGAATGGTTCGGCGTGTGGGCGGTGCGCAAGAATATCGAGGTTCCGGCGGTCCCTGCGCCGGTGACGGTGTTCTGGGGGATCAAGAAGAACTGACGGCGGGCCCGGCGAGCTCGGGTACGCCGATATCGCCGACGCTGCCCACGCTCCTCAGCGTGAAGCGTCGGCGCGCGTTGCGGCAGGCTACTTCGATCTCGCGCACGCCTGTGCCTGGCTCGATGATCGCCTCGCTTGCGGCCTCGATCGTGTAGCCGGGCAGGAGCGCGAGACGGTGCTCGCCCTGCTGGCGCCAGGCGTTGCGCGCGGCGTCCCAGTCGCGGCGGTAGCGGCTGTCGAAGGTCGCGCCGAAGGGCCGCAGCACCACCAGTGCCAGCCGGTCGAGGAGGCCGAGCGGCGCCAGCGTCACCGGCGGCGCATCCGACCAGGCGCGTGCGCTGCCGGAGAAGGGCGTCAGGCCGACGGCGAGCAGCCAGGTGTCGAGACAGGGCGCGCGCGGACCCTGGCGATCGTAGAAGGCCAGCACATCGGGCCGCTCGTCGAAGGACGCGACGGCGCCCTTGCCGGCGGAGAGACGGAACTCGCCCAGCAGCGAGAGCTCGACGGCGAGCGTAGGGCGGGCGCCTTCGCCCTCGAAGAGCAGCGTGCGGCCGGCGGGCAGATGCAGCGCCTCGGCGAGCCGGCCGTCGCTCAGCGCCGCCGCCACGAGTTCGCCCTCGGCCGGCCGGGCGGAGAGGCTATAGTCACCTGATTCTCCGGCCTTCGCCTGCACGACGACGCTGCGCAGATGCAACGGCCGCGTCGGCGCGCCGAGGTCGCCCAGCGACTGCATCTGCAGATGGAGATGCGGCTGGGCGGATCGCCCCGAATTGCCGCAGGCCGCCACGACCTGCCCCGCCTCAACCCATTCGCCGGCCTTCACCTTGAGGCTGCGCTGGCGGAGGTGGCCCAGCAGGGCGAAGGCACCGTCGGGCGCACGCAGC
>DATJWN010000299.1:0-22592 GCA_035501235.1 Reyranella sp.
GAGCAGGAGGAAGGCCAGTCGCCGCATTCGGGATTGGGACTGTGGATCGCGCGTCGCCATGTCGAGGCGCTCGGCGGTCGGGTGAGCGCCTCCAATCGGCCGGGCGGCGGCCTTTCGATCGTCATCGTGCTGCCAAGAGCATATTCCGCTCGGCTGTAACCAGCCGAGCGGAATGTGCCGAAGGTCGAAGCGCTTCGATCGACGCGTTTCCGGTCAGATGGAACCGCTTTAGCGGCCCCATCTGACCGGAAGCCGCTCCAGCAGCGACGATTGATGGTTTAGCCTGCCGAGAGCATGAGTGCGCCGGAGGGTTGCACCTCGACGGTCCAGCCGGGCTTCACGAGGGTCGTGGCATCGAGCTGCGTGACGATGGCCGGTCCGGCGAGCCGGTCGCCGGCGCCGAGCATCGCGCGGTCGTAGAGCGGCACGTCGGTCGCGCCTGTGGCGAGATGTACGTGGGCTCGCGCTTGCGGCTTGGCGCCCGTGCCGCCGGCAAGCGAGGGCTTGGGTGGCGCGGGCATGCGGCCGGTCGCCTCGACGCGCAACGTCACGAGCTCGACCGCTGAGTCGAGCTTGAAGCCGTAGAGTGCTTCGTGCGCGGCGTTGAAAGCCGCCTCTACCTTGGCTGTGTCGTCGATCCATGGCACGGGGACTTCGCCGCCCTGGCCGTGATAGCGCATCAGCGCGACGCGGATCTGATGGCGGTTCTCCGCTGCCACCTTTTCGCCGGCGAGCCAGGCGTCGGCTTGGGCGGAAAGCTCGTCGTAGATCGTGCGCGTCGTCGCGAGGTCGATCGCACCGGCCTTCGGCAGCGTGCGGCTGAAATCGGCCTTGAGATCGGCGGCGAGCAGGCCGTCGGCGCAGAGCACGCCGGGCGCGGGCGGGATCAGCACGCGCGTGATGCCCAGAAGCTCGGCGAGCGCGCAGCCATGCAGCGGGCCCGCGCCGCCGAACGGCACCAGGGTGAAATCGCGCGGATCGTGGCCGCGCTCGACCGACACGACGCGCAAGGCGCCGACCATGTTGTTGTCGATGATGGCAAGTACACCGCGCGCCGCGTCTTCCAGTGGGAGACCCAGTGGCTTGGCGACATTGCTCTCGACCGCGTTGCGCGCCGCCGCGGCATCGAGCGCCATGCGCCCGCCGAGCAGGCTGGTCGGCAGATGGCCCAGCACGACATGCGCGTCGGTGACCGTGGCCTTCGTGCCGCCGCGACCATAGGCGGCGGGGCCGGGTTCGGCGCCGGCGCTCTGCGGGCCGACGGTGAGGGTGCCGGCCGTCACGTTGGCGATCGAGCCGCCGCCGGCGCCGATGGTCACCATGTCGACCATGGGGAGCGGCAACGGCCAGTCGCCGACATGGCCGCCTTGCGTCAGGTCGATGCGGCCATCCTTGATCAGGCAGATGTCGGCGCTGGTGCCGCCGATGTCGACGGTCAGGATGTCCTTGATGCCGCAAGCCGCCGCGACGTCGCGGGCGCCTACGACGCCGGCCGCCGGGCCGGAGAGCGCGGTCAGCGCCGGGGCGCGCCGGATGGTGGCGCCGCCGGCGACGCCGCCATTGGATTGCATCAGCAGCAGCGGCGCCTCGACCTTCTCATCTGCGAGGCGCTTCTCGAGGCGCGAGACGTAGGTCGACACGCCTGGCATCACCACAGCGTTCAGCACCGTGGCGAGCGAGCGTTCGTACTCGCGCACGACCGGCAGCACGTCGGACGACGCGGTCACCGAGATACCCGGCAATGCCGCGCGCAGAAGCTCGGCGACGCGCCGCTCGTGTGCGGGATTGGCGAAGGAATGAAGCAGGCAGATCGCCACGGCCTCGACGCCGAGCGTGCGGCAGCGTGCGGCCGCTTCGGCCACGCTCGCCTCGTCGAGCGGCTCGATCACCGTGCCGCCCGCGCCAATGCGCTCCTTCACCTCGAGCACGCGCGAGGCCGGCACCGGCCGCGCAGGCTTCACCCAGGCGAGATAGTTCTCGCGGCGCGGGATGTCCTGGCGACCGATGGTGAGCACGTGGCGGAAGCCCGCCGTGGTCAGGAGCGCGGTCTTCGCGCCTTTGCCTTCCAGGATCATGTTCGTGGCAACGGTCGTGCCGTGCAGCACGCGGCCGAGCGTCGGCGCTTCGCGCTGGGCATCGGCCAGCGCCAACCGCACGCCGGTCAGGAAGGCCTGGCTGGGATCGCTCGGCACGCTCGGTGTCTTGGCGCGCCAGACCCTGCCGCTGGCGGCGTCGTAGAGGGCGATGTCGGTGAAGGTGCCGCCGATATCGACGGCGACGGCGAGATTGGAGCTAGGCGAGGCTGTCGACATACGCGTGACGATGGAAAGCACGAACTTCGGGACGCTTGCGGCGCAGCGCCGCCGTGGCCGCGGCATCGACGACGCCGTCGTCGATCGCGACGCCATAGAGGCGCTTGGCCTGCTCGGGGCTGACGAAGCCGCCGGCCACGTCTTCAGCGACGCTCTCGGGCGCGCGGTCGAAGGGATGGCCGAAGCCGCCGCCGCCACCGGTCTCGATGCGCAGGATGTCGCCTTTCTTCAGCATATTGCCGTCGCTCAAGGGCTGGAGCTGGCGCTCGTGATTGGTGCCGGGATTGACGACGATGCGGCCGGTACCGCCCGCCTGGCCGCCGGACATGCCCCAGGGCGGGTTCTTCACGCTGTCGATGCGGATGGCCATCATCGCCTCCTCGGCCTGCACGACGTACTCGCGCACGATGCCGCAGCCGCCGCGATATTGGCCGGCGCCGCCCGAGTCGGTGAGGATGCCGTAGGTGCTCAAGCGCACCGGATAGCCGACCTCGAGGAACTCGACGGGATAGTTCTCCTGGGCCACGAAATAGACGGCGTCGGTACCGTCGGCGTAGGAGCGCGCGCCCCAGCCGACACCGATGCCGTCCGACATCAGGAAGGGCGCGATCTTGCCCTCGTCGGTCCTGTAGGTGCCGCGCATGAAGCCGATGACGTAAGCCGAGTGCGCGGCCGGCGCCTGGCCGCCCGCAACGTTGATCAAGCCGTTCACGGCCGCGAGGAAACGCATCAGCGTCAACCCGCGCATGCCGAGCGGCGCGGGGAACCTGGGCCACAGCAGCGAGCCCTCGCGCAGCCGCACCTCGTCGAGCGCCTGCGCGCCGCCGGCATTGACCACCTGCGAGGAATCGCCGCCGAGATAGAACATCGACAGCGCCGTGCCGGGCACGTCGGGATTCATCAGCAGGTTCACCGGTCCGGCAGACTGGTCGTCCGTCGCGGTGGCGTCGAAGATGAAGCGATCCTCGCCGTCGGGACCCTTCTCGCGCGTCAGGGCGAGGCGCAGATGGAAGGGCCCGTTGCCGTGGCCGTCACTGTCGATCGCGTCGGTGAAGCGATGCGTGCCGTAGTCGAAGGTCTCGGCGAGCTTGGCGCGGACGAGGCTGCGTGTGCGGGCGAGGAGTTGGCGCAGCGCGTCGGCCACGACGTCGGCGCCGAAGCGGGCGACGATCTCCTGGATGCGGCGCACGCCGAGCGAGGTGCTGGCCATCAGCGCGCGCATGTCGCCCACGTTCTGCTCAGGGAAGCGCGAGTTGCGGAAGAAGATCTTGAGCGTGGCTTCGTTGGTCTGGCCCGCGTCGATCAGCTTGGTCGGCGGGATGATGATGCCTTCCTGGAAGATGTCGGAGGCATCGGGGCTGATCGAGCCCGCGCGCATGCCGCCGATGTCGGAGAAGTGCGCCCAGCCCATGACGAAGCCGCAGCGGCGGCCTTCGTGAAATACCGGTGCCAGCAGGACCTGGTCGTTGGAATGCGAGACCGCGCCGCGCGAGCCGTAGCAGTCATTGTACCAGTAGAGGTCGCCCTCCTTCATGGAGTCGGGCGGGAAGTCCTTGAACACCGGCCCGCAGATGTCGCCGAACACCGGCAGGTTCGAGCCCACGGCCATGATGCCGTTCTCGTCGAACACGGCGGTATAGAAATCCTTCTTCTCGCGGATGAAGGCCGAGATGGCCGTGCGCTCGATCAGCGCCTCCATTTCCGCCTGCGCCGCCCGGATCGCGCCGCGCACGATCTCGAGCGTCACCGGATCGCAGGTATGGTTGCCGGCCGCTGCGTTGCCGGTCTTCTCCTTCTCAATCGAGGGGAGCATTGGTGCGGTCCTTCATGAAGAACAGGGTGCCGGCGCTCACGATTGCGGCGAACACCAGGAAGTAGGCGGGCGCCACCGGGTTCTTGGTGGCGTTGGTGAGCCAGGTCGCGATGAAGGGCGCAAAGCCGCCGAACAGCGTCACCGACATGCCGTAGCCGATCGACAGAGCGGTGAAGCGGACCTTGGTCGGGAACAGCTCGGACAGGATGGCGCAGAGCGGCCCGGCATACATGGCAAGCAATACTGCCGAGATCGACTGGACGATCATCAGCTTGGTCCCGTCGGGCGAGCCGGACAGGTAGCTGAAGAGTGGGAAGGAGAGCAGGCCATAGGCCACCGCCGAGACCAGGAGGATCGACTTGCGTCCTACCTTGTCGGACAGCCAGCCCATGACCGGCGTGAGCACGGTGAGTACGACGGCGGCGACGGTCGCGGAAGTGTAGGCCGTGCTGCCCGGGATCTTGAGCTGGCCCGAGGCGAAGGCGGGAAGCCAGATATTGTAGGTGTAGTTGCCGACCGTACCGATGGCGGACAAGCCGAACGCCGCGAGGACGGGGAGGCGATGCGTCGTGAGCGCGTCGGCGAATGGATTGGTCGCGACCTGCTTCTTCTCGACGGTGCGACTGAAGGCCGGGCTTTCCGAGACCTTCGACCGCAGATAGAGCCCGATCGGCGCCAGCACGAAGCCGATCAGGAACGGAATGCGCCAGCCCCAGGTGACCATCGCGTCCTTGGTGAGCGCCCCGTTCAGGACGGCTGCCGTCACCGTGGCCGCGATCAGGGCGAGGCCGACGCTGAATTGCTGCACGCTGCCGATCAGCCCGCGTTTGCCCGGGGGAGCGAACTCGACCAGGAAGGCCGCGGACCCACCCCATTCGCCGCCGGTCGAGAAGCCCTGCGCCAGGCGGCAGAGCAGCAGCAGGAGCGGGGCTGCAATGCCGATGCTGCTGTAGGACGGGATCAGGCCCGTGAGCGCGGTCGCGGCGGCCATCAGGCCGACGGTCAGCACCAGGGCGTTCTTGCGCCCCTGCCGGTCGCCATAGGCGCCGATCACGATGGCGCCGATGGGCCGCATGAAGAAGCCCACGCCATACACCGCGAAGGCCTTCAGCAGATCGATGGTGTCGTTGCCCGTGGGAAAGAAGTTGGCGGCGATCTGGGCGGCAAAGAAGCCGTAGATCATGAAATCGTACAATTCGACGAAATTGCCGACCGCGCTCGAGATGATGGCGCGGCGCCGGATGCCGGCCGCCTGGCCCACTGTCTGTCCGGCAGGCGGAAAATCCATCGTCGTTTCGGACATCTTTGTTCCCCCAATCCGCCGAATAGTCTGCGCACAAGGGCTGTTTTTGTCCATTGGCGGGCGCTTCGGCTTGCTCTCGGGCGTGCAGTCGGCTCAGATACGTTGTCCTAAAAGCGAATAGCGGGAGAGCGCCGAGACATGAGCGAAGTCCAGTACATGTCCGCCAAGAACGTCAAAGAGGCGGTAAAAATGATGCAGGCCGCCAAGGGCAAGGGCTGGGTCCTCGCCGGCGGCACGGACCTTCTGGTCCAGATGAAGAGCGGCCTGAAATCGCCGGGCGTCATCGTCGACGTGAAGAAGATTCCCGAGATGACGACCATCGTCGAAAAGAAGGGCAGCTTCACCATCGGCGCGGCCACGCCCGCGGCGGTGCTGGGCGAGAACAAGAAGCTGAAGAAGGCCTGGCCCGGCGTGATCGAGGCGGCGAACCTCATCGGCTCGACACAGGTCCAGGGGCGCGCCTCGATGGGCGGCAATCTCTGCAACGCCTCGCCCGCGGCCGATTCGGTGCCGGCGCTGGTGGCGGCGGGCTGCGTCGTCAATGTGCAGGGCCCCAAGGGCAAGCGCTCGGTGCCGGTCGAGAAGTTCTGTGCGGGTCCGGGCAAGACCACGCTCAAGCCCGGCGAGATCGTCGTGTCGCTCACCCTGCCGGCGCGGCCGAAGAATTCGAGCGATGCCTATCGGCGCCTCATTCCGCGCACCGAGATGGACATCGCCGTCGTCGGTATGGGCGTCAGCCTGACGATGAAGGGCGACACCTGCGTCGGTGCCCGTGTCGGCCTCGGCGCCGTGGCGCCGACCGTGCTGCGGGTCGAGAAGGCGGAGAAGGCGCTGGTCGGCTCCAAGCTCGACGACGCGGCGCTCGATGCCGCGGCGGCGGCCTGCTCGGCGGCCTGCAAGCCGATCGACGACAAGCGCGGCACCATCAAGTACCGCACCAAGATTGCCGGCGTGCTGCTGAAGCGCGTGGCGTTGATCGCTCGCGATCGCGTCAAGGGCGTCGAACACCACATGCACGAAACCTGGGCGTAAGAAGGCAGAACGACACATGGCCAAGATTCACGTCAACACGACCATCAACGGCGCGCCCACCGAGTTCCTGTGCGATGCCAACCAGACCCTGCTCGACGTCCTGCGCGACACGCTGGGACTGACCGGCAGCAAGGAAGGCTGCGGCTCGGGCGACTGCGGCGCCTGCAGCGTCACCGTCAACGGCCGCCTCGTCTGCTCCTGTCTCGTGCTCGGCGCCGAAGCGCAGGGCGCGAAGATCGAGACCATCGAGGGCATGGCCGACGGCGACAAGCTGCATCCGCTGCAGAAGAAGTTCGTCGAGATGGCGGCTCTCCAGTGCGGCATCTGCACGCCGGGCTTCCTGGTCGCTTCCCGCGCGCTGCTCGCGAAGAACCCGAATCCGACGGAGACCGAGGTCCGCTACTGGCTCGCGGGCAATCTCTGCCGCTGCACCGGCTACGACAAGATCATCACCGCGGTCCTCGACGTGGCCGCTGAAATGAGGGCCGCCAAATGAGCAATCCAAAGTACAAGTGGATCGGCACGCGTCCTGATCGTCCCGACGGCGCCGACAAGGTGACGGGCCGCGCCCGCTTCGGCGCGGACTTCAGCCTGCCCGGCCAGCTGATCGGCAAGGTGCTGCGCAGCCCGCATCCGCACGCGATCATCAAGTCGATCGACACGTCCAAGGCCGAGGCGCTGTCCGGCGTGAAGGCGGTCGTGACGGCGAAGGATTTCCCCGAGCAGGCCAACCTCATCGTGCCGACCGGCGAGATGCAGGTGAACCTGCGCGACATCACGCGCAACATCATGGCGCGCGAGAAGGCGCTCTACGAGGGCCATCCCGTCGCGGCGGTTGCCGCCGTCTCGGAAGCCGTCGCCAAGGAGGCGCTGGCCCTGATCAAGGTCGACTACAAGGTCCTGCCGCACGTGATCGACGTCGCCGACGCCATGAAGCCCGATGCGCCGGTCCTGCACGAACATCTGATGACCGAGGGCGCCAATCCGCCGGCGACCAAGGCGTCGAACATTGCCAAGCGCATCGAGTTCAACAAGGGCGACACCAAGGCGGGCTTCGCCCAGGCCGAGGTGGTGATCGAGCGCGACTACTCCACGCAGGCCGTCCATCAGGGCTATATCGAGCCGCATGCTGCGCTCGCCACCGCGGCCGAAGACGGCCAGGTCCAGGTCTGGTCGACGACGCAGGGCCATTTCCAGGTGCGCGGCTTCTGCGCCAAGCTCCTCAACATCGACACCTCGCAGATCCGCGTGACGCCGACCGAGATCGGCGGCGGCTTCGGCGGCAAGACCGTCGTCTATCTCGAGCCGCTGGCCATCCGCCTGTCGCAGAAGTCGGGCAAGCCGGTGAAGATGACCATGACGCGCGAGGAAGTGTTCCGCGCCTCCGGTCCCGCGCCGGGCGGCAACGTCAAGGTCAAGATCGGCGCCACCAAGGACGGCCGCATCGTCGCCGCCGAGTGCACGGTCGAGATGCAGGCGGGCGCCTTCCCGGGCTCGCCGGTCGGTCCGGCCTGCATGTGCTCCTATGCCTGCTACGACATCGACAACGTCCACATCGTGGGCTTCGACGTCGTCAGCAACCGTCCCAAGGTGGCGGCCTATCGCGCGCCGGGCGCGCCGATCTCCGCCTGGGCCGTCGAATCGACGATCGACATGCTGGCCCAGCGGCTGAACATGGATCCGATCGATCTCCGCCTGAAGAACGCCGCCAAGCAGGGCACCAAGACCGCCTACGGAGTCACCTTCGGCCGCATCGGCATGGTCGAGACCTTGGAAGCGGCGAAGAACTCGCCGCACTACAAGACGCCGGTGAAGCCGGGCTACGCGCGCGGCGTCGCCGCGGGCTTCTGGTTCAACGTCGGCGCCGATTCGAGCGCCGCGGCCCATGTCGGCGAGGACGGTTCGGTGACGGTGATCTCGGGCAATCCCGATATCGGCGGCAGCCGCGCCTCGCTCGCCCTGATGGCGGCCGAGGAGCTCGGCGTCGACTATTCGAAGGTCCGGCCGGTGATCGCCGACACGGCCTCGATCGGCTTCAACTTCGTGACCGGCGGCAGCCGTGTCACCTTCGCGACGGGCCTCGCCGTCGTGAACTCGGTGCGCGACCTGATCCGCGAGCTGAAGGTGCGCGCCGCCAAGATCTGGAACGTCGATCCGGAAGGCGTGATCTGGGAGAACGGCATGGCCAAGCCCGCCGGCTCCAATGTCGGCGAGTTCGAGCCGCTTTCCATCGCGGCTCTTGCCGCGCAGGCGGGCAAGACGGGCGGGCCGATCAACGGCCATGCCCAGCTCAACGTCACGGGCGCAGGCCCGGGCTTCGGCGTCCATGTCTGCGACCTCAAGGTCGACGGCGACACCGGCGTCGTCACCGTGGGCCGCTACACGGCGGCGCAGGATGTCGGCACCGCCATCCATCCGTCCTACGTCGAGGGCCAGCTCCAGGGCGGCGCGGTGCAGGGCATCGGCTGGGCGCTGAACGAGGAGTACATCTACAACGCCAAGGGCCTGCTGCAGAACCCGGGCTTCCTCGACTACCGCATGCCGGTCGCCTCCGACCTGCCGCGGATCGAGACGGTCCTGGTCGAGGTGCCGAACCCGACGCATCCCTATGGCGTGCGCGGCGTGGGCGAGGTGCCGATCATTCCGCCGGTCGCCGCCGTCGGCAATGCCGTCGCGCGCGCGACCGGCATCCGCATGGTCGACCTGCCGCTCTCGCCGCCCAAGATCTCCGAGGCGCTCGACGCGGCGCCGCACAAGATGGCGGCGGAGTAGCACCGCTCGGCGAAACGGCCGAAGTTTGACTCCCTCAGTTGTCGTTGCAACCATCGCGACGACTAAGGCGCGACGACTTCGTCGCGCTGCGAGGGAAGGAAACAAATGGCGGATGCAGGCTGGAGCGGCTCCACGATGGAGGCCGCCGGAACCAAGCTGCATGTGAGGCGCGCCGGACGCGGCCGTCCGGTGCTGGTGCTGCATCACGAGACCGGCACACTCGACGAGCTCCCTTTCTATGACGCGCTTGCGGCCAAGCACGACGTGCTGGTGCCGCATCATCCGGGCTACAGCCGCTCGCCGCGGCCCGACTGGATGCGGAGCGTGCGCGACATCGCCGTCGTCTATCGCGGGCTGCTGAGCGAATTGAAATTGAAGGACGTGGCGCTGGTAGGCCTGGGCTTCGGTGGCTGGATCGCGGCCGAGATGGCGAGCATGGCGCCTGCCGACGTGTCGAAGCTGGTGCTGGTCGGTGCCATGGGCATCAAGCCGCCCCATGGAGACAAGGGTGGCGACATCCTCGATCTCGCGATCACCGGCTACATCGACTATGCGCGCGCGGGCTTCCACGACCAGAAGGCATTCGACCGCGTCTATGGCGCGGAGCCCACGACCGACCAGCTCGAAATGTGGGACATCTGCCGCGAGATGAGCTTCCGTATCGCCTGGAAGCCCTACATGTACAGCCAGACCCTGCCGCACCTGCTGCGCTCGGTGCACGCGCCGGCGCTGGTCGTGTGGGGCGACGACGATCGGGTCGTGCCGCAGAGTGCCGCCAAGCGTTACGTGGAAGCGCTGCCCAACGCGAAGCTGGAGATCGTCAAGGGTTGCGGCCATTGCGTCGACATGGAGCAGCCCGAGACGCTCGCCAAACTCGTCTTGAACTTCATCGGCTAGGAGGAGCGGTCATGCATCTGATGTATTTCACCGAGCAGCCGATGTCGGCCTATTCCGAGCAGGCCGGCCGCGACTTCGGCGCGACGGCGCTGATGTTCCCCAACAGCAACTTCGATCCTGTCGCCGGCTCGCGGCTCTACAACAACTACATCGAGCAATACATGCTGGCCGAGGAGGTCGGCGTCGACGGCATCATGCTGAACGAGCACCACAACGCGCCGTTCTGCATGCAGGCCAAGGCCAACATTTTCGCCGCGATCCTGGCCGGCATGACCAAGAAGGCCAAGATCGTGATGCTGGGCAATCCGCTGCCGCTCGCGGAGAACCCCGTGCGGCTCGCCGAAGAGCTCGCGATGATCGACATGATCTCCAAGGGCCGGCTCGTGTCCGGCTTCGTGCGCGGCGGCGGCCAGGAGCAGCTCGCGACCGGCGTCAATCCCGCCTTCAATCGCGAGCGCTTCGAGGAGGCGCACGATCTCGTCGTCAAGGCGTGGACGCAGCCCGGACCGTTCCGTTTCGAGGGCACGCACTACCAGCACCGCGTGGTGAATCCCTGGGCGGTGCCGCTGCAGAAGCCCTATCCGCGCGTCTGGATCCCGGGCGTGATCAGCAAGGAGACGATCGTGTGGGCCGCGCAACAGCGCTACCCCTACATCGCCCTCAACACCTCGATCGAGCAGACCAAGAAGATCTGGGAGCTCTACGACCAGGTCGCGTTGCAGCAGGGCTATGTCGGCGGGCCGGAGAATCGCGGCTACCTGATCCAGGTCCATATCTCCGACAACGAGGAGAAGGCGATCGAGAACGCCAGGCAGTTCCGCTGGATGCAGGGCGAGTTCACCGGTCTCGCCCATCCGGTGTGGAGCACGCCCTCGGGCTACGGCTCGCCGACCGCGCGCCGCGCCTTCGTGGAGTTCGCCGCCGGCCGCGCTATCAATCCGCGTGGCAACACGAGCTTCGAGCAGCAGATGGCGGATCTGCGCATCATCGCCGGCACCCCGAAGACCGTGGTCGCGAAGCTGAAGCGCATCCTCGAGGAGACGCGGCCCGGCATCCTCGCCCTGTGGGGCAATGACGGACGTGTGAGCCAGGAAGACTCGCTCACCTGCATCCGCCTGATGGGCACCGAGGTCTTCCCGGCATTGCGCGAGATCGCCAAGAGCCTCGACCTCAAGAGCCCGTTCGAATCGAACGCGCCGGTGCATTACCGCTATTCGACCGACCTCAAGAAGGCCAAGGTCGCGGCGGAGTAACCCGTCGTCCGACGGAGTTACGAATTCTCCGACGCCAGCAGGTCGTAGGTCCGCTTCTGATACTGCACCATGTAGTCGGTGTAGTAGGTCGTCGGATATTTCGGCGGCTTGTCGGGTCCGACGCAGGTCGGCACCGCGGCGATCGGCCAATCGATAGCGGCGTCGCAGAAGAAGGCCAGGGCATAGCGCTCGCCGCCGGTGCGGTTGATCGCGCGATGCGGCGTCGCCAGGAAGCGGTCGTTGGTCCAGCGCAGCAGGAGCTGGCCGCCATTCACCACGAAGGCATCGGGGATCGCGGGCGCGTCGATCCACGTGCCCTGCTGCGTGCGGACCCCGAGGCCGGGCACCTCGTTGGGCGCCAGCACCGTCAGGAAGCTCGTGTCGGTGTGGGGCGCGATGCCGAACTCGTCGTCCGCGACGGCGTCCTGCGGCGGATAGTGCGTCATGCGGAGCTTGTACTGCAGGTCGCGGAAGGGGATGTCGAAATACTCCACCGGCAGGCCGAGCGCGCGGGCGTAGAGCCGCATCAATCTCTGCACCAGCCGCTCCATCGTGTCGCAATACTCGACCACGGTCTCGCGGAAGCCGGGCAGGTCCGAAGGCCACGGGTTGGCGCTGCGGAAGCGCTTGTCGGCCTTCACATCGGGATGGTCCGCCGGCAGGTCGCGGGCGATGAACAGCGCCTCGTTGAAGTTGGCCTTGGTCACCTTCTGCACGACCGACGTGCGCAAGGTGTCGCCGCGCATCGGCAGGTAGCCGACATTGTGCTTGTCGATGCGCACCGACATTTTCCGGTCCATCGGCAGGGCATGGAATCGCGCCGCCTCGTCGTAGATACGGCGCACCAGCGGCCGCGGCACGCCGTGATTGACGATGAAGTAGAAGCCGATCTCGGTCAGCGCATGCCGCAGCTGGTCCGCCGCCCGATCCAATGCGCCCGGCTCGCCCGCGAGATAGGGGCCGAGATCGATGACGGGGATGGTCGTGTCGCTCATCAGATCTTGTCGATCACGGCTTTGCGGAAGCGGCCCATCTCGGCGATCAACTCGTCGGCCTTGGGGTTGGGCCGGCCGAAGTCGATGTCGATGGCCGTCACGCCCATCGCCTTCAGTGCGCGGAAGTCGGCGATGAGATCGGCCTCGCTGCCCGAGAACAGCCGCCGCTCACCGTCATTGGCCTTGGGCGGCACGGTCGAGCCGTAGCGCTTCACGCGGAAGCTGACGCCGATCGATGACGGATCGCGTCCGGCCGCCGCCGCCGCCTTGCGCAGGCGCGCGATGCCCGCCTCGAGGCGCGGCAAGGTGTCGAGCAGATGCTTGTTGTTGGAGCCGATCGGATACCAGGCATTGCCCGCGCGCACGGTTCGCCGCAACGCCGCCGGGCCCTCGCCGCCGACCCAGATGGGTGGATGCGGTTTCTGCACGGGCTTGGGTTCCAGCACGATGCCATTGATCCTGGTGAAGCGGCCCTCGAATTTCGGCTGGCTCTCCGTCCAGAGGGCGCGGAAGGCGTCGATATATTCGTCGGTCACCGCGCCACGATCGGGAAAGGGCGTGGTGACGACGGCGTCGAACTCGCTCTTCAGCCAGCCGGCGCCGATTCCGACCACCAGCCGGCCGCCGCTCAGCACGTCCAGCGTCGCCAGCATCTTGGCCGCCAGCACCGCGGGCCGATGCGGCACCACGAGCACGGCCGCCACCAGGCGGATGCGCGAGGTCTTGGCCGCGATCCACGCCATGCCGATCAGCTGCTCGTGCCGTTCGGTCGGCGCATCCTCGTAGAACTCGCCGCTCTCGGAATAGGGATAGCCCGGCACACGTGTGTCCGGCAGAACGACATGGTCGGTGACGGTGAGATAGTCGTAGCCCATCTTCTCGCCCTCGACGGCGATCTTCGCCATCAGATCGCCCGCCGACAGCGGGCCCGAGTTGGGCAGGTTGAAGCCGATCTCCATTCTCGTTCTCCCCTGGGACACCGGGTGAGAACCTCATCCTGAGAAGCATCGCGTGGCGATGCATCTCGAAGGATGGGCCTCAGGCACAGTGCTCGTTCCCATCCTTCGAGACGCGCCCCCGACGAAATATGAGGGGGCGCTCCTCAGGATGAGGTTTGCCTAGATCACCTTGCGCACGACATGGCTGCGATTGGTCGTGTAGGGCCGCACTTCCTTGGGCCAGCGGCCCTTTTCGCCGGCCTCCGCCCATTCCTTGCTCAAGAGCACGTCCGGACTGTCGAGTTCGTACAGCGCCACATAGTGCGCCATGCCCGCGCCATCGAGCGTCTTGCGCTCCCCGCCGATATTGAAGGCGGCCGGCACCGTCGCGAGCCGCGTGACGGCCTTCACGCCCGGCACCTTCATGAGCAGGGGCACATGCTCGGTATCGTACACCTCGTTGAACAGCGCTTCCTTGTCCTTGGCCACGTCCATGCTGACGATGAACAGGTATTTTGTCGCGAGCGGCATGATGGGTTCCTCCGCGGTGGATCATAGCGGCATGCGTCCCTGCTGCCAGACCTTGCTGCCAGACCTTGCTGCCAGACCTTGCTGCCAGTCCGCCTGACGCTCTAGGCTCCCTCCGGGGAGCCGATTGGCCGGGGAACGGAATTGATGTTCGCACGTACACGCGCGGGCCGCAGGGCTCTTTTGTTCGCCGGCCTCGCAGTGGTCGCGGGCATCGGACTGGTCGTCTACGGCATGGGGCTGGGCGGCCGCAAGGAAACGACGGCGTCGTCGGTGATCGTGATCGTCTCGGAAGCGACCACGCCGCCGCTCGATCCGCACCGCATGACCGGCACGATCGGGCTGCGCATCGTCGATGCGATCTTCGATCCGCTGGTGCGCGAGGACATGTCCAAGGAGACCTCGGGTGCGCCGGAGATCAAGCCGGCGCTGGCGGAGTCCTGGAAGATCTCGCCCGACGGCCTCACGTACAGCTTCACCATCCGCACCACGACCTTCCATGACGGCAGCGCGGCCGATGCGCCGGCGGTCAAGAAGAACTTCGACCGCCTGATGGACAAGAGCTCGCCCGTCTACGACGAGCGCGCCGCACGCAGCCTCGTGCTGATCACGGCGCTGATCGAGTCCACGGCGGCGCCGGATGCGCGGACCTTCGTGATCAAGTTGAAGCAGCCCTTCGCGGGCCTTCTGCGTCTCCTGACCGACCAGCGCATGTCGATCGTGAGCGCCGCTGCGCTCGATCAATACAAGGGCGATGAGCTCGCCCAGCATCCGGTCGGCAGCGGACCCTATCGCATCGCCAAGTTCGAAAACGGCGGCCAGGTCGAGCTGGTGCGCAATCCCAACTTCTGGGGCGGGCGGCCGAAGCTCGACCGCATCGTCTTCCGGCCGATCTACGATCCGACGACCGCGGCGACCGAGCTGCAGACCGGTGCCGTCGACATGATCGCGAGCGCGGGCTCGCAGCAGATCGAGCAGCTCAAGGGCCAGAAAGGCGTCACCGTCCAGTATCCCGAGCCCGCCAACCTCTATTTCATCCGCTTCAACCTCAAGCTCGCGCCGACCGACAATGCCGACTTCCGCCGTGCGCTGAACTACGCCATCAACCGCGACGCCATTTCGGCGCTCGTCGGCGGCCAGATGACGCCGAAATACGGTCCCGTGCCGCGCGGCAACGAGATCTACCAGAAGGGCTTCGCCGAGATCTATGCCTACGATCCGGCCAAGGCCAAGGCGCTGATCGCGCAGTCGGGCGTGGCGCAGCCGGTCACGCTGAAGCTCATGGTGCCGATCAGCGGGCCGGGCAATGCCATGGCGCGGCAGGTGTTCGAGCTGATCCAGCAGGACCTGAAGGCGGTGGGCGTCGGCGTGGAGCCGCAATATCTCGACTTCACGGCGATGATCTCGGCCGAGTCGGGCGGCTACAAGGGCGTGAACGGCTCCTATAACGGCTGGACCACGGGCGCCAACGCCGAATACTGGTTCGAGCGCATGTTCAGCGGCAGCCAGCAGCCGCCGCGCGGCGTCAATCGCGGCTACTACGACAATCCCGACGTGAACGCGCTGTTCGACAAGGGCCGCGGCGAGCCGGATGACACCAAGCGCCACGATCTCTATCGCGCGGCGGCGAAAAAGATCGCCGAGGATGCGCCGTGGCTGTTCCTCTACCAGGACCGACTGCCGCGCCTGCTCGGGCCGCGCGTGACCGGCGTGGTGGCGGCTCCCTCCATCTACTTCGACTACGCGACGCTCGGCGTCAAATGACGCAACGACGAGGCAACGCGGGCATCGTCGCCGGTCTCGCGTTGCTCGGCGTGATCGTCGTCGTCGCGGTGTTTGCGAACGTCCTGGCGCCGCACGACCCGCTGCTGGCCGATCCGTCGCGGCGCAATCTCGGCCTGTTCACGACGGGCCACTGGCTCGGAACCGACGAACTCGGCCGCGACATCCTGAGCCGTCTCCTGTTCGGCGCTCGCCTCGCCCTGCTGGTCGCCGTCCTGCCGACGATGATCGCGCTGATCCTGGGCGGCGTCATCGGCCTTGCCGTCGGATATGCCGGTGGCGCGTGGGATGGCGCCACCATGCGCCTGTTCGACGTTATGTTCGCCTTTCCCGGCATCCTGCTGGCGCTGGGCATCGGCGCGGCGCTGGGGGCGGGGCTGGGCTCGATGATCGTGGCCATGGTCGTGGTGACGATCCCCGCTTTCGGCCGCGTCGTGCGCGGCGGCGTGCTGGCGGCCAAGCAGGAACTCTATGTCGAGGCCGCGCGCTCGCTGGGCTACAGCCATTGGCGCGTGGCCGCGCGCCACATCCTGCCCAATATCCTGGGGCCGATCGTCGTCTATGCCACGCTCCAGACCGGCCGCAACGTGATCCTGGCGGCGAGCCTCAGCTTCCTGGGGCTCGGGCCGCAGCCGCCGACGCCCGACTGGGGCCAGATGCTGAGCAGCGGCCGCACCGCATTGGCCGTGGCGCCGCATATCTCGACAATTCCGGGCCTCGCCATCGTGCTGCTTGCCATCGCCTTCAACCTGCTGGGCGACGGCGCGCGCGATCTGCTCGATCCGCGGATGCGGCGGGAACAGCCGTGATCGCCTTCACCGTCCGCCGTCTGTTCCAGACCATCCCTGTCGTCCTGGGCGTGACCTTGGTCACGTTCCTGCTGACCCAGATCCTGCCCGGCGACCTCGCCGACGTGCTGCTGGGGCCAACGGCGACCGAGGAGGCGCGCCGGCAGTTGCGCGCGGCCATGGGCCTCGATCGCTCGCTTGTGGTGCAATATGGCACCTATATGTGGCACCTGCTGCACGGCGATCTCGGCCAGTCGCTGGTCTTCGCCCAGCCGGTCGGCGCGGTGCTGGCCAACCGTCTCGCCAACACCGCCGTGCTCGCGGTCGCCGCCATCGTGATCTCGTCCGTGGGCGGCATCGCCATCGGCACCTGGGTGGCGCTGAAGCCGGGCTCGCTGCGCGACCACAGCCTGTCCACGTCGGTGCTGTTCCTGAACGCCATGCCGCCTTTCTGGCTGGGGCTGATCCTGATCCTGGTCTTCGGGCTGGAGCTGCGCTGGCTGCCGACCAGCGGCATGACCTCGGCGATCGACGGCGGCGGCGCGCTCGATCTCGCCGCCCACATGGTGCTGCCGACATTGACGCTCGCCGCCTGGTCGATGGCGGTGATCACGCGCATGACGCGCTCGGCTCTGCTCGACGTGATCGACGGCGACTTCATCCGCACCGCGCGCAGCCGGGGCCTCGGCGAGGCGCGCATCATCCTGCGCCACGCCCTGCCCAACGCCCTGCCGCCCATCATCACCGTGATCGGCCTGCAGGCGGGCTTCCTGCTCTCGGGCGCGGTGCTCACCGAGACGGTCTTCTCCTGGCCCGGCATCGGGCTCGCGCTCTATCAGGGCATCGCCGCGCGCGATCTCCCCTTCATCCAGGGCGGCATACTCCTGTTGGCGTTGATCTTCGTCGTGATCAATTTCGCCGTCGACGCGCTCTACGCCTACGTCAATCCGAAGATCGAGCTGCAATGAACCTGCTCGAGGTTCGCAATCTCTCCGTCGCCTACGGCGACGTCGCCGTGGTGCGCGATGTGAGCTTCACCCTGGCCGCCGGCCGCTCGCTCGGCATCGTGGGCGAGTCGGGCAGCGGCAAGACGCAGACCATGCTGGCCGTGCTGCGCCTGCTGGCGCGCGGCGGCCGCGTGACCTCGGGCAGCGTCCTGTTCGAGGGCCGCGATCTGCTGACGCTTTCGCCCGGGGAGATGCGGCAGGTGCGCGGCCGCGGCCTCGCCTTCGTTCCGCAGGACGCCTTGTCCGCGCTCAATCCCGCCATGACCGTCGGCGCGCAGATGGCCGAGCCGCTGATCTTCAACGAGGGCATGGGTGAGGAGGCGGCGCTCGCGCGTTGCACGGAGCTGCTGGGGCAGGTCGGGATCCCGGGCGCCGCGGCGCGACTCGCTGCCTATCCGCACCAGCTCTCGGGCGGCATGAGGCAGCGTGTGCTGATCGCCATGGCGATCGCCGCGCACCCCAAGCTCCTGATCGCCGACGAGCCGACCACGGCGCTCGATGTCACGATCCAGGACCAGATCCTGCGCCTGCTCGACCGCTTGCGGCGCGAGCTCGACATGGCGCTGGTGCTGATCAGCCACGATCTCGGCGTCGTGGCGGGCGTCGCCGATCGCGTGTCGATCATGTATGCCGGCCGCATCGTCGAAAGCGCCTCGGCCGCCGAGGTGTTCGGCCGGCCCGCCCATCCCTATGCCCGCGCGCTGATGGCCGCCAAGCCGCGGCTCGACAGGCCTGCCGGCGCCCTGCAGCCCATCGCCGGCCTGCCGCCCGATCCGGCGCATCCGCTTCAAGGCTGCGCCTTCCATCCGCGCTGCGCCTTCGCCATCGAGCGCTGCGGCGCCGATACGCCTCCGTTGGAGGCGGTGGCCGCCGATCATCTGGCCGCCTGCTGGCGTGCCCGCGAGCAGCTCGCCGCTGCGACGACGGCATCGATGCGTGTGGCTGACGCCGAGCAGCCCGCCGGGGAGATCGTCGTCGAGGATCTGAGCGTCCGATTTCCGATTCGGAGCGGCATTTTGCGGCGGGCCACCGGGACCGTTCGGGCGGTCGAAGGTGTGTCGTTCGCCATCCCCATGGGCAAGACAGTGGCGCTGGTGGGCGAGAGCGGCAGCGGCAAGACGACGACGGGCCGCGCGTTGCTGGGCCTGGCGCCGATGAGCAACGGTCGGGTCAGCTATTTCGGCCGCGACGTCGCCGCGATCCGGCAGGACATGCCGCGGCTCGGCCAGATGGTCTTCCAGGATCCCTATGGCAGCCTCAATCCGCGCATGACCGTGGGCGCGACTTTGGCCGAGGTCGTATCGGTGCACGGGCTCGTGCCCAGGGGGCAGATCGGCCGGAAGGTCGACTCGCTGCTCGACAGCGTCGGCTTGCGCCCCGCGATGGCTCGGCGGCATCCGCACGAACTGTCGGGCGGCCAGCGCCAGCGGGTGGCGATCGCGCGTGCTCTGGCGATCGAGCCGCGGTTCATCGTCTGCGACGAGGTCGTTTCGGCGCTCGATGTCAGCATCCAGGGCCAGATCATCAATCTCCTGATGGAGCTGCAGCGCACGCGCGGGCTCACCTATCTCTTCATCTCGCACGACTTGGCCATGGTCCGGCACATCGCCCACCATGTCGTGGTCATGTACGGCGGCAAGGTGATGGAAGCAGGCCCGCGCGATCGCCTGTTCGCCGAGCCGCGCCATCCCTACACGCACGCGCTGCTGGGCGCCGTGCCGGTCCCCGATCCCGAGGTCGAACGCAAGCGCACCCGACCGGAAGTGCGCGGCGAGACGCCCGATCCCGCCGATCCGCCGCCCGGCTGCCGCTTCCATCGCTCGTGCCGCCATGCGGACGAACGTTGCCGCCGCGAAGAGCCGCTACCCGAAGCGGTCGCGGCGGGCCACACTGTCGCCTGTCATCGCTGGCAGGAGCTTGCTCAAGGTCTCAACCATGCATGAACCCGACGATCTCTTTGCGGCGAGGCACTATGCCGACGTGCGCCGGCCCCTCGGCGAGGCCTTCAACCTGCCGCCCTGGTGCTACACCTCGAAGCGCTTCTTCGATCGCGAGGTCGAGAAGCTGTTCGGCAAGGTCTGGAACTTCGTCGGCCGCAGCGATCGCATCGCCAAGCCCGGCGACTTCTTCACCTGCGAGGTCGCCACCGTTCCGCTGCTGATCGCGCGCGGCGCCGACGGCGAGGCGCGCGCCTTCGCCAACACCTGCCGCCATCGCGGATGTCCCGTGGCGCGCGGCGAGGGCAATGTCCGCGCCTTCGTCTGCCCCTATCACTCCTGGACCTATTCGACCGCGGGTGCGCTGATGACCGCGCCCGACATGGACGGCCTGGTGGGCTTCGACCCCGAGGAGTACGGCCTGATCCCGGTGAAGCTCGAGAGCTGGGGCGGCTTCATGTTCGTGAACCTCGATCCGAATTCATCGAGCCTCGCGGACTATCTCGGCAACCTGCCGATGCTGCTCGGCGACTACGATTGCAGCCGCATGGCGCTCGGCCGCAGGGTCGAATACGACGTGGCCTGCAACTGGAAGTTCTATGTCGAGAACCTCAAGGACGCGATGCACATCCCGACCGTGCACCGCAACTCGATCAGCCGCTATGCGCCGGTGAAGAAGTTCTGGCGCGAGGTGCAGAAGACCAACGGCAACATGGTCAGCACCTTCATGGGCTATCCCGCGAGCGCCATGCTCTTTCCCGACGATGCCGGCTTCCCGCCCATCAAGGGGCTCGACATGGAGAAGGCGGGCACCACGGCGCCGCTCATCTTCCCGAACCTCTACATCTCCTGCACCGTCGACGGCGCCTGGTACATCCACGTCAATCCGGTGGCGCCGGACCGCATCAAGCTGGAACAGGGCGCGTTGTTCCCCGTCGCCTCCCTCAATCGGCCCGACAAAGATGAGGTGCTGCCGCGCTATTTCCGCCGCCTCGACATGACGCAAGCCGAGGACAACGAGATCTGCGCCCTGCAGCATGTCGGCATCAGCTCGCCGCTCAGCCGTCAGGGCCGCTACGGCACCAAGGAAGCGCTGGTGCATCAGACGGTGAACTGGATTCTCGACCGCGTATTGGACGCCTGAAGAAAAATCGATCGGAGGAAACGCGATGGACGAAGTGCGCATTCTGGCGACCGGGCTCGGATTTCCCGAGGGTCCCGTCGCCATGCCCGACGGCTCGGTGATCCTGACGGAGATCCGCAATCGCCGCTGCGCGAAGGTGACGGCGGACGGCAAGGTCTCGGTGTTCTCGGACAACGGCGGCGGGCCCAATGGATTGGCGGTCGGGCCCGACGGCGCGCTCTATTGCTGCAACAACGGCGGCAGCCGCTATGTCGAGGGCAAGTCGATGGGGCAGGGGCCGCATCCCGACTACAAGCACGGCTCGATCCAGCGGCTGGATCGCAACACGGGCGAGGCCAAGACTCTTTATGTCGAGTGCGACGGCCACAAGCTGTCGGCGCCCAACGACATCGTGTTCGACACGCAGGGCGGCTTCTACTTCACCGATCTCGGCAAGCGCTATGCGCGGCACCGCGACCATGGCGGCGTCTATTACGCGCTGCCCGACGGTTCGAAGATCGTCTGCCTCTCCTATCCCTTCCTCAGCCCCAACGGCTGCGGCCTGTCGCCCGACGGCAAGATCCTCTACGTCGCCGACACGGTGACCGCGCGCCTCTACGCCTTCGACATCGAGGCGCCCGGCGTGCTCGCCAAGACCTCGGGCGGTTGGGCGCATTCCGGCAGGGTCGTCGGCGGCTGCCCGCCCAGCCATGCCGGCTTCGACAGCCTCGCGGTGCTGGCCAACGGCAATATCGCCGTCGCGACGCTGACCACGGGCAAGATCACCGAATTCTCGCCGCAGGGCGCGATCGTGCGGGAGGTCAAGACGCCGGACGTCTTCCCGACCAACATCTGCTTCGGTGGCGCCGACATGAAGACTGCCTATATAACCCTTTCGGACACGGGCCGGCTCGGCGTCACGCAATGGCCGACGCCGGGGCTGAAGCTGAACTACAACTGAGGAGATGCGCCATGGCCGGCCACGGACAGATGATCATCGATCTCGACAGGAAGCGCATGCAGGCGATGGCCAAGAAGGACATCGCGACGCTCGACGAGCTGATCGCCGAGGACCTGATCTACGCCCATTCGACGGCGCGGCTCGACACCAAGACCAGCCTCATCGACAACATGCTGTCGGGCAAGACGGTCTATACCTCGGTCGAGCCCTCGAAGGTCGTGGCGCAGGATCTCGGCGACACGGTCGTGCTGACGGGCGAATGCCAGATCAAGGTCAATGTCGGCGGCACGCCCAACGCCTTCGGCGTGCGCTTCACCGATGTCTACGCGCTGCGCCACGGCAAGTGGCAGATGGTCACCTGGCAGTCGACGAAGCTGCCCACCTGAAATCCCCTCTTGAACAGGAGAAAGTCATGACGGACGCCAAGCTCCCCGACAATCTTCCGCAATGGATGAAGGACCACACGCACAAGTACCTTTCGAGCGGCGGCAAGGACGGTCACATGTACACGATCGACCAGCCCGGCCGGCCGAAGATCACGGTCGCCTCGCTGCTGCTCACCACCAAGGGCCGCAAGTCGGGCGACAAGTGGATGTTCCCGCTGTTCTACGGCGAGGCCGGCAAGAGCTACTTCGTGATCGCTTCCAAGGGCGGCGCGCCGGAGCATCCCGGCTGGTACAAGAACCTCAAGGCCAATCCCGACGTCGAGATCCAGGTCGGCACCCGGCACATGAAGGCCAAGGCGCGCACCGTCTCGGGCGCAGAGCGCGCCGAGCTGTGGAAGAAGGCCGTCGGCTTCTTCCCGCCCTACGCCGACTACGAGAAGAAGGCCGCCGGCCGCGAGATCCCGGTCGTGGTGCTCGATCCGATGTGACGTAAATCTATAATTGACAATCGGAATCGACTTCGTAACCCTGAGCGGAAGGGGACCCGGACCCTTCAGCAAATGCGGGAAGCCCGTCCCGTTATTTTCCCTATTTTTTAACGAGGCGCCGCCAGTGCGCGGGCTCAAATTTTTCTTCTTCCGGACCGCGGGCCTCCAGGCCCGCTCATGATCTTGAGCGGGGCTGGAGCCCCGCGGTCCCCTGAATCAGGCCGCCGCCTGCAGCGCCGTCGGGCCTTCGCCCATCAATGTCGTGCGGCGCATGTCG
>DATJWN010000300.1:0-4280 GCA_035501235.1 Reyranella sp.
ATTTGGCCGCCAGTGGACGCCGGCACCTTGTTTTCTCGCGGCAGTTCCAAAATGACTATCCCCCCGAGGAAAAGTAACGCGCGGTCGGGCGAATAGTTGCCTACAAAAACGAGCCCCAAACGAACGAGGAATGCGATGCCCCGCATCAGCGAAATCGAGGAAGACGGCGACGATCCGACCCTCAAAGCCATATTCGACCGGCAGCGCGCGCTTTTCGGCGGCCTGCTCAACCCGACCAAGATCATGGCCCATTGCCCGCCGATCCTGCAGGCCGCGGGCCAGATGGGCGTGGCGATCGAGAAGTCCGGCCAGCTGCCCAAGGGCATGCTGCCGCTGGTCTATCTCAGGGTCGCCTCGATCAACGGCTGCCCATTCTGAATTGATATCAATTCCTCCCGGGTGGAGGAGATCACGGAAGAGGGCACGGCCAAGCTCGCCGAAGTGGCGAGCTGGCGCGACAGCAACCTGTTCAATGACGGCGAGCGGCTCGCGCTGGAATATGCCGAGCTGATCACCTACACCGACCGCAAGGTCGACGATGCCTTCTTCGCGAAACTGAAGGCGCAGTTCACCGAGGCGCAGATCGTCGAGCTGACGGCCGCGATCGCTTTCGAGAACTTCCGCTCGAAGTTCAATCCGACGCTCGGCGTCGAGGCGCAGGGCTTCTGCATGGTTCCGAAGAGGTAGGCGCGCCTGCCTCTTCGTGGGCCGTCAGTTCTTTCCTTTGACGTACTTGCCGGCGCCGTCGCCCGCGAGCTTGCCCAGGACGGCGCCGGACACGAGCCCCGTGCCGCCGGGATAGTTGTGATAGAAGAGCCCGCCCACCAGCTCGCCCGCGGCGAAGAGGCCCGGGATCGTGTGGCCGTCGGTGCTCTCGACCTCGCCTTCGTTGGTGATCTTGAGGCCGCCGAAGGTGAAGGTGAGGCCGCAGGTCACGGCATAGGCCTCGAACGGCGGCTCGTCGATCTTGTTGGCCCAGTGGCTCTTCACAACGGCGAGGCCGCGCGTCGAGCGGCCGTCCTTGATCGCCGGATTGAACGGCACTTCCGTCATGACGGCGGCGTTCCATTCCTTGATGGTCTTCAGGAACTGCTCCTGGTTCACGCCCTCGAGCTTGGTCGCCAGCTCCTCGATCGTATCGGCGCGCACCTTGGTCATGCGCTTGATGCGGTATTCGTCGCGCAGCTTGTCGAGCACCTTCGAGTCGAAGATCTGCCACGCGAATTGCTGAGGCTGGGAGAGGATCACCGCGCCGTACTTGGCGTAGGTGTAGTTGCGGAAATCCGCGCCCTCGTCGACGAAGCGCACGCCGTTGGCGTTCACCATGATGCCGAGCGGATAGGAATGCTTCTGGAAATTGTCGCCGACCTCGAGGTCGCCGAATTCCGGCGCGTTCATGTCCCAGCCAACGGCATGGCCGCCCGACCAGTTGCCATGCGCCTTGGCGCCGATCGCGAGCGCCATGTTGATGCCGGCGCCCGTGTTGAAACGCGTGCCACGCACCTTGGCGAGATCCCAGGTCGGCCCGAGATAGCGCGTGCGCATCTCGGCGTTGCTCTCGAAGCCGCCGCAAGCCAGTACGACGGCCTTGGCGCCGATCTTGATCTTGCGGCCTTTGTGTCTGGCGATGACGCCGCGCACGACGCCGTCTTCCTCGATCAGCGATACGGCCGCCGTCTCGTAGTGGATGGGGATGCCGGCCTTCACCGCGGCCTTGTGCTCGAGATCGACCAGGCCCGGACCGCCGCCCCAGGCTTCGACCGCCAAACCGCCCCAGAACTTGTACTTGCCGTTCACCTTGAAGGCCTGCCGGCCATAGGAGGGCTGGAAGCGCACGCCCTTGGAGCGCATCCACTTCGCGGTCTCGAAGCTGCGGCTGATCAGGATGTCGGTGAGCTCCGGGTCGCAGCGGTAGTTGGTCACACGGCCCATGTCGTCGAGGAACTGGTCGGCCGAGTAGGAGCCGAAGTCGACGTCGCGCTTCTCGTCCTCGGTCAGGTCATAGAGCTGGGCGAGATCGTCGACGCCGTGGAACACCAGCCGCATGGCGCCCGCGGTGTAGGTGCTGTTGCCGCCGCGCTCCTCCTGCGGAGCGGCCTCGAGCATGGCGACCGAAGCACCGCTCTCGCGCGCTGCCAGAGCCGCACAGGCCGCGGCATTGCCTGCGCCCACGACCAGAATGTCGACCTGAAAATCGTCCATTGAAAGCTCCCTGAGACCACGCTTTTTTAAGGCAGTCGCGGTCGGCTGCGAAGCTCGATTGCATTGTCAGGGGCGGCAATTTCGCACTACACAGCGCTATGCCCTCGAAAGCGCCGGCGCGTCCCGGCTGGACCAGAAGCTCGGACCTCCTCGACCTCACGGGCAAGCTCGGCGAGAAGCTCAGGGAGATGCGCGAGACCCGGGGCATCTCGCTCAGGGAGGCGAGCGACATCACCGGCGTGCCGCGGCCGACGCTGTCCCGCATCGAGCACAACAAGATGGCGCCGACCATCGGCGTGCTTTCCCGGGTCGTACGGGGCTACGGCGTGCCCTGGTCGTCGATCCTGCCCGACACGATCGTTTCGGATGCGCCCTCGGGCGAGACCGCGTCCTTCTCGTCCCGGCGCGTTCAGGAGGTGAAGCTCGGCCGGCGCAGCCTGAAGTCGCTGCATCCCAACAATCCCTTGTCGACGCGGTTGCGCACCTTCGTCCTGACGACGCGACACAAAACGGTCGAGGAGGGCGGCGGCTATCTCGCCCATCCCGACATCGAGTTCTGCTACGTGCTCGCGGGCACCCTCACCATCCATTTCAAGGGCAGGCGTGCCCGCCGGGTGGGGGCGGGCGAAAGTGCGCTGTTCGATGCCGACGTGCCGCATGCCTACACCTCGCACACCGGCCGGCCGGTCCAGTTCCTGCTGGTCTCCCGGAAACGGCCCGCTGCTGTCTCTTGACTTACCGATCCGTACGCGGGCAGGGTGAGGCATGAAGACTGTCCCCGTGCTGATCGTGGGCGGCGGCCCGGTGGGCCTCACCTCCTCGCTGCTGCTCTCCCGTCTCGGCATCCGCTCGCTGCTCGTGGAGCGGCATCCCGGCACCGCCATCCATCCCAAGGCGCGCGGCATCAATGCGCGCACCATGGAGGTCTTCCACCAGCAGGGCGTCGAGGCCGAGATACGCAAGGCGGGCCTGCCGCCCTCGCGCACGGGCTTCATCGTGTGGGCGCATACGCTTGCGGGCCGGGAGATCGAGCGCCGCGTGCCGTGGGGGCGCAGCGCGCGTGTGGCCGAGGTGACACCGGTGGCGCCCTGTCTCTGTGCGCAGGACTATCTGGAGCCTGTGCTGCGGCGTGCCGCCGAGGGGCAGGCGCTGGGCGAGCTGCGGTTCAATACGGAGCTGACGGCCTTCGAACAGGACGACGGACGCGTGGTGGCGACACTCACCAACACGCAAACGCGCCAGAGCGAGCAGGTGACGGTCGAGTACATGATCGCGGCCGACGGCGCGCAGAGTCCCGTGCGCAAGGCGCTGGGCGTCGAGATGCTGGGCCACCGGAACGTCTACGACAGCGTCAACGTGCTGATCGAGGCGGACCTCCGCCCGTGGGTGAAGGATCGTCCGGCGGCGCTCTACTTCATCGAGAACGAGCACCTGCGCTGCACCTTCCTGACGATCAACGCACACGACCGCTGGGGCTTCCTGGTGAACTCGCTGAAGGCGCAGGGCATGGCGCCGGAAGACTTCACGCCCGAGCGCTCGATCGCTCTGGTGCGCACGGCCGTGGGCATGCCGGACCTTCCGGTGAAGGTGCTGGGCGTGGCGCCCTGGGTCGCCTCGGCGCATGTCGCCGAGCAGTATCGTCACGGTCGCATCATTCTCGCGGGCGATGCGGCGCACGAGATGCCGCCGACCGGCGGCTTCGGCATGAACACCGGCGTGCAGGACGTCCACAATCTCTGCTGGAAGCTGGCCGCCGTGCTGCAGGGCAAGGCGGAGACGGGCCTGCTGCAGACTTACCACGACGAGCGCCAGCCGCTCGGCAAGGCGATCACCGAGCAGAGTCTCGCCAATGCCATCTCGATGGGCCGGCTGCAGAAGGAGAGCAAGACCACCGGCGCCCGGCCGGAATTCCTCAACGAGCAGGGCATGATCTTCGGCGCCTGCTACCGCTCGGCCGCCGTGATCGCCGACGGCAGCGCGCCGCCTGTGGTCGCCAATCCCGTCACCGATTACACGCCCTCCGCCTATCCCGGCGTGCGGGCGCCGCATGTCTGGGTGAAGGATCAGGAAGGCGCCAA
>DATJWN010000301.1:0-25247 GCA_035501235.1 Reyranella sp.
TGTTGGCCTCGATGCCGTAGCCGTAGCAGATGTGCACGGCGGTGGTGCATTTCAGCCCCTCGGCCGCCTTCTCCAGCGCCGGCACGCCCCACTCGACGGTCTCGCCGAGATAGACGTTGAAGGCGGGCTCGTCGAACTGGATCACGTCGACGCCGGCTTTCTCGAGGTCCCTGGCCTCCTGGTTCAGGAGCTCGGCGAAGGCGAAGGCCATCTTCACCCGATCGCCGTAGTAGCCGTCGGCCAGCGTATCGATCAGGGTCATCGGCCCCGGCAGGGTGAACTTGAGCTTCCGGTTCGTCGTGGCGCGCGCGACGCGTGCCTCCTTCTCGTGCACGAACCGGCGGCGCTCGAGCTTCGCCGTGACCGTCGGGCAGTCCGCATCGTAGCGATTGTTGCGGATGCCCATCCGGACCTTCCTGTTGAAGTCGACGCCGTCGACCTCGGCCAGGAAGCCGTGCACGAAATGCTGCCGCGCCTGCTCGCCGTCGCTCACGATGTCGATGCCGGCCTCCTCCTGCCGCTTGATGGCGAGGGCTGTCGCGTCTTCTTTCGCCTCCTGCAGCGGTGCGCCGGTGAGCGTCCACGGCGCCCACAGAACGTTCGGCGTGGCGAGCCACGAAGGCTTGGGCAGGCTGCCTGCGAGCGTCGTTTCGAACATTGTTGTTCCCTCCCTTTTTGTCATCCTTCGCTGCGCTCAGGATGACAGAGGCGCTTGCAGCGCCGGCGTCGGCTGCGCCTCCGGCGGCAGCACATGAGCATAGGTGCCCGGCGCGCGCCAATGGAGCGTGCCGAAGGCGCCGCAGCTCTCGCACACCGAGCGCCAGGTCTCGTGATGCGCACCGCAGGCCGAGCAGCGCCAGGCGCGATCGGCCGGGGCGGTCGCGGCCTTGGCGAGCCATTCATGGATCTTCGCCTGGTCCGACTGCGCGCGCTCCTCGACCTCGGCCATCAGACGGCAGACGCGCACCGGCGGGTTGGTGCCGCCGGCCGCTTCGAGATGGCGCCGCGCCTCGCCCCACAGGTTCGCGTCGAGTGCCGCCTGGGCCAGCGCGAGATGGCTTTCGAGATCGTCCGGCTTGGCGGCGACCAGCTTCTGCACCACGCCGACCCGCTTCAGCGGATCGCTCTCGCCCGAGGCCTTCAGGTAGAGCTCGACGAGGTCGGGATGCGGCGACAGCGACCAGGCGCGCTCGAGCGTGCGCTGCGCCCGTTTGCCATCGTCCGACTTGATCTGCAGCTCGGCGAGCCGAGAGCTGACCGCGATGCGTTCCGGCGCGAGGGCGAAGGCTTCGCGGGCGAGCGCCATGGCGTCGGTGTCATTGTCGGCGGCGCGGCTGCGCTCGACCAGCAGCAGCGCCTTGAGCGTGCGGCCCTTCTCCTGCGTCACGACCTTGGTGCGCAAGCCGGTATCGAGCGTGGCCTGCGCGTCCTTCCAGTGGCCGACCTGCGCCTGCATGTCGAACAGCGAGTGCACGACCCACGGCGTTTGCGGCCGGAGCTTGAAGGCACGCTCGGCGTAGCCGAGCGCCTGCGCCGGATCGCCGTCGCGCAGCGATTGGGCGATCAGTCCACGCAGGCCGAGGAAGGCCATCTGCTCGTCCTCGAGCATGGCGTTGAAGGTGCGGCGCGCGCCCTCGCGATCGCCGGTGAGCTGCGCCGCCTGCGCTGACAGAAGAAGTGTGAGCGAGGGCTCGGACAGAAGCCGCTCGGCGAGGCGCGCGTTCTTTTGCGCCTCCGTGCCGTCGCCCGCGGCCACGGCGGCGAGGCCTTGCGTCAGCGCGCGATAGCCGCGGCGGCGCCGGCTCTCACCCCAGCCGTCGAGCAGCGCGCCCGGCGCGCCGACGATCCAGCGCCAGAGGAGCCACAGCGCGATGCCGAGCAGGATCAGGCCCGCCATCACGACCAGCAGCACGCCGACGCTGGTGTCGAGCCGCCAGCCGCGCCATTCGACGGTCACTGCGCCCGGCCGCTCGGCGAGCCAGACCGCGGCGAACATCGCCACGGCCGCCGAGACGAACCAGAGCAGGGTGCGCAGGACGTGCATGCCGTTACTTCGCGGCCCCCAGCAGCGCGACGGCGTAGGCCGCGAGCTGATCGACCGCGTGCTGGGCTGCGAGATGCGCCTCGGCGCGCTTCAGCCAGTCGGCCGTCGCGCGGTTGGTCTGCGCCGGCAGGGTCTTGGCGATCTCGACCGCCTTGGCGAGGTCACCGGCGTCGATGGCGGCCTCGGCGCGCGCGAGCTTGGCTTCCGTCGTGTCGCCTTGGACGTCGGCGCCGACGCGGCGCAGCGAGACCAGTCCCTTGATCTTGCCGAGCAGGCGTTGGGTCAGGGAGTCATCGGCAAGATCGTCGGCCAAGGCAGCCTTGGCGACTGCGGGAAACCGGGCCGCGAGGCTTGAGCGCGTGGCCACGCCGTGGCTGGCATAAGGCTCCAGCGCGGCGACGAAGCCGCCGAGCTTTTCGTCGCCGCCGGCAAGCGGCTTCAGGAGGCCGAGTGCGCCGGCAAAAGGCAGGCCGGTCTCGAGGGCGGCGCTCACGCGAGCGGCGATGCCGATCACGGCGGACGCGCGCGCGCCCGACACAGCCTTGTCGATCGGCCCCTTCTCGCCCGCCACCGACTTGTCGAGCGCCTGCAGCGAAGCCTTCAGGCCCGCGATCTCGTCCTTGAGCGCGGCGATGTCCTTCTCCGAATTCACCGGGCTCTTCTCCAGCGCGTCGATCTTGGCGCGCAGATCGGCGATGGCGGGATCGCTGGCCGGCGGCCGGTCGGCCTGGGCGGCCGTGGTCGCCGCGGCCCGCACGCGCTTGTCGAGATCGTCGAGCCTGGTCTGCATCTCGGTCTCGAGGGTCTTGAAGTGAGCGGCGTCCTCCGCCTTTTGCCGGGCCAGCGCTTCGGCCTGGGCGCGCAGCTGGCTGTCATCGACCTTGGTGACGACCGGTGGCGGCGCCGCCGCCGCGACAGGGGCCGGCCCGCGCCACATGGAGCGTGCCTCCTCCGGCCAATAGGGCAGCGAGAACAGGGCGGCGGCGAGCACGATCGCCGCGGCGATCACGCCGATCGCGAAGGCGCCGATGACGCCCAGCCCGCGATAGACCTCGACGGGCGGCGATGGGGCGGAAGGCGGGGGCGTGTCGCTCATGGTCGGCTCCGGTTGTACGCCGGCTTCGGTCCTCCGGTCGATCTCATCCAGCACCGCCTGGGCGCTCGGCCGCGCCGCTGCAATGACTTCGGTGAAGGGCAGCGCCGCCACCGGTTGGGCGGCGGCGGGGCTGATGGCGATCGCGGTCAAGCCGCGGCAGGCCTCGCTCAGGCCCGCGGCCTCGATCAGCCGCACGAACACCCGCGCGGCGCGGGGCGAGAAAAGCAGGACGACATCGAGCGCGCGCGCCTGCAGGGCGCTCTTGGCGTTCTCGGGCAGGGTTTCGGCCTCGCGCGCGCGATAGAGCGCGAAGCGGCGCACGGCGAAGCCGGGGGCGTCGATCTCGCCCGCCACGTCGGCCCCCGAGACATGGACCAGCGGCCCGGCGGCGGGGTCGAGGCGTTCGCGCACCAGGCCGGCCAGCGCCGCCGCGTCTCCGGAAGCGGAGGTCACCGAGGTGAAGCCCAGCCCCTCGGCCGTGGCCGCCGTCGTGTCGCCCACGGCATAGATCGGCTTGTGGCGCTGCTCGCTCGCTTCGGCGAGCGCCCGCACGCCGTTGGCGCTGGTCAGCAGCACCGCCTGGCAAGCGGCCAGCGCGTCGGCGAAGTCGGCGGGCGGCGGCAGCGTCTGCAGGCTGAACAGCGGCGCGATCACCGCCGTGTGATGGCGCTGGTCGAGCGCGGCAGCCAAGGTCGCCGCCTCGCGCTCGGGCCGGGTGATCAGGACGCGCATGACCTGCCCTGTACGTGACCTGCGTTAGAGAAGTACGACGCCTTCGATCCGGCCGACCCGGCTGTCGATCAAACAAATCGTCATCTCGCGAGCGTAGCGCCCGCGCCCGGCATTTGCCATCCTGCGCGGCATGGCGAGCGGGGGAGACAAAGGGCGGCTGACGCGGCGCGCCCTGATGGCGGGCGCAGCGGCGCTGGGTCCGGCGACGGCGTTCGCGCAGGCGCCGAAGCGCCCCGGAGGCGACTTGCCGGCCATCGTGTTCGTTCATGGCAACGGCGATTCGGCCGCGCTCTGGATCAACAACATCTGGCGCTTCGAGGTGAACGGCTTCAAGCGCGAGCAGCTCTTCGCCATCGACTTCCGCTATCCCAACGCGCTCAGCGACGATTCCAGGCCGCAGCCCGTGCGCTCCTCCACCGCCGACGCGATGAAGGATCTTGCCGACTACGTGGCGCACGTGCGCGATCAGACTCGGCGGCCCAAGGTGGTGCTGATCGCCTCCTCGCGCGGCGGCAACACGGTGCGCAACTACCTGAAGAACGGCGGCGGCGCACAGTTCGTCAGCCACGCCATCCTGTGCGGCACGCCCAACAAGGGGATCGTCATCTCCGACACGATGCTGGTCGGCAGCGAGTTCAACGGCGCGGCACCCTTCCTCAAGGGGCTGAACGGCGGCACGGACGACCTGATCGCCGGGGTCGAGCTCGAGGCGATCCGCTCCGACAGGAACGACAAGTATTCGCAACCCGATGCACGCTTCGTCGGCAATCCCGGCAAGCCGACGGGCGTGGGCTACGATGCCTCCGAGCTGCGCGGCGCCAGGAACGTCATCCTGGACGGGCTCGATCACCGGGAGACCGCGTTCCACAAGCTCGCCTTCGCCGCGCAATACGAGTTCATCACCGGCAAGCCGCCCGCCACGCTCTTCATCACCCAGGAGCCGCTGCCGACGCTGAACGGCCGCGCGACCGGCGTCGCCGGAGGGCTCTACACCAACCTTCCGGTCGCCGGCGCCGAGGTCGAGATCTACGAGACCGATCCCAAGACCGGCGAGCGGCGCAGCACCAAGCCGGTGCATCGCAAGGTCACCGACGCCGACGGCCTGTGGGGACCCTTCGTCGCCCATGCCGAGGCCTATTACGAATTCGTGCTGCGCATCGACGGCCAGCCGACGACGCACACCTACCGCTCGCCCTTCCTGCGCGGTTCCAACGTCGTGGATCTCAGGCCCTGGCTGTTCGCCAAGGGCGACGAGCAGGCGGCCTCGATCGTGGTGATGAACCGGGCGCGCGGCTATTTCGGCGTCGGCCGCGACAAGTTCAGCCTCGACGGCAAGGTGCCGCCCGGCATCAACGAGGGCGTCCCCGGAACGGCCAGCGCCAAGCTCGCCTTCGACCTCCAGCCGCGCAGCGTCGTCGCCGAGTTCAACAACGAGACCATCGCCACCCGCACCTGGCCTGTGAAGGACAATCACATCGTGGTGGCTGAGTTCATGAATTAGCGCGCTCGCTATGCGAGCGCCTGTCACTTCTCATATGTGTACTTGAAGTTACAGTGGCTGGCGCCCTGCATGATGGTCTGCGTGCGCTCGAGCTTGAGCTTGGGGTCGTAGCCTTCGCAGAAGGCGCCGTCGCGGTTGCAGGACAGCAGCGCGCCGATCTCGCCCAGGCCCATCGCCTTGTAGGTCTCCGCATAGCGGCAGCGCGTGACGTTGAAGGCGAAGCTCGTGTCGGTCTGCTCCTTCACGTCGATCTCCAGCGCCCCGCCCTTGGTCCAGAGCGGCATCACGTCCTGGAAGGCCTTGAGCGACGTGCCGCCCGGCGCCGCGGCGGCAAAGGCCTTGGCCTGCTCGATGGCCGAGCGCCGCACGGACTCTGCAATGGTCTTGCGCGCGACTTCTTCGCCGTGGCTTGCCTTCAGGGTCTCGTAGACTTCCTTCAGGATCTCGGCCTCGATCTTCCTCTTCTCGAGCATCGACAGGCCTTCGGGATGGGCGGACTGGGTCATGGCCGGCTCCTCGCGTGACGTGACCTCAGGCTGACTCGTTTCCATGAGGGGCGCAAATGAACGTGGCTGCGTTGTAGATGTCGTCCTGTTCTGCTACCGCTCGTGCGGGGGACGGCAAATGAAGATCGCTTCGCGGAGAGGCATTGCTTTTGCGATCGTGATGAGCGTGGCGCTTCTCCCCGGTTGCGTGACGGGCTCGGAGCAGCCTGCAGCCATCGGCGATGTGGGGGCGAGTAGCGCGAGCAACAAGAGTTGCGACAGCCTCACGGACGCCCGGCGCAAGCTGGCCGTGGAGATCGACGACTTGGAGAGCGGCAAGACCGCTCCCAGCACATGGAAAGCCGCGCTGTTCACGTTCGGCGCGGTGGGTGCCAAACCCTACCAGCAGCCCGCCCTTCAAGGTGCGATGCTCAAGGAGCGGGAAAAGGTGCTCGTCGATATGCGCGGTCGACAGGCTGAGCTCACGCAGCAGATCGAACAGCAACAGTGCACGCTCGAGGCCCGGGCCAAGGCCGGCGCCATCAAGGAGATAGCCTCGCCGCAGTACGACGGCGCGTATGCCGGCAAGGGCAATACCGAAAGTTGGTGCGCCCAGCCGACTCTGTCGGTGGTCGTGAGCTCGGGAAAGATCGACGGCGCGCTGCGCGAAAGCGCCAAGGCGACGACGTTCTACGCCGTCCAGGGTCAGCTCTACGAAGGCGGCGGCCTGGCGCTGCAATTCCGGCGGCCTGACAGCAAGACATTCACCGACGATGTCGACGCGCAGCTGAAGGACAACGTGCTCTCCTTCACGGTGAAGCTTGATCTGTCACCGAAGGCCTGCACCTATCGGTTCGCTGTCAGCCGGACCCCGACCGACCGCCACGATGGCGAGGTTGCCGCTTCGACCAAAGCGCCGTTGGCCAAGGGCACTGGAGAGAGCGATGTCGCCGCTACGGGACCATGGACGACACGGGCCACCATCGTTGCCGGTCAATCCGTCGGGAGCTGCGCGGACGGCTCCATCTACAAGTTCGATCTCAGCGGACAGACGCTGACGGGTGCCAACGAGAATGGACGGATGTTCAGCGCGCCCATCGCGGACAACGGGTGGGTGGACACGACCTTCAAATCTCCGACGGGCAATTCATTTCAGATCACCGGCAATGCGAAGACGCGGGATCTGACGTTGATCAACATCAGGGCGGGCTGCTGCTGGAAGCTCGTGCCGCGCCCTTGACATCCTGCCCGGCGGATGAAATATCCGCCCCGCAATGACTTCGTTCGCCCTCCTCCGGTCGCGACGCCGCCGCTTCACCAAGCGGCGTGAGAACGTGCGCGCGTAACAAACGCGCCGTACCGTGAAGCCGCTGGAGAGGATCGAGCGGCTTCCCTGTTTCCTCTTCTCCAGCCGGCCCTCTTCCAAGGCCCCTAGTTCGTGAGAGAGAAGACCATGAGCAGCAACAAGACCAAAATCTTCATCGACGGCCAGCACGGCACCACCGGCCTGCAGATCCTCGACCGACTGAAGGATCGCCCGGACATCGAGCTGCTCGAGCTGCCGATGGCCGACCGCAAGGATCTCGGCAAGCGGGCGGAGATCGCTCGTGCCTCCGACATCACCGTGCTCTGCCTGCCCGACGCCGCGGCCAAGGAACTGGTGGCGGCCATCGGCGATTCGGACACCGTTGTGATCGACGCTTCGACTGCCCACCGCGTGGCCGACGGCTGGACCTATGGCTTTCCCGAGCTTGCCAAGGACCAGCGGCAGAAGCTGCTCGACTCCAACCGGATCAGCAATCCGGGCTGCTATCCCACAGGTGCGATCGCGATCCTGCGACCGCTGGTCGATGCCGGCCTGGTGCGCAAGGACTCGACGCCCGCCGTGTTCGGCGTGTCGGGCTATACCGGCGGCGGCAAGGACCTGATCGCCGTCCACGAGAAGCCCGACGTCGAGCCGTTCGGTCTCTACGGCCTCGCGCTCGCGCACAAGCACGTGCCCGAGATGAAGAAGTATTCCGGCCTCAGCCATGCGCCGCTCTTCGTGCCGTCGGTCGGCCACTACGCCCAGGGCATGCTGATCACCGTGCCGATCACGCGCGACATCACGACGAAGCAGGTGACGGCCAAGGATGTGCACCAGGTGCTGGCCGACCGCTATGCCGGCGAGACCTTCGTGCCGGTGCGACCGCTCGGCGACAAGGCGTGGCTGGAGCGAGACCAGTTCCTGCGCGCCGACCGCTTGACCAACACCAACACCATGGAGCTCGCGGTCTACGGCAACGATGCCGATGGCAACGTGGTGGCGATCGCCTCGCTCGACAATCTCGGCAAGGGCGCGTCGGGCGCGGCCGTGCAGTGCATCAACCTCAAGACCGGTGTCGACGAAAAGACCGGTCTCGCGGTCGCCTAAGACCTAGCCAGCCACAGTCCATCATCTTTGCGGCGTCGGCAGCGTTAAGTCGCTGAACCCGTTCGCTCGCCTCCAAATAGCGGGATACTTCCATGAGCATTCGCGTCGGCATTGTCGGCATCAGCGGTTTTGGCGGCGGCGAGGCGCTGCGCCTGGTCGCGAGCCACCCGTCTTTCGAATTGGTCTACGCCGCGGGCGAGGGCAGCGCCGGCAGCCGGTTGGTGGACCGCTTCCCCGGTGTGCCGGCCAGGCTCGCCGAGCTGGTGATCGAGAAGTGGGACCCGGCGAGTCTGCCGAAGCTCGACGTGCTGTTCGCGTCGCTGCCCACCGGCGCGTCGGCCGAGGCGCTGGCGCGTGTACCGAAGGATGTGAAGATCGTCGATATCGGCGGCGATCATCGCTATGTCGAGGGCTGGGCTTACGGCCTGGCCGACGTCTGGCCGGCCGAGATCGAGGGGAAGGGCCGCGTCGCCAACCCCGGCTGCTACCCGGCGGCGACGCTCGCCGCACTGGCGCCGCTGCTGGTGGGCAAGCTGATCGAGCCCGGCAACATCGTGGTCGACGTCAAGACCGGCATCTCCGGTGCCGGCCGCGGCGGCGCCGACAGCAGGTTCGGCTACGCCGAGAGCAACGAGAACCTGGTGCCGTACGGTCTGTTGAAGCACACGCACATGCCCGAGATCGCCCAGACGATCGAACGGCTGAGCGGCGGCAGCGCGGCCGGGCTGGTGTTCACGCCCCACTTGATCCCGATGATCCGCGGCGTGCTCGCCACGATCTACTGCCACGGCCGCGCCACGACCGAGCAATGCCTCGATGCGGCGCGGCGCTTCTACGCCGGCCGGCCGTTCGTCCGCGTGACCGACAGACCGCCGCAGACCAAGTGGGCGACCGGCTCGAACCTCGCCTTCGTGAGCTACGCGGCCGATCCGGAGCGCAACCTGGTGATCGCGATGGGCGCGGTCGACAATCTCGGTAAGGGAGCGGCGGGGCAAGCGGTGCAGAACGCCAACCTGATCTGCGGCCTGCCGGAAACCGCAGGGCTGGACGGCATGCCGGTTTGGCCATGATGCTCGAGCTGAGACGCGCGGTGGCCGCCGATGCGGCCGCCGTCCGGGCGCTCACGCGCGCGGCCTATGCCAAGTGGGTGCCGTTGATCGGCCGGGAGCCTCGGCCGATGGGGGCCGATCAGGAGGCCGCGATCCGCGACCATCGCGTCGATCTCGCGATCGTCGACGGGCATGTCGCAGGCTCGATCGAGACCATCCGGTGGCCGGGCTATCTCTGGATCGAGAATGTCGCCGTCGATCCGGCCTTCCAGGGCCGTGGCATCGGACGCGCCCTGCTGGCCCATGCGGAAAAGCTCGCCGCCGAGCTGGGCGTGCGCACTCTGAGGCTCCTGACCAACCAGAAGTTCGCCGCCAACATCGACCTCTATTTGCGCCTGGGCTATCGCGTCGACCGCGAGGAGGTCCTGCCCATCGGCGTCGCCGTGCATATGAGCAAGCCAATCGCTTGACCTTGTCCGCGTCCTGAGCCAAGCGGGAAGCCGACTGGGCCACGCGGGTTCAGGGTGACAAAAAACATTAATAAAGGCGGGTAAGGCAGGAGCCATGGCGCAACGGGACCTCGAAAAGGCCGACCGGGCTCCGACGCTGGGCCCCACGCCTCTGGGGTTGGGGGGCGAAGGCTTTCGTCCCAATTTCTACGACATAGCCATCTTCATCCTGATCGCGGCCGTCTTCGTCGTGCTGGCCCATGGCGCGCGCGAATGGTCGGCGCCCGCGGCCAAGCTTGCCGCCGAGCCCATCACGCTCGATCCGGCGCTGCTGCCCGAATATGCGCTGCGCACCACCTTGCGCATGTTCGCGGCGATCGTGGCCTCGCTGCTCTTCACCTTCGTCGTCGCGACCTTGGCTGCCAAGAGCAAGCGCGCCGAGCTGGTGATCATGCCGGCGCTCGACATCCTGCAATCGGTGCCGGTGCTGGGCTTCCTCACCTTCACCGTCACCTTCTTCCTGCATCTCTTCCCGGGCAGCGAGTTCGGCGCGGAGTGCGCGGCGATCTTCGCCATCTTCACCAGCCAGGCCTGGAACATGGCCTTCAGCCTCTACCAGTCGCTGCGCACCATCCCGCGCGACCTGGAGGACGCCGCATTGCATTTCCAGATGTCGCCCTGGCTGCGCTTCTGGCGGCTCGACCTGCCGTTCGCCGCGCCCGGCCTGATCTGGAACACCATGATGTCGATGTCGGGCGGCTGGTTCTTCGTCGTGGCGTCGGAGGCGATCACCGTCGGAGACACGACCGTGACGCTTCCCGGCATCGGCTCGTGGCTCGCCGTCGCCATCGCGGCCAAGGACCTCAACGCCGTCGTGCTGGCGGTCCTCGCCATGGGCGCGGTGATCCTGGCCTACGACCAGCTGATCTTCCGGCCGATCGTCGCCTGGGGCGACAAGTTCCGCTTCGAGCAGACCGCCTCGCGCTTCCGGCCGCATTCCTGGGTCTACGACTGGTGGCGCCGCGGCAAGCTGATCCGCCAGATCGCGGGTGGCGCGGGCTGGATCGTCGAGCGCGTGTCGGACCTGCCGCTGCCCTTCACCCGCCCGCCGCGGGTGTTCATCAACGTGGCGCCGGGCAAGCGCTCGGTCGGCGACTGGATCTGGTCGGCGCTGGTCTTCGCCATTGCGGGCTACGCGCTCTATCGCATCGTTCTCTACACCCGTGCCACGCTGGGGCTCGAGGATCTGGCGACCGCCTTCAAGTTCGGTCTCATGACGCTGGTGCGCGTGATCGTGCTGATCGCCATTGCCAGCGCCATCTGGGTGCCGATCGGCGTGTGGATCGGCATGCGGCCGCGCGTCGCCAACATGGTGCAGCCGCTGGCGCAGTTCCTCGCCGCCTTCCCGGCCAACGTGCTGTTCCCGATGGCCGTCGTGCTGATCGTGGCGCTGCGTCTCAACCCGAACATCTGGCTGAGCCCGCTGATGGTGCTGGGCACGCAGTGGTACATCCTGTTCAACGTGATCGCCGGCGCCTCGGCCTTCCCGACCGACCTGCGCGAGGTCGGCATCATGTTCCACATGCGCCGCTGGCAGCGCTGGCGGCAGATCATCATTCCCGGGATCCTGCCCTACTATGTGACCGGCGCGCTGACCGCCGCGGGCGGCTCGTGGAACGCCTCGATCGTGGCCGAGGTGGCGAGCTGGGGCGACACGAGGTTGCGCGCCGACGGGCTCGGTTCCTATATCGCCGATGCCAGCGCTTCGGGCGACTATCCGCGGGTCGTGCTGGGCATCGGCGTCATGGCCGTCATGGTCGTGACCTGCAACCGCATCCTGTGGCGTCCGCTCTATCTCCTGGCCGAGCGCCGCTTTCGTCTGGAGCAGAACTGATGGAAACCACCGCCGCTCCCCTCACCGCCGCCGCCAAATCGAGCGCGCTCCTGTCCGTCGACCAGGTCCGCAAGCTGTACCCGAAGGGCACGGGTGAGGACGTGCTGGTGCTCGACAGCGTCAGCATGACGCTCGCGCACAAGGAGATCGTCTCCCTGCTCGGCCGCTCGGGCTGCGGCAAGACCACGTTGCTGCGCATCATCGCAGGCCTCATGCCCGCGAGCGGGGGCGAGGTCATGGTGAACAGCCGCCCGGTCGACGGGCCGGCGCCCGACGTCGCCATGGTCTTCCAGTCCTTCGCGCTCTTCCCCTGGCTCACGGTGCAGGAGAATGTCGAGGTCGGGCTCGAGGCACTGAAGGTGCCGCCGGAGGAGCGCCACAAGCGCGCGCTCGCCGCCATCGACCTGATCGGCCTCGACGGCTACGAGAGCGCCTATCCGAAGGAGCTGTCGGGCGGCATGCGCCAGCGGGTCGGCATGGCGCGCGCGCTCGTCGTGCATCCCAAGCTGCTGCTGATGGACGAGGCCTTCTCGGCCCTCGACGTGCTGACCGCCGAGACCTTGCGTACCGACCTGCTCGATCTCTGGAGCGAAGGCCGCATGCCGATCTCCTCGATCCTGCTCGTCACGCACAATATCGAGGAGGCGGTGCTGATGAGCGACCGCATCCTGGTCTTCTCGTCCAATCCCGGCCGCGTGGTGGCCGAGATCCAGGTGAAGCTGCCGCAGCCGCGCAGCCGCCTCGATCCCGCCTTCCGCGAGCTGGTCGATTCGATCTACGCCACCATGACCGCGCGCCCCTCGGGCCGCGTGAACCAGGGCCTCTTCCCCGGCACCGGCATCTCCATGCTGCTGCCGCGCGTCTCGCCCAACCTCCTGGCCGGTCTCATGGAGGCGGTGGCGGCCGAGCCCTATCACGGCCATGCCGACCTGCCCAAGCTCGCTGGGCCACTGCAGATGGAGATCGACGATCTCTTCCCGGTGGCGGAAAGCCTGCAGCTGCTGCGCTTCGCCGAGGTGGCGGAGGGCGACATGCGGCTCACCGAGGCGGGCATGCGCTTCGTCCACGGCGAGCCCGACGCGCGCAAGAAGCTCTTCGCCCAGCATGTGCTGGCCTACGTGCCGCTTGCCCAGCACATCAAGCGCGTGCTCGACGAGCGCGGCATGCACACCGCCCCCGCCAGCCGCTTCCGCGACGAATTGGAGGATCACATGGCGGAGGAAGCAGCCGAGCAAACGCTGCGGTCGGTCACGTCCTGGGCGCGCTACGGCGAGGTCTTCGCCTACGACGAGGATGCCGGCGTCTTCAGCCTGGACAATCCCAGCTAGAGTCCCCGCCTCCGGCGGGCCTCTTCGATCATCTGCCAGGTCACGTCGTTCGGGTAGCAGAGCACGCTCTGGCGGCCGGACTTCGAATAGACGCTGTTGTCGGCGCATTGCCGGCCGTTCCAGGCGTAGCTGTAAGGACAGGCGCATTCGCCGGCCGAGGCGACCGACTCCTCGATCAGCATCTTGCGGATGTCTTCGTTGGCCATGCGCGCGCCGCCGGGCGTGGCCCAGAGGAGCGGCGAGAGACCGAGGAGGACGAGACTAAGCCGGGGCAAAGATTCCTTCCTGTGCCGGGCGGCGCGACGGACCGCCATCGTTGGCGGCATCCAGTCTCGGCGCCGCGAAGGCAGGGTCGCGCTGCAGGACCGGCAGCGCCTTGTCGCCGAACAGTCGCATATTCTTCTCGGCCTCGTGGTGCGGCAGATTGCCGAAGGCGAACTCGGCCACCAGGTGGTCCATGCCGGTCACCTTCTGCAGTTCGCCGATCTGTTGCAGGCAATCGTCGGGCGTGCCGACGATCTGGATGGAGACGTAGAAATCCGTCGCCTTCTTGAGGTTGGCCGGGTCCTTGAGCTTGGCGTAGGTGCGGGCGGTCTTGCCGTAGGCCTCGTAGCCTTTGACATTGGCGAGATGGCCATCGGAGAAGTGATAATGGTCGTCGATCGACTGCCACTTGCGGCCGAGATACCTGATCGCGCGCTCCTTGGCCTCCTCGCGGCTCTCCGCGCAGGAGACGTTGGTCAGGATGATCGGCGCCTTCGGGGTGAAGCCCGCCGCGGCGCTCATCGACTGGAACTTCACGATGTCCTCGCGGCACTTGCTCCATTCGTTCTGCATGATCATCAGCATGCCGAAGCCCAGCTTGGCGATGATCTCCGCCGACTCAGGGCTCACCGAGCTCGCATAGAAGCGCCGCTCGGGATTGGAGATCGGCCGCGGGCGGATCGACATGCGCGGGATCTTGAAGAACTCGCCGTCATGCTCGAACACCTCTTGGTTGAGCGCCTTGACGACGATCTGCGCAGCTTCGGCAAAGCGCGGTCGGGCCTCGCCCATGGGAATGCGGAAGCCTTCGTACTCCGTCGAGGCGGCGCCGCGGCCGAAGCCGAACAGGCAGCGGCCGCCGCACATGATGTCGAGCAGCGCGATCTGCTCGGCGACGCGGATCGGATCGTGCCAGGGCAGCACGATGACGCCGGTGCCGAGCTGGATGCGCTTGGTGCGCCCGGCGAAATAGGCGAGCAGCTGCGTCGGCGCGGGCGACATGGCGTAGCCCGTGAAGTGATGCTCCAGCGCCCACAGCGAATCGAAGCCCAGCGGCTCGACCAGATCGCCCATGGCGAAATGCTCCTGCACCACGGCGACGTCCGGGCGGCCGTGCTCATAAAGCATGTTCAGGGCGGTGCCGACCTTCATGCGTTCCTCCCAATTTGATTGGCAGCATTGTTGCATCTTTTCGCGGCATTCGCATACTCCGCGCCGACACCCGATGCCGATCAAAGTCCAAGTCAACCACCCGGACCGCATGGTCATCGGGATCGCCCAGGGAGCGGTCACCGTCGAGGACCTCGACCATTTCGTCGGGGAGCTGGGCCGCGCCCAGGCCTATCGGTACCGCAAGCTGCTCGACTTCATGTTTGCCACCTGGGCCGTGAGCGATGAGGAGATGGTGGCGTTCAGCCAGCGCGTGCGCAGCACGCCGCGTGAGCGGGCCAGCGGTCCGGTGGCGCTGGTCACCCTCGAGATCAACAGCCCGCTGGAGCGCATCTTCGTCGGCCTCACCGGCGGCAAGCGGCCGGTCAAGGTCTTCGCCAGCATCCACGCCGCCCGCCTCTGGCTGCGCGAGAACTCGCTGGTCGAATATTAGCCGTATCGGCCGAAGACGGCCGGTCAACGGACGGCGCCGTTTCATTAATCATAATCGGGATCGGACAGGCGGCGGGGTATGATGCCTGCCGATGACGCACTCATCCCGTTTCCCGACATTAGGCGAGTTTGGGGCTGCAGATGCAGGTCCCATTATTTTTCGTACCCTAAACGGGACAGGTCTTACTCTGGAATTACATGCGCTGGGGGTTGCGCGGCCATGAAAGTCTTCGTCTTCGACCTGCTCGCCTACGGCGAGAATCTTGACCATCTGAAGAAGGGCGCGACCGAGCTGCCCTATCCGCTTGCCAAGCAGCATTTCGATCCGAAGGTCGCGGTGCGCACCTACGCCGAGCATCTCGATGCCTGGGAGGAGATGGACCGGCTGGGCTATGACGGCGTGGGCTTCAACGAGCATCATTGCTCGCCCTACGGGCTGATGAACTCGCCCAACCTGATGGCCTCGGCCGCAGCCCAACGCACCAAGAAGCTGAAGCTCCTGATCTACGGCAATCTGCTGCCGCTGCACGAGCCGCTGCGTCTCGCTGAAGAGCTCGCGATGCTCGACTGCCTCTCCAACGGCCGACTCATTTCCGGTTTCGCCCGCGGCATCCCGCGCGAGTACCAGGTGCACAACGTGCCGCTGGCCGACAGCCGCGCGCGCTTCGAGGAAGCCTTCGAGATCGTGACGCGCGCCTGGACCGAGGAAGTCTTCTCCTATCAGGGCAAGTTCTGGTCCTACAAGGACGTGGCGATCTGGCCGCGGCCGGTGCAGCGGCCCTACCCCGAGATCTGGATCCCGATCGTGGGCAGCAAGGAGTCGATCGAGTTCGCCGGGCGCCACAACATCCCGATCACGCCCGGCCTGGGCGGCGGCGGTCTGCGCGCCGACATCATCGGCTATTACGCGAAGTGCCTCGCCGGGTCGGGCCACAAGCTCACGCCCAACCATCTCTCGCTCGGCATCAATGCCTACGTCGCCGATTCGAAGGCGCAGGCGATCAAGGAGATGGCGCCTTATCATCTCTACTTCAATCGCACGCTGTTCAGTCACGGCAACTTCACCGAGACGGCGCTGCAGCGACAGGCCGGCTACTCCTCGCAGAACTCGACCGACTATGTGCGGCCGGAGAACCAGCGCGCGGCGGCGCTGCTGCGCGAGGACTTCCGCAACATGACCATGGCCGATGTCGAGCGCATGGCCGAGAACCTGCCCTGGGGCACGCCGCAGGAAGTGGCCCAACGCATCATCGCCCAGGCCGACCAGGCGGGCGCCAACATGGTGCAGATCAGCCTCAATCGCGGCGCCATGCCCCAGGAGATGTTCCTCGAGCAGATCCGCCGCTTCGCCCGCGACGTGCTGCCCGTCCTGCAGGCGCACGAGGTCAAGCTGGCGCCCGCCGCGGCGGAGGCCGCGGACTAGCATGAAAGACATTCGCGGCAAGAACGCCTTCGTCACTGGCGCCGCGAGCGGCATCGGGCTCGGCATCTGCCGCGCCCTCGCCAGGGCGGGCGTGAACGTGGCGCTGGCCGACATCGAGCAGGAGCCGCTCGACAAGGCCGTCGCCGAGATCGCGGCAACCGGCGTCATGGCCTTCGGCGTGCGCCTCGACGTCTCCGACGAGGCCGAGGTCAAACGCGCGGCCGAAACGGTCGGCGCGCGCTTCGGCGACCTGCACATCCTCTCGAACAATGCCGGCGTCACCTTCGCGGGCTCACCCTTGCTCGGTGTCCCGCAGCAGCAGCTCGACTGGATCTTCGGCGTCAATGTCTACGGCACGCTTCATTGCTGCCGCGCCTTCGTGCCGCTGATCCAGAAGCACGGGAAGGGCGGCCATATCGTCAACACCGCCTCGATCGGCGGGCTGCAGGTCAATCCGCTGCTGCGCAACGGGCCCTACGCCATGACCAAGTACGCGGTCGTCGCCATGTCGGAGACGCTGGCGCTCGATCTTGCCAACGAAGGCATCGGCGTCTCCGTCTTCTGCCCCGCGCTGGTCGCCACCGGCCTCTACAAGTCCGCTCAGCGCCGGCCCGAGCGCTTCGGCGGCGCCTACAAGCCCCAGGCCGGCGCGACCACCGCGGCCCGCGTGATGCCGACCAACGCCATTTCCGGCGACGAGGCGGGCGAGCGGGTGCGGCAGGCGATCGAGGACGACGAGTTCTTCGTCTTTACCCATCCGCAAACCCGCGCTTGGATAGAGGAGCGCCATCGCAAGCTGATGGACGGCTTCGACAGGAATGACCGCTACCTCGCGGCACAAGAAGGCGCGACACAAACCGGGAGAAACCCGGCGTGACCAAACGAGGGAGGAACCGATGGCGATCAGCAGAGGCGTCGAAAGAGTAGCGTCCACCGCACCGGGCAGCGCGGTGCGCGTGGCGGTGTTGTGCGGCCTGGTGCAGATGCTCGACGGCTACGATCTCTCGGCAGTAGGGCTCGCGGCGCCGGCGCTGATCAAGGCCTGGGGCGTGACGCCCGTCTCGCTCACCTCGGCCTTCGCCTTCTCGAGCATCGGCATCATGGTGGGTGCCATGCTCGCGGGGCCGATCGCCGACCGTTTCGGCCGCAAGCCGGTGCTGCTGGCCTCGGTCGCGATGTTCGGCCTCTTCTCGCTGCTCACCGTGTGGGCGCATTCGATCGGCCTCCTGGTGGCGATGCGGTTCTTCACCGGCATCGGCATCGGCGGCGCCATGCCGACGACCGTGGCACTCACCTCCGACTACACGTCCGATCGCTGGCGCACCTCGGCCGTGATGTTCATGTTCACCGGCAACACGATCGGCGGCTTCTTCGCGGGCCAGATCGCGGCGCAGATCCTGCCGAGCTGGGGCTGGCAGGGAATCTTCCTGGTGGGCGGCGTGGTGCCGCTGGTGCTGCTGGTCGTGCTGGGCGTCGTGCTGCCCGAGTCGCCGCAGTTCCATCCGGGCCGTCAGGCCGTTTCCAGGGAGAGCCCTGTGGCCGGCCTGTTCCGCGACGGCATGGGCTCGATCACGCTGCTGCTCTGGGCGATCTTCCTGATCAACCTGCTCAACATGTACCTGATCAGCTACTGGCTGCCGACGACGCTCACGCTGGGCGGCATGAAGCCCGCGGAAGCGGCCTTCGCCGCCAGCCTCTATTCGGCGGGCGCGATCGTGAGCACGCTCGCCTTCGGGCCGGCCATCGCGCGGCTGGGCGCCGTCCGCGTGCTTGCGGCCAGCTTCACCATCGGCGCGATCTGCATCGGCATCGTGGGCGGTGTCCCGCTCTCGCCCGGCTGGACGCTCGTCGTGCTCGCGCTCGCCGGCGCCGGCTTCGTCGGCAGCCAGCTCGGCCTCAACGGCTATGCCGCGGCGCTCTATCCGCCCGAGGTGCGCTCGACCGGCATCGGCTGGGCGCTGGGCGTCGGACGGCTGGGCGGCATCGTCGGCCCGGTGATCGGCGGCGCCCTGCTCGCGACCGGCCTGCCGCCGCGCAATGTGCTGATGTTCGCCTGCGCGCCTGCGCTGGTGACGGCGATCCTCGTGCTCGTGCTGGGCTACATCTATGGCCGCCACGTCGGCCAGCGGACATCGGCCGTCGCGAAATCGTTCGATTGAGCGAACACCGCCGCACTCCATTGATGTTTTGCGCGCGAACCCGTATGCCGGACGTATCGGCATGAGCGTATCGAGGCGAAATCTCTGGATTGGGTCGGTGCTGATCGCGCTTCTGGCGGTCGGCGCGGCCGCGCTGCCGTCGGCGGAATGGGTCTGCGGCCTGGCGGTCCTGCTGGGGCTCGCGGGCGTCATGCTGCTGCGCGGCAATCCCTGGCGCAGCGGCTCGCTCCTGGTCGCGGCGCTCGCGCTCGCGGTCGGCCTGCTCGACATCTTCGCGGGCCTGCTGTCGCCGCAGCCGCACGGAGTCGGTCTCTCGACCACCTACGAGCCCTACTGGATGGTCGACGATGCCGAGCTCGGCTATCGCATGAGGCCCGATTCGGCGGTCAGGGCGCGCGAGACCTGGGGCGACCAGACGATCTTCGACGTCACCTATCACATGAACAAGGACGCCACGCGCGTCACGCCGCCCGCACCCGCGGGCGCCGACACCTATCTCTTCATGGGCGACTCCTTCGTCTTCGGCCAGGGCCTGCCCGACGACCAGACGCTGGCCGCGCAGTTCGCGCGCCTGAACGACTTCAAGGTACGGACGGTCAATCTCTCGGCGCTGGGCTACGCCCCCAACCAGCTCGTGCGGGCGATCGAGATCGGCCGGCTCGACTCGCTCGTCGGCCAGCCGGTCAAGGCGGTGATCACCTGGATCATCCCCGGCCATCTCTGGCGCGTGTTCGGCGACGGTCCATGGCTCGGCTCCTCGCCGCGCTACATCGTGGAGGACGGCAAGCCGGTCTATACCGGCTCCTTCGATCGCCATCGGTGGCTGAGCCCGCTCGCGGGACTGCGCCACATCGCGGGCCAGAACCTCGCCTTCGTGCATGCCATCGGCGCGCGCCAGCGCGAGGATGCCGAGGGCGAGCTCTTCACCGCGCTGATGCAGCGCCTGCAATCGCTCGCCAGGGAAAAGTTCGACGCGCCCTTGGTCGTGGTCTACTCCTGGCCCGACGAGACCTCGGCACCGGGGCACGACAATTCGGAAGTGGCCCAGCCCAAGCTGGTCGCGATCCTGGCGGGCTTGCGCCAGCATGGCATCCCGCTGATCTCGGTCGACAAGCTCACCTATGGCCAGGACGTCAACAAGCTGCTGTTCGTGCAGGACGGCCATCCCAAGGCCTACACCAACGAGCTGATCGCCGCCGAGTTGAAACGCCGCCTGATCACGCCGTGACGCTCCGCCTCTTCAGGCATCTTTCCTTCCTGTATGAAGGGCGAGGCGAACCTCCGCCGCGTCCATTGATCATAATCGGCGGCCGAGGGCCTGCCGGCGTAGACTCCCGCCGTTCGAGTTGCGTGCCGGGAGTTCGCTCATGTGCCTGTCGACGGTCGGCGTCGAGGAGACCGTTTACGAACCGTTTAGAGCGTGATGACTTTCCGTCGACTCACGCGTCGGCCCGGCACGGGCACCGCTTCGCTGCGGGCGCCAGGCCGACGCGCAAAGGTAAAGTCATCGCGCTTTAGGCGCCGTTTAAGCACCGTTTTCGACCGTTTATCGTCGGGCGTCACCGCGATGAAAGGCAGCTGCGACGGGGTTTTTTGCGTGCCGGCACCTGGAAACACCGTTAAAAAACGGCGTAAACGGTCGAAACGGCCGCGGCTTCGGTCAGGCCTTGAGGCCGGCAACGTTGTGCACGGCGACGGCGCGCGACATGCCGCGCAAGGTCCGCTCGCCGCCATCGGCCAGCTCGGCCATCTCCTCGACCGCGGCGGCGAGACGCCCGCTCGCCAGGATCTCGCCGTTGGCGGCATCGGCGCAGAGCCGGGCGGCGAGATTGATGACGGCGCCGATCGCGGTGTAGTCGAAACGGTCCTCGAAGCCGATGCGCCCGAGCGTGGCGTAGCCCTGCGCCATGCCGATGCCGAAGCCGAGCTGGTGGCCCTGCTTGGCCCAGGCCGGCGCAAGCTGGGCGACGGCGTCGCGCATCTCGACGGCGAGCCGCACGGCGCGCTGCGGCGCGTCGGGACAGGGCAAGGGATCGTTGAAGAAGATCATCATGCCGTCGCCGGTGAAGCGGTCGAGCGTGCCTTCGTACTTGCGGATCAGCGGGCCGACCGCGCCGTGATATTCGGCCAGGACCTGCATGATGTCCTCGGGCTCGGCGGTCTCGGCGAAGGAGGTGAAGCCGCGCAGGTCGCAGAACAGCGCCACGACCTCGCGGCGATGGTTGTCGAGCACCTTCTCGTCGCCTGCCGCGATGATCGCCTGGGCAAGCTGCGGGGCGAGGAAGCGGCGCAGCCGGCCGACGCGCTCCAGCTCGCCCACCTGCGCCTGCACCTTGGCCTCGAGCCCGTGGTTCAGCGCCTGCACCTCGTCGTGCAGCGCCTTGATGCGCAGCATGGCGCGCACGCGCGCGATCAGCGCGCCGTGGTCGATCGGCTTGGTGAGGTAGTCGTCGCCGCCCGCCTCGAGGCCCGCGATCACGTCCTTCGGTCCCGCCTTGGCCGTGACCAGGATCACCGGGATGAACGGCAGGCTCTTGTCGGCCTTCATGCGCCGCACGACCTCGAGCCCGTCGATCTTGGGCATCATGATGTCGAGCAGCACGAGGTCGGGCGGATCGGCGGCCACGGCGGCCAGCGCTTGCTCGCCGTCCTCGGCCACCGCCACTTCGTAGCCCAGGCTTGAGAGCCGCATGCGCAGGATCTCGACATTGTCGGGCACGTCGTCGACGACGAGGATTCGAGCCGGATCGCGCATCGTGCTCTAGCCCCGTTCTCAGCCCAATATCTCGCGCACCTTGGCCAGCATCTGGCGCGGGCTGTAGGGCTTGGCGATGTAGCCGTCGCAGCCCGCCGCCCGCGCCTTGTCCTCGTCGCCCGACAGCGCATACGACGTGACGGCGATCACCGGGATCGCCTTCAGGTCGGGATTGGCCTTGATGCGCCGCGTCGCCTCGTAGCCGTCCATCACCGGCATCTGGATGTCCATCAGGATCAGGTCGGGCTTGTGCTCCGCGGCCTGCGCCACGCCCTCGGCGCCGTCATGCGCCTCGATCATGTCGTAGCCCGCCATGCCGAGCAGATCGCGCAGGATCTGGCGATTGTCCTCGGTATCCTCGATCACGAGAATCTTCTTGCTCATTGTGCGGCCTCTTTGATCGGAACGGCGGAGACGGGGATCGAGACGGTGAAGGTCGATCCTTTGCCGACCTCGGATTGCACGGTGATGGCACCGCCATGCAGCTCGACGATCTTGCGCGAGATCGAGAGGCCCAATCCCGTGCCGCCCTTCTTGCGTGTGCTGGTGTTGTCGACCTGCTGGAACTCCTCGAAGATCTTGGCCTGGTCGGCGGGCGCGATGCCCGGACCGGAATCGATCACCGACACCTCGAAGCGTTCGCCCGCAGTGACGGCCTTGATCTCGACCCCGCCCTGGTCGGTGAACTTGATGGCGTTGCCCACGAGGTTGAGCAGCACCTGGGAGAGCCGCCGCGCATCGCCATGACCCGTCGGCAGGCCGGACGCGATATTGGCGGTGAGCGCCAGCTTCTTGGTGCGGGCAAGCGATTCGGTGGCGGCCATGACCGTGTTCACCATGTCGCCGACGCTGTAGTCCTCGATCGCGAGCACGAGCTGGCCCGCCTCGATCTTGGAGAGGTCGAGGACGTCGTTGATCAGGCCGAGCAGGTGGCGGCCGTTGCTCTGCACCCTCTCGAGCACGCCCTGCGCCTTGTCCGGCACGTCGCCATAGAGGCCGTCCGACATCATCTCGGTGTAGCCGATGATGGCGTTGAGCGGCGTGCGCAGCTCGTGGCTCATGTTGGCGAGGAACTGCGACTTGTGCTGGCTCGCGACCTCGAGCTGACGGCTCTTCTCCTGGATCTCGGTGAACAGGCGCACGTTCTCGATGGCGATGACGGCCTGGGCGGCGAAGGTCTCGGCCATCTCGATATGGCGCGGCGAAAAGGGCCCCCGGGCGATCTTGCGCAACATGATGGCGCCCACGGCCACGCCCTCGCGCAGCATGGGCACGGCGAAGGCGGCATTCCAGCCGTGTTCCCGGGACAGCGCGATCGAACCGGCGAACTCGGCACGGTCGACCTGGTCGATATCGGGAATGTGCAGGGTCTCGCCGCTGAAGATCACGCGACCGGTGATGTTGCCGCCTTCCACAGGCCGCCGCAGTCCCATCGGCGTGGAAAGCGTGCCCTCGTGTGCGGCCACCACCGTCTCGTCTCCTTCGCGCAGGACGATGACGGCATCCTCGGCGCCGCTGAAGCGCAGCGCGGCGCTGACCACGGCATTCAGTACCGGAGCCACGTCGGTCGGCGATTCCGAGATCACCTGCAGGATGTCGGCGGTCGCCGTCTGCTGCTCGAGCGATTCACTGAGCTCGGTGAAGAGACGCACGTTCTGTATGGCGATGACCGCCTGTGCGGCGAAGGATTCGAGGAGCCCGATCTGGCGTGGCATGAAGGCGCCGGTGTCGCGCCGGCGCAGCGCGATCGCGCCGATTGCCGTGTCGTCGCGCAAGAGGGGCGCGCAGAGCACGGCGTTGAAGTCCATGAGCTTGGCGTTCCTGTGCTCCGAGGCATGTTCGACCGGATCGAGCGCGCTGATGTCTGGATAATGCACGGTCTGGCAGTCGATCATCGCGCGTCCGGGCGCCGTCTCCCGGTTCAGGGGAAACGCCCCGCCGATCGGCGCGTGCAATGGGCCTTCATGGGCGACGCCCGACCATTGTTCGCCCTGGCGCATCACGATGACGGCGTCGATCGCGCCACAGAAGCGCACCGCGGCCTTGACCACGGCGTCCAGCACCGGCTGCACGTCGGTCGGCGAGCTCGAGATGACCTGCAGGATGTCCGCGGTCGCTGTCTGCTGCTCCAGCGTCTCGCGCAATTCCGTGAAGAGGCGGACGTTCTCGATGGCGATCACCGCCTGGGCGGCGAAGGTCTCCAGCAGCTCGATCTGGCGCGACGTATAGGGCCCCATGGCCCGCTTGCGCAGCAGGACGCAGCCGATGGCGACGCCCTCGCGCAGCATCGGCGCCGCGACCGACGCGTTGAAGCCCATCTGCTCGGCGAGTTGGCGCGCACGCGCGAACTCGACCGGATCGGCGGCCGCGACGTCCGGCAAGTGAACGGTCTTGCCGTCGGTGATGGACCGTCCCATGACGCTGGTGCGGTCGCGCTCGACCAGCTGCCCGATCTCGCCGCCCAGCGGACCATCGTGGGCGGCGAAGGCGACATGGTCGCCCTGTTGCAGGATGATCGCGGCATCCTCGGCACCGCACAGCCGTCGAGCGGCGGCCACCACGGCTTTGAGGACCGGCTGAACGTCGGTCGGCGATTCGGAGATGACCTGCAGCACCTCGGCGGTCGCCGTTTGCTGCTCCAGCGTCTCGCGCAGCTCGGCGGTGCGGTCCTCGACCCTCTGCTCGAGCGTGGCGTAGGACTCCTGCAGCGCTTCCGTGGAACGATTGAACTGGTCGGCGAGCGCTTCCAGCTCGTCGCCGGTCTTGATGGCGATGCGATGGCTGAGCTCGCCGCCGCCGATGCGTTGGGCGCCTTCCTGCAGGGCGCGGATCGGCACCACCAGGCGGCGTGCGAGCAGGGCCGCGATGATGGCGGCGATCAAGAGGCCCACCACCAGCAGGGCGAGATCGCGCAGGGCGGAGTCGATCACCGGCTGCTGCGCCTCGGCGATCGGCAGCTCGACGAAGACCAGCCAGTTCAGCGCCGGGATGAAGGCGTGGGCGGAGAGGACCTTGACGCCGAGGCGGTTCATCGCGTCGACCGGCGCCTCGTCGCCACCCTGCGGCTGCAGCGCCGCCGCCACTTGGGCGAGCTTGCTCATGTCGGTGCCGCGCAGCACCAGCGAGATGTCGGGATGGGCGACGAGGCGGCCGAGCTGGTCGACCACGTAGGCGTAGCCGTCCTTGCCGACCTTGATCTGCGAGACCACGTCCCAGGCAAGCTTGAGGTTGACCTCGGCCACGGTGACGCCGCCGCGTCCGCCATGCGCCACCGCCATGGTGAGGTAGGGCTCGCTCTCCTTGCGGAAATAGACCGGGCCGAAATAGACCTTGTTGGCCTTGGCCTCCTTGAAGGCCGCTTCTGCGGAACGGTCGAGGTTCGAGCCGACCACGTCCATGCTGAGGCGGGAGACCTTGAGCTGCTCGCGGCCCTCGCGGTCGAGCTGGGAGAGCTCGGTGATCGCCGGCACCTGGCGCAACAGGCGCACATAGTCGAAACGGCGCTGCTCGGCCGGCAGGGTGTCGAATTGCGGATAGGCGACCCAGCCGATCTGCCGCTCGATCTCGCGCACGAACGACTCGATCTTCTGCGCGGCGGATTCGGCCTTCTCGCGCTGCACGTCGATCGCGGCGCGGCGGTTGTCCTGGTAGACGAACCAGAGATCGAGCGCGGCGTTCAGCACCAGCACGCCGGTCACCAGCGCGATGAACAGGATCACGTATTTGAGGAAGAGGCCCCGCTTCACGCTACGGCACTCACTCGATCACCTGGTCCGCCTGGGCGAGAAACATGGCGGGCAGCATAATCCCCAGCGCCTGCGCCGTCTTCTGGTTGACCACCAGCTCGATCTTGGAGGCCTGCTGGACCGGCAGGCTGGCGGGCGAGGCGCCCTTCAGGACCCGGTCGACCGTGGCCGCCAGCAGGTGCTGGATGGCGGCGGGATCGGCGCCATAGGAGAAAAGGCCGCCGGCCTCGGCGAATTCGCGGCGGAACGAAATGGCCGGCACGCGGTACTTCAGCGCCAGCTCGGCCATGATCTCGAGGCCGAGGCT
>DATJWN010000302.1:0-2293 GCA_035501235.1 Reyranella sp.
TCGGCGTGGGCGGCGTGGTGATGGCCGCGTTCAAGGAGGCCGAGCGCTTCGGCCTGACCTACGACGTGGTCGACGACCTCACCGGCAAGAAGCTCGGCCGCGCCAGCTCCGGCACGTTTCGCACCGCCGACGTGGTGGGCCTGGACACCATGGCCCACGTCGTCAAGACGATGCAGGACAACCTGAAGGACGACCCGTTCTACGGCACCTACGCCACGCCCCAGGTGCTGGCCGCCCTGATCGAGAAGGGCGCGCTGGGCCAGAAGACCGGCGCCGGCTTCTACAAGAAGGTCGGCAAGGACATCCTGCGCCTGGACCCGTCCAAGGGCGAATACGTCCCGGGCGGCGCCAAGGCCGACGCGATCGTCGACCGCATCCTGAAGAAGCCCGCGGCCGAGCGCCTGAAGCTGCTGCGCGAGTCGACCAACCCGCAGGCGCAGTTCCTGTGGGCCATCCTGCGCGACTCGTTCCACTACGCCGCCGTGCACCTGAAGGACATCGCCGACTCGGCGCGCGAGATCGACTTCGCGATGCGCTGGGGCTTCGGCTCCAAGCAGGGCCCGTTCGAGCTGTGGCAGGACGCCGGCTGGAAGCAGGTCGCCGAGTGGATCAAGGAAGACATCGAGGCCGGCAAGGCGCTCGCCAAGGAGCCGCTGCCCGCGTGGGTGTTCGACGGCCGCGAGGGCGTGCACACGCCGGAAGGTTCGTGGAGCGCCGCGCAATCGAAGTACCTGCCGGTGTCGACGCTGGACGTCTACAAGCGCCAGCCCTTCCCCGAGACCGTGCTGGGCGCCGGCGGCGCGAGCGCGCTGAAGTCGGGCACCGAGGAATTCAGGAACGACGAAGTGCGCGTGTGGACGCTGGACGGCGAAGTGCTGATCGCCAGCATCACCGCCAAGCTGCACCTGATCTCGCCGACGGTCACCGAGGGCCTGCTCAAGGCGGTCGAGATCGCCGAGGCGAAGTACAAGGGCCTGGTGATCTGGTCGCCCGACGAGATGTTCTCGGCCGGCGCCAACCTCGAGGCGCTGATGCCCGTGTTCATGAAGATGGGCGCCAAGGGCATCGCGCCGGAAGAAAAGAAGCTGCAGGACATGATGCTGCGCCTGCGCTATTCGACCGTGCCGGTCGTCTCGGCGATCCGCGGCATCGCGCTGGGCGGCGGCTGCGAGCTGGCGGTCTACTCGTCGGCGCGTGTCGCCGCGATGGAAAGCTACATGGGCCTGGTGGAAGTGGGCGTCGGCCTGATCCCGGGCGGCGGCGGCCTCACGTACATCGCGCGTCGCGCGGCCGAAGCTGCCGCGAAGGCTCCGGGCACCGACCTGCTGGCCTTCCTGAAGGACGGCGTGGTCGCCGCGGCCTCGGCCACGGTGGGCACCAGCGCGCTCGAGTCGCGCAAGATCGGCTACCTGCTGGACTCCGACATCGTCGTCCCGCACAAGGACGAGCTGCTGTATGTCGCCTCGGCGCAGGCCAAGGCGATGTACGAGACGGGGTATCGCCCGCCGGTCAAGCGCCTGATCCCGGTGGCCGGCCGTTCGGGCATCGCCACGATCAAGGCCTCGCTGGTCGCGATGCGCGACGGCGGCTTCATCAGCCAGCACGACTTCCACATCGGCAGCCTGATCGCCGACGTCTGCTGCGGCGGCGAGGTCGATGCCGGCACGCTGGTGACCGAGGAATACCTGATGGCGCTCGAGCGCAAGCACTTCTGCGGCCTGCTCGAGAACCCGAAGACGCAAGAACGAATCATGGGCATGCTCCAAACGGGCAAGCCGGTTCGGAACTGATTGGACAGACGAACATGAGCAAGCAAATTTCCGACGCCTACATCGTCGCGGCCACGCGCACGCCGATCGGCAAGTCGCATCGCGGCTACTTCAAGAACACGCGTTCCGACGACCTGCTGGTCGCGGCGCTGCAGGGCGCGCTCAAGCAGGTGCCCAGCCTCGACCCGAAGTCCATCGAGGACGCGATCATCGGCTGCGCGATGCCCGAGGGCGAGCAGGGCCTGAACTTCGCGCGCACCAGCGTGCTGCTGGCCGGCCTGCCCAATTCCGTGGGCGGCATCACGGTCAACCGCTTCTGCGCGTCCGGCCTGTCGGCGGTGCAGATGGCGGCGGATCGCATCCGCGTCGGCGAGGCCGACGTGATGATCGCCGGCGGCGCCGAGAGCATGAGCATGGTGCCCATGAGCGGCAACAAGCCGTCGTTCAACCCGCACGTGTTCGACAAGGACGAGAACATCGGCATCGCCTACGGCATGGGCCTGACGGCGGAGAAGGTCGCCGAC
>DATJWN010000303.1:0-13954 GCA_035501235.1 Reyranella sp.
GCCGAAAGCCGCCCGACCCGGCGCGCCACCGTGCCGGCGCTCGAAGACATCCTCTACGAAGCGATCCCCGTCCTCGACCACGGCTTCGTGCGCGTCATCGACTACATGGGCGACGACGGCGCCATCGTGCAGGCGGCGCGGGTGTCGTACGGACGGGGCACCCGCCGCGTGCAGGACGACGCCGGGCTGATCGACTACCTGATGCGCCACCGGCACTCGACGCCGTTCGAGATGTGCGAGATCAAGTACCACGTGAAGCTGCCGATCTTCGTGGCCCGCCAGTGGATCCGCCATCGCACCGCCAACGTGAACGAGTATTCCGCGCGCTACTCGATCCTCGACAACGAATTCTACCTGCCGCAGCCCGAGCAGCTCGCCGCCCAGAGCAAGAACAACCGCCAGGGCCGTGCCGAGACCATCACCGGCAAGGAGGCCGAGCGCGTCTTCTCGCTGCTCAAGAAGGACGCCGAGCTGGTCTACGAGCACTATCTGGAGATGCTGAACGAGGGTGAGGCGGGTGAGCCGCTCGATCCCGAGCGTTCCGGCCTCGCCCGCGAGCTTGCCCGCATGAACCTGTCGCTCGCCTTCTATACGCAGTGGTACTGGAAGACGAACCTGCACAATCTGATGCATTTCCTCTCGTTGCGCGCCGACGCGCACGCCCAGTACGAGATCCGCGTCTATGCCGATGTGATGATCGACACGCTGAAGCGCTGGACGCCGATCTGCCACGACGCCTTCATGGAATACCGCATGGGCGGCGCGCATCTCTCCAAGACCGGGCTGGCCGCCGTGAAGCGCATGATCGCGGGCGAGAAGGTCGACCAGAAGTCGAGCGGCCTCAATCCGCGCGAATGGCGCGAGCTGATGGCCTCGCTGGGCCTGCCGGGTTAGGCGGGCGACATCGTCTGGCCGGCACACCAGAGCCATTTGCCGTCCGTCCTGGCGAAGACGCAGAGCGACTTGTAGATCGCTTTGATCTCGTGGCCTTGGACGAAGTAGTGATCGTCGAGCACCATGGTCGCGACCGCCATGTCGCCGAACAGGCGGACGTCGAGCTCGCTCACCTTCTGGCTCACGAACCTGATGCGGCCGGACGTGCAGCCATTGTCGACGTAGCCCGCCTTGTCGAGCTTGCGGCCGCTCGAATTCACATAGACGAAGTCAGGATGCAGGAGGGCCGCCATGTCCTCCGCCGAGCGGCGCAACAGGGCATCGGCCTTGGCGGCGAGGGCGGCATTGATTTCGTCGGCGAGCATCGGGCAATCGTAGCGGATTGAGCCCGGCCGCGCGCGCTGTCATACAGGGAAACCATGCAGAGAAATCCCGGCACCCTGCGGCTCCTGAAGGAGCGGCCGCGCGACGACGAGGCGATCGAGGAGATGACGGCGGCGGCCTTTGGGCCCGACCGCTTCCACAAGACCGTCTATCGCCTGCGCGAGGACGTGCCGCGCATGAAGGATCTCTGCTTCGTCTGCCTCGACCAGAAGAACCGGCTGGTCGCCTCGATCCGCAACTGGCCGATCCTGATCAACGAGGAGTGGCCCGCCATCATGCTGGGCCCGCTCTCGATCTCGCCCGAGCTCCGGGGCCTGGGTTACGGCAAGGCGTTGATGTGGCATTCGATGGCCCAGTCGCGCATGCAGGGCCACAGCCGCATCATCCTGGTGGGCGATCCAGAGTATTACAACCAGTTCGGCTTCCGCCGCGACCTGGCGCTGCACCTGCAACTGCCCGGCTGGGTCGAGGAGCGCCGCTTCCTGGCGCTCGAGCTGGTCGCCGGCTCGATGATCGGCGTGCACGGCATGATCGGCAAGCCGATCAAGAAGAAGACACGGAAGAGGAAACGGCCTTAGTCTTCTGGACCGCGAGCGTCCCGCTCGCTCATGAGGCGAGCCAGAGGCTCGCCGTCCGGAAGGTCCCTATCGAACGACGATCTTCGGCGCCGCCCGCGGTCCGCGCTGGTTCTGGGTGAGCTGCTTCCACACGCGGCCCGCGATGTTCTTGTAGGCCTGGGCGTGCGCGCTGTCGGGCTTGGCCACCACGATGGGATGGCCTTCATCGGACGTCGTGCGGATGTCGAGATGCAGCGGGATCTCGCCCAGGAAGGGCACGCCGAGCTTGTCGGCCTCCTGATGCGCGCCGCCATGACCGAAGATCTCCGAGCGCTCGCCGCAATGGGGGCAGAGGAAGTAGCTCATGTTCTCGACGATGCCGAGCACGGGAACGGCGACCTTGCGGAACATGCTGAGGCCCTTGCGCGCGTCGACCAGAGCGATGTCCTGCGGTGTCGACACGATCACCGCGCCCGACAGCGCCACGCGCTGGGCCAGCGTGAGCTGCGCGTCGCCGGTGCCGGGCGGCATGTCGACCACCAGCACGTCGAGCTCGCCCCATTTCACGTCGCGCAGCATCTGCTCCAGCGCGCTCGACACCATGGGGCCGCGCCAGATCATCGGCGTGTCCTCGTTCACGATGTAGCCGATCGACATGGTGCGCAGGCCGTACTTCTCGATCGGCTTCAGCTGCTTGCCGTCGGTCGATTCGGGCTTTTCCTTCACCGCCAGCATGCGTGGCATGGAGGGGCCGTAGATATCTGCATCGAGCAGGCCCGTGGCGACGCCGTTGGCGGCGAGGCCGAGCGCCAGGTTCACCGCCGTGGTCGATTTGCCGACGCCGCCCTTGCCCGAGGCGACCGCGATGATGTGCTTCACGCCCGGCACGTCGATGCGGCCGCCGCCGGGAGCGGCCTGGCCGTGGCCATGCGCATGGCCGGCCGGACGCCCCGCAGCCTGGGCGGCGGGCTTGGGCGCCGCGCGTTCGGCCGTCAGGACGGCGCTGGCCGACAGCACGCCCGGCATGGCGCGGACGGCCTGCTCGCAGGCCTGCCGCAGGGGCTCGAGAGCGTTGCCGCGGGCGGGATCGACCTCCAGGGTCACGGCCACGTGACCGGCGCGCGTGGCGATACCGCTCACCATGCCGAGTGCCACAACGTTCTTGCCTGTTGCAGGGTCAATGACCGTTTCGAGAACCTGGCGTACGGCCGATTCGCTGATTTCCGCCATCCGCGGCTCCCGCCAGCCCATTGATTGGGCCGCTTGATTGAAGGTGTTGGTGCCGTCACATATATGCTGCGCGGCCTGAAAGCAAAGTCCCAGGTCCGGCGGGACTTTGGGCTTCTCGAGGTGATGGATGGCGTGGAACAACAATAGCGGCGGCGGTGGCCCCTGGGGCGGCGGCGGCAACAACAATGGCGGCCCGTGGGGCGGCGGTGGCGGCGGCAATCGGGGAGGCGGCAACGGCCCGTTCGGGCGGCGGCCGCCCGACATGGATGACGTGATCCGCCGCGGCCAGGAGCGCCTGCGCAATCTCATCCCGGGCGGCTTCGGCTCGTTCAAGGGCATCCTGCTGATCGCGCTGATCATCGTGCTGGGCTGGCTGGCGACGGGCCTGTTCCGCGTTCAGCCCAACCAGCAGGCCATCCAGCTCATCTTCGGCAAGCCCTATGGCGGTCCCGTTCCGTCGGGCCTGCATTACAACCTGCCGAGCCCGATCGGCCATGTCGAGCTGGTCAACGTGCAGGACCAGCGGCGCACCGCGATCGGCTCGCGTGGCGGGACCGATCGCAGCGGCTTCAACAGAGGCCCGCGGCCGACCTCGACCGACTACCTGATGCTGACCGGCGACGAGAACATCGTCGACATCGAGTTCACGGTGCTGTGGCAGGTCAAGGACGTCTTCCAGTACGCCTTCGCCGTGCGTAACCCCGACGAGAACGTGCGCGCCGCGGCCGAATCGGCGATGCGCGAGGTCATCGGCCAGTCCACCCTGCAATACGCGCTGGGCGACGGCCGGTCCAAGGTCGAGCAGGACACCAAGGACCTGCTGCAGAAGATTCTCGACGAGTACGACGCCGGCGTGCGCGTCACGCAGATCCAGCTGCAAAGGGTCGACCCGCCGGAGAACGTGATCGATGCCTTCCGCGACGTGCAGACCGCGCGCGCGGACAAGGAGAAGAGCATCAACGAGGCCAACACCTATCGCAACCAGGTCCTGCCGCGCGCCCAGGGCGAGGCGGCCGCCATCGTCCAGCGCGCCGAGGGCTACAAGTCGCAGACGGTCAACCGCGCCAAGGGTGACGTGCAGCGCTTCGAGCAGGTCTACGAGCAATACGCCAAGGCCAAGGACATCACGGCCGAGCGTATCTACATCGAGACGATCGAGGACGTGCTGCGCAATGTGACCAAGGTGATGGTCGACAAGAACGGCAGCACGGGGCCGGGCGTGGTGCCCTATCTGCCGCTGCCCGAACTCCGGCCCGGAGGCGCACAGTCCACCGCGCCGCATGTCGCAGTCCCCGCGCAGGGAGGCCAGCGATGAGCAATCGTGCCATTGCGCTGCTGATCGGCCTGGCGGTCGCCATCCTGCTATTGACGCAGACGTTCTATACCGTCGATCCGACCAAGCAGGTCCTGGTCCGTCAGTTCGGCGCCCTGGTCGGCCAGCCCAAGACCGAGCCGGGCCTCTACGCCAAGTGGCCGTTCGTGCAGGATGTCGTGCGCATCGATCGCCGGCTGCTCGACTACGAAGCCGCCGAGTTCGAGATCATCGCCGGCGACCAGAAGCGTCTGGTGGTCGACGCTTACGCCCGCTACCGCATCGTCGACCCGCGCCTTTTCGTCGAGCGCGTGCCGAGCGGCGAGCAGGCGGGCCTGCGCGGCCTGCTCGACTCGCTGATCAACTCCGAGATCCGGGGCGTGCTGTCCGCGGTGCCGCTGCATGCGGTGCTGACCGAGCAGCGTGCCAGCCTGATGGACGACATCACCAAGCGGGTGAATGCCAAGACCAAGGACCTGGGCGTCCAGGTGGTCGATGTCCGCATCAAGCGGGCCGATCTGCCGCAGGCCAACTCCGATTCGGTCTACAACCGGATGAAGACGGACCGCCAGCGGGAGGCCGCCCAGCTCCGCGCCCAGGGCGACGAGGAGAAGCAGCGCATCACCGCCACGGCCGACCGCGAGGTCGCCGTCATCAAGGCGGAGGCGGGCTACAAGGCGCAGGTCACCATGGCCGAGGCCGATGGCGAGGCCGCCAAGATCTATGCCGACGCCTTCAGCAAGGACAAGGATTTCTATGGATTCTGGCGGCGCATGGAGGCTTACAGGCAGGCCTTCAGCTCCGGCGGCACCATGGTGCTGAGCCCCGACAGCGACTTCTTCCGCTATTTCGAGCAGTCGCCCGCCGCGGCCAAGAAATAGGCCGGCCCGCGCGAGGGTTTTCGGATGGAACCGGCGGCTGTGGCAGTCCTGCCACGCCGCCGGTTTCTTTTCGTCTGTCCCCTCACAAGCGTGTAACAAGCGGCAATAAAGCGGGCTCTTCATTTGCGCCACAATCGCCCGGCATGTAGACAGGGACTCGAACGCACGGCGCCGGCCGACCCGACTTTTCAGGCCTTGAGCGCCGTTGGAGGTCGGACGTGATTCTCTCGGGTTTTAAAGTGTTTTCGAGGGCTGCAGCGGTGTCCGCTGTGGCCGCCTTTGGCATCGTGCTGGCCCAGCCGCTGCTCGTCGAGCCCGCTGCGGCCCGTGAGGCGCCGGCGAGCTTCGCCGACCTGGTCGAGGTGCTGATGCCGACCGTGGTCAACATCACCACCACCCAGAACATGCCCCAGCAGGGCGCCCGTTTGCGCGACCTGCCCCAGCTGCCGCCCGGCTCGCCCTTCGAGGAGCTGTTCAAGGAATTCTTCGACCACAAGAACGGCGAGCAGCAGCAGCGCCGCGGCACGTCGCTCGGCTCGGGCTTCATCGTCGACCCCGAGGGCTACATCGTCACCAACAACCACGTGATCCAGGGCGCCGAGGACATCACCGTCATCCTGCGCGACGACACCCAGCTCAAGGCCAAGCTGATCGGCTCCGACAGCCGGGCCGACCTCGCGGTGCTCAAGGTCGAGCCGCCGGGCAAGAAGCCGCTGCCGGCCGTGAAGTTCGGCAATTCCGACAAGGTGCGCGTCGGCGACTGGGTGGTGGCGATCGGCAATCCGTTCGGCCTCGGTCACTCGGTCACGGCCGGCATCATCTCGGCCCGCGGCCGGTCGCTCAGCAACGAATCGCTCGACGACTATCTGCAGACCGACGCCGCCATCAACAAGGGCAACTCCGGCGGTCCGCTGTTCAATACCGACGGCGAGGTGATCGGCGTCAACACGGCGATCTACTCGCCCTCCGGCACCAATGCGGGTCTCGCCTTCTCGATCCCGTCCAACTTTGTGAAGCAGGTGACCGAGCAGCTGCGCGAGTTCGGCAAGCTGAAGCGCGGCTGGATCGGCGTCTCCTATCAGAGCGTGACCGACGACATCGCCGACAGCTTCGGTCTCGATCGCGCGCGCGGCGTGCTGGTGGCCAATGTCGTGGCCGATGGACCGGCGGCCAAGGCCGGCATCAAGCGCAACGACATCATCCTCGCTTTCGCGGGCCAGGACGTGCCCGACATCCGCCGCTTCCCCCGCCTGGTCGCCAACGCCAAGGTCGGCGGCACGGTTGATATCGTGGTCTGGCGCGGCGGCAAGGAGCAGACGCTCAAGATCCGCATCGGCGAGCAGGAAGAGCCCGAGAAGCAGAACGCCTCGGCGAGCGGCAATGCGGCGCCCAAGAAGCAGCCCGAGCCAGACCATGCGCTGACGTCGACCGTCGAGCAGCTCGGCCTCACGCTCCAGAAGGTGAGCGACCAGCTGCGCGAGAAGTACGGCCTCTCCGACAACGTGAAGGGCGTGGTCGTGACCAAGGTCGCGCCCGACAGCCCGGCGGCCGAGAAGCAGCTCCAGGCGGGCGACGTCATCCTCGAGGTCGACCAGAAGCCGGTGACCACGCCGCAGGAAGTCTCGGAGATCGTAAGCAAGCTGCAGGCGCAGAAGAAGCGCTCGGTCCTGCTGTTCGTGGAGCGCCAGGGCGATCCGAGGTTCGCGGCGCTGCGGCTGACGAAGTAGTCTTCGGGGACCGCGGGCCTCCGGGCCCGCTCGGCCTCATGAGCGGGCCTGGAGGCCCGCGGTCCTAAGAAATCTTCACCACCAGCTTCCCGAAATTCTCGCCCTTGAGCAGGCCCATGAAGGCCTGCGGGGCGCGGTCGAGGCCGTCGACGATGGTCTCGCGGCTCTTGAGCTTGCCCGACTTCAGCAGGCCGCCGACCTCGGCCACGAACTCGGGCATCAGGGCGGCATGATCGGAGACGATGAAGCCCTGCAGCGTCAGCCGGCGCTGCACGATGGTGAACATCTTCGGGGGACCGGCCAGGGGCGTTGCGTCCTGGTACTCCGAGATGGCGCCGCAGAAGGCGACGCGGCCGAAATTGTTCAGCCGCTCGAACACGGCATGGAAGATCTTGCCACCGACATTCTCGAAGTTCGAATCGATGCCCTGTGGGCAGAGCTTGTCGAGCACGGCGCCATAGTCGCGTTCGGTGCGATGGTTGAAGCAGGCATCGTAGCCCGCCTCGCGCACGGCCCAGCGGCATTTCTCCTCATCGCCCGCGCAGCCCACGACCCGGGCGCCCGCGAGCTTGGCGAGCTGGCCCGCCACCTGGCCGACGGCGCCGGTCGCGGCCGACACGAACGCCGTTTCGCCCGCCTTGGGCTTGCAGATGCGCGTGATGCCGTACCAGGCGGTGAAGGAGGGCATGCCCAGCACGCCGAGATGCGCCGACAGAGGCGCGATCGTGGGGTCGATCTTGCTCAGGCCCTTGCCGTCGTGGACCGTGTGCGTGGCCCAGTTCATGAGGCCCCGCACCGTGTCGCCCTTGGCGAAGCGCGCGTTCCGGGATTCGACCACCTCGCCGATCGCGCCGCCGGTCAGCGGCTTGTCGATCGTGAAGGGCGGCGTGTAGGAGCGCAGCTCCGTCATGCGCGGCCGCATGTAGGGATCGAGGGACAGGAAGCGCTGGCGGATCAGCACCTGGCCGTCGTCGAGCGCCGGCAGGCTCACCTGCTCGCGGCGGAAGCAATCCTCGGTGACATCGCCCACCGGGCGCTTGGCGAGCACGATCTGGACGGCGTCGGTCATGGGTTTTCCCTTTGAACAAAGTCGTTCTGGCGATAGCCCTGCAGGTAGAGCAGCGCGGTGAGGTCGCCGTGGCGAATGCGGGCGTTCACTTCCGCGGCCACCATGGGCTTGGCATGGAAGGCGACACCGAGGCCCGCCGCCTTCAACATCGGCAGGTCGTTGGCGCCGTCGCCGACGGCGAGCGCATCCTCCAGCGGAAGGCCGCGCTGGAAGCAGAGCTCGTTCAGGGCGGCGAGCTTGGCTTCCTTGCCCAGGATCGGCGGCTCGACCGTGCCGGCGAGCGTGTTGCCGTCATGGCGCAGGATATTGGCGCCGTCATAGTCGAAGCCCAACGCGTTGCGCACGAGCGCGGTGAAGTAGGTGAAGCCGCCCGACACGAGCGCGCAATAGGCGCCATGCTCTTTCATCGTGGCGACCAGGGTCGCGGCGCCCGGCGTGAAGCGGATGCGCTTGGCCGCCTCATCGAGCTTGGCGACCGGCAGACCCTGCAGCAGACCGACCCGTTCGTTGAGGGCGGCGGCGAAGTCGATCTCGCCGTTCATGGCGCGGGCCGTGATGGCGGCGATCCTGTTCTTGAGGCCGAGGAAGTCGGCCAGCTCGTCCAGCATCTCGTTCTCGATGATGGTCGATTCCATGTCGGCGACGAGCAGCTTCTTGCGGCGATTGGCGGCGGACACGATCACGGCGTCGATCCCGGTCATGCCGAGCCCCGCCTCCGGCCCGTCGAAAGGGATGTCGCAGGCGATGCCGGGCGCCAGCCAAGCGGGCGTGCCGACGGTCGCGCCGCCCACGCTGAGGATGCGGACCGCCGACTCCACGATGTTCTCATCGAGCGTGGGCCGGGCGGGATTGGCGAGCAGGACGGCGATGTTTTTCACGCCTCGCCTCTAGCGGCGGCGTCGCCGATTTGCAAACTGGTCGCCGTCATGGCTGCACCCGTCCTCGTCGTCACCGGCCCGACTGCCTCGGGCAAGTCGGCCCTCGCGCTCGAACTCGCCCGGCGCCGACGCGGCGTGGTGGTCAACGCCGACGCCATGCAGACCTACGACGCTTTTCCGATCCTGACGGCGCAGCCGACACCGGAGGAACGAGCCTCGGTGCCGCATCGTCTCTACGGCGTGCTGCCGCTCAGCGACGCCCTGTCGGCCGCGCGCTGGCGGTCGCTCGCCGAGGCGGAGATCGCACGCTGCGGTGCCGAGGGACGCGTGCCGATCCTCTGTGGCGGCTCGGGCCTCTATCTGCGGACACTCATGAAGGGCATCTCGGCGATGCCTGACGTGCCGCCGGAGCTTCGCGACAAAGCCAATGGCGAGTGGGAGAAGATGGGCGCGGATGCCTTTCGTGCGCGTCTGGCCGAACGCGATCCCGTCATCGTCGAGCGGCTGAAGCCCGGTGACCGACAGCGCCACGTGCGTGCCTGGGAAGTGCTCGAAGCGACGGGCCGGCCGCTCAGCGCGTGGCAGGAGGGCGCGGCGACGCCGACGGCCGGCCGATTCGTCACGCTGCTGCTGGCCCCCGACCGTGCCTGGCTGCGCGCACGGATCGAGACACGCTTCGATGTGATGCTGGAACAGGGAGTGCGGGCCGAGGCGCGCGCGGTGTTCGACACAAAACCCGATCCGCGCTGGCCCGGACTGAAGGCGCATGGCGCGCCCGAGCTCTTCGCCCATTTCCGGGGCGAACTCAGCCTCGACGATGTCCGCCGCATCGCCATCGATCACACCCGCCAATATGCCAAACGCCAGATGACGTGGTTTAGGCACCAGATGACACCAGATCTGGTGGTCGATCCGGCCTCAAATCAAGCTCTGGAGGCGGCTGAGAAATATTTGGACAAAATTGGGGTCTGAAACTTTACGTTTCGTGCTGATTTTGGTTGACCCATCCACAGGGCCGCCCGTATGTTCCGCGCCGCCGCAAAACCCCCGGTTTTGCGGCGCATTTGTCATAGAGGAGACCCGTGTCATGAAGCCCGAGGAGTCCGCCACGACTGGCGCCGATCTGCTGGTGAAAGCCCTGATCGACGAGGAAGTCGAGGTCGTCTTCGGTTATCCGGGCGGCGCGGTCCTTCCCATCTACGATTCGATCTTCAAGCAGAACCGGCTCCGCCACGTGCTGGTGCGCCAGGAGGGCGGCGCCGTGCATGCGGCCGAGGGCTATGCGCGCTCGACCGGCAAGGTCGGCGTGGTGCTCGTGACCTCGGGCCCGGGCGCCACCAACGCCGTGACCGGTCTCACCGATGCTCTGATGGATTCGGTGCCGGTGGTCTGCCTGACCGGCCAGGTGCCGACGCACCTGATCGGCAACGACGCCTTCCAGGAAGCGGACACCACGGGCATCACGCGGCCCTGCACCAAGCACAATTATCTCGTGAAGTCGGTGGGCGATCTTGCGCGCACCGTCCATGAGGCCTTCTACGTGGCGCGCTCGGGCCGCCCGGGGCCGGTCGTGATCGACCTGCCGAAGGACGTGCTGATGAACAAGCACGAGTACGAAGCGCCCAAGAAGCCGGTGCAGCACAAGAGCTACCGGCCGCAGACCAGGCCCGACCCGAAGAAGATCGAGCAGGCGTTCGAGCTGATCGCCAATGCCAAGCGCCCGGTCTTCTACACCGGCGGCGGCGTGGTGAACTCGGGTCCCAAGGCGAGCAAGCTCCTGACGCAGCTCGTGCACCTCACGGGCTATCCCATCACCAACACCTTGATGGGCCTCGGCACGTTCCCGGCGAGCGACAAGCAGTTCCTCGGCATGCTGGGCATGCACGGCACCTACGAGGCCAACCTCGCCATGTACAATTGCGACGTGCTGATCGACATCGGCGCGCGCTTCGACGATCGCATCACCGGCAAGATCGCCGAGTTCTCGCCCAAGTCGAAGAAGATCCACATCGATATCGATCCCAGCTCGATCAACAAGAACGTGCGGGTCGACCTGCCGATCGTGGGCGATGCGGGCGAGGCGCTGGACGGGCTGATCAAGCTCTGGAAGGCCAAGCAGCCCAAGACCGACACCAAGGCGCTGAAGGCCTGGTGGGCGCAGATCGAGGAATGGCGCGGCCGCAAGTGCCTCGCCTACACGCAAGGAAAAGAGACGATCAAGCCGCAATACGCGCTCGAGCGCCTCTATCACCACATCAAGGACCGCGACCACTACATCACCACGGAAGTGGGCCAGCATCAGATGTGGGCGGCGCAGTTCCTGAAGTTCGAGCAGCCCAACCGCTGGATGACGTCGGGCGGCCTCGGCACCATGGGCTACGGCCTGCCGGCGGCGATCGGCGCGCAGATCGCCCATCCCGAGGCGCTGGTCATCGACGTGGCGGGCGAGGCCTCGATCCTGATGAACATCCAGGAGATGTCGACCGCGGCGCAGTACCGGCTGCCGGTGAAGATCTTCATCCTGAACAACCAGTACATGGGCATGGTGCGCCAGTGGCAGGAGCTGCTGCATGGCGGCCGCTACTCCGAGAGCTACATGGAGTCGCTGCCCGACTTCGTGAAGCTTGCCGAGGCGTTCGGCGCGCACGGGCTCCGCTGCTACGACCCCGCCAAGCTCGACGAGACGATCAAGGAGATGATCGCGATCAAGGGCCCGGTCATCGTCGATGTCGGCGTCGACAAGGCCGAGAACTGCTTCCCCATGATCCCGTCGGGCGCCGCGCACTACGACATGCTGCTCGGTCCCAACGACCGCGCCGCCAAGCCGGTGTCGGAAGAAGGCATGGTGCTGGTGTGAGCGCCACGGACGCGGCGACGAGCCATACCATCGCGGTCCTGGTCGACAACGAGCCCGGCATCCTTGCCCGGGTGGTCGGCCTGTTCTCCGGCCGCGGCTACAACATCGAGAGCCTGACGGTGGCGCAGACCGACGCCAGGCAGAACCTCTCGCGCATCACCATCGTGACGTCCGGCACGCCGATGGTGATCGAGCAGATCAAGGCGCAGCTCGACCGGCTGGTGCCGGTCCATCGTGTGCACGACCTCACCCTGGGCGGCGCGCACATCGAGCGCGAGCTGGCGCTGGTCAAGGTCAAGGGCACCGGCGAGAAGCGGGTCGAGGCGCTGCGGCTCGCCGACGTCTTCCGCGCCAAGGTGATCGACGCCAAGAACGACTCTTTCGTCTTCGAGGTCACCGGCGCTTCCGACAAGGTGCAGACCTTCGTCGGCCTCATGGAGCAGCTCGGCCTGGTCGATGTCGGCCGCACCGGCATCGTCGCCATGACGCGCGGCGGCGAGGCGTTCTAGTGAGCACTGTCGTCGCCCTGCTGGGCCTGGCCGCCGTCCATTGGCTGGCGGTCATGAGCCCCGGCCCCTCGACCGTGCTGGTCGTGCAGACCGCCGCCGTATCGCGGCGTGGCGGGCTGATCGCGGCCTTCGCCATGATGCTGGGCGCGCTCCTGTGGGCTGCCGCGGCGCTCTACGGACTGCAGGCGCTGTTCGCCCAGTTCGCCTGGCTCTATCGCGTCTTCCAGGTCGCGGGCGGGGCGTTCCTGATCTACCTCGCGGTCCAGATCTGGCGGCACGCGCGCGAACCGTTGCCCGAGATCGCACCGGCTGCCGCGCGCGTCGGTGACGGCCAGATTTTCGCGCGGGCCCTGCTGCTGCAGCTCGGCAATCCCAAGATCATGGTCTTCTTCGGCAGCATCTTCCTGTCGGTGCTGCCGCACGACATGCCGGCCTGGCTGCAGGCCGTGGTGCTGGCCCTCGTGGCCTTCGACGAGTTCACCTGGTTCGCGGTCCTGGCGCTCACATTCTCGGGCACCACGGCACGAGCCTTTTATCGCAGAGCAAAGTTCTGGCTGGATCGGTTCATGGGCGGCGCGTTGGCGCTTCTTGGCTTGCGCCTCGCCCTCAGTAGCCGCTAGACAGCCCGCCATTCGAGAGGGAGCAGAAGACAATGCGTGTCTATTACGATCGCGACGCCGACGTGAACCTGATCAAGGGCAAGAAGGTCCTGATCGTCGGTTACGGCAGCCAGGGCCATGCCCATGCGATGAACCTGCGCGATTCGGGCGTCAAGGACGTGCGCATTGCGCTCAAGCCCGGCTCGGCCACGATCAAGAAGGCCGAAGGTGCGGGCTTCACCGTCATGACGCCGGCCGAGGGCGCCAAGTGGGCCGATATCGTGATGATGCTGACGCCCGACGAGTTGCAGTCGGACATCTACAATGCCGATCTCGCGCCCAACATGAAGCAGGGTGCCGCGATCGCTTTCGCGCACGGCCTCAACGTCCACTTCAACCTGCTGAGCCCGCGCGGCGACCTCGACGTCTTCATGATCGCGCCCAAGGGCCCCGGACACACGGTGCGCTCGGAATATGTGCGCGGCGGCGGCGTGCCGTGTCTCGTCGCGGTAGCGGCGAACGCCTCGGGCAACGCGCTCGAGATCGCGCTTTCCTACTCGTCGGCGGTCGGCGGCGGCCGTGCCGGCACGATCGAGACCTCGTTCAAGGAAGAGTGCGAGACCGACCTGTTCGGCGAGCAGGTCGTGCTGTGCGGTGGTCTCGTGGAGCTCATCAAGGCGGGCTACGAGACGCTGGTCGAGGCGGGTTACGCGCCGGAGATGGCCTATTTCGAGTGCCTGCACGAGGTGAAGCTGATCGTCGACCTCATCTTCGAGGGCGGCATCGCCAACATGAACTACTCGATCTCCAACACCGCCGAGTACGGCGAGTACCGCGCGGGCCCGCGCATCGTCACGGCCGAGACCAAGGCCGAGATGAAGCGCGTGCTGGACGACATCCAGTCCGGCCGCTTCGCCCGCGACTGGATGCTCGAGAACAAGGTCAACCAGGCCTCGTTCAAGTCCATGCGCAAGAAGATGGCCGAGCACCCGATCGAGGAGATCGGCGAGAAGCTCCGCGCCATGATGCCGTGGATCAAGGAGAAGGCGTTGGTGGA
>DATJWN010000304.1:0-4317 GCA_035501235.1 Reyranella sp.
CTTCCGCGAGCTCACCTTCGTCAACCCGGCGATGATGCACCTGTCCACGAACCCGGATTACTTCCGTGGCACGGTGGTCGAAGACGCCGCCGCGGCCCTGCTGACGGAAAAAGCTCAGAAGGCGGCAAAGGCGGAGCCGGCGCGCGCCGGCTGAAAGGAGGCGAGATGGCGACCGATCTGTTCGTGCTCGTGGTCTGTGCCGGTCTCTCGGCGAAAAGCGGCTGCAACATGTCGAGCGAGGCCGGCTACTACTCCCAGCTTTCCTGCGAAACGGCCAAGCAGACGATGGTCGTCTACAACCCGCCGCATCCGGGCTACCTCGGGGGGAACGAGACCGACAACCGCTGGACCACGTTCGCCTACTGCCGGCCGGGCACGCCGGCCGAGGTGAGACGGTGGGAGCGGGAAGGCCTCGGACCCGAGGCCGGCGTGATACGGAACAGGAGACCGTGAGGACGGGGGCGTAACCCCCGTCCTGGCAACCGCACTATTTCGGCGCCATGACCATGGTCATCTGGCGGCCTTCCATGCGCGGGTGAGCTTCGACCTTGGCGAGTTCGCCGAGGTCGGTCTTCACGCGGTCCAGCAACGCGACGCCAAGCTCCTGGTGCACCATTTCGCGGCCCCGGAACCGCAAGGTGACCTTCACCTTATCGCCTTCCTCGAGGAATCGGATCATGGCCCGGCGCTTGACATCGTAATCGTGGTCGTCGATGCCCGGCCTGAGCTTGATCTCCTTGATCTCGATGACCTTCTGCTTCTTGCGGGCCTCGTTGGCCTTCTTTTGAAGCTCGTATTTGTACTTGCCGAGATCGAGCAGCTTGCAGACGGGCGGGTCGGCGTTCGGCGAGACTTCCACCAGATCAAGGCCTGCTTCGTAGGCCCGTTGCAGGCCGTCATGCAGGCTGACGATGCCGACCATTTCGCCGCGACCGTCGACAAGACGGATCTTGGCGGATTCGATCTGGTCATTGACGCGCGGTCCATCCTTGGACGGCGCGGCTTCCGTTGAATAACGTGCGATCTGATCCTTCTCCTCTACTGTCGGCCGTCGCTGACCCGGCGGCCCTGGTACGCCGTGGGTGTTCCCGGAAGGCCGGACGTTCAAATTTTAGGCTTGGGGAACCGCTGCCTCTTTAACGATCCTAGCTATGGCATCGTCGAGCGCAAGGGTTTCTTGTGCGTCCGATCCGAGGCGGCGCAGAGCCACAGTTTGCTCATTCGCCTCGCGCCGGCCGACCGCAAAAAGGAGCGGCACCTTGGCCAGCGCATGCTCGCGCACCTTGTAGCCGATCTTCTCGTTGCGCAGGTCGGTCTCGACCCTGAGGCCCGCGGCGCGCATCTTCGCGACCACCTCGTGCGCATATCCATCGGCGTCGGAGACGATGGTGGCCACTACGCCTTGGACCGGGGCGAGCCACAACGGCAGCTTGCCGGCGTAATGCTCGATAAGCACGCCGATGAAGCGCTCGAACGAACCCAGGATCGCCCGATGCAGCATCACGGGATGATGCTTCTGCCCGTCTTCGGCCACGTATGTGGCGCCCAGCCGCTCGGGCAGGACGAGGTCCACCTGCAACGTGCCGCACTGCCAGTCGCGGCCGATCGCATCCTGCAGCACGAACTCGAGCTTCGGGCCGTAGAAGGCGCCCTCGCCCGGGTTGAGCTGGGTCTGGAGCTTGGCCGCATTCGCCGCGTCCTGGAGGGCCCGTTCGGCCTTGTCCCAGATCGCGTCCGAGCCGGCGCGCTGGGCCGGACGGTCCGAGAACTTCACGCGCACCTGGTCGAAACCGAGATCGCGATAGACCGAGCGCAGCAGATCGCAGAAGCGGAGGCTCTCGGCGGTGATCTGGTCCGGCGTCACGAAGATGTGCGCATCGTCCTGGGTGAAGGCGCGTACGCGCATGATGCCGTGCAGGGCCCCCGACGGCTCGTAGCGGTGGCATGAGCCGAACTCGGCCAGGCGCAGCGGGAGGTCGCGGTAGCTCTTCAGCCCCTGCTTGAAGATCTGGACGGCACCCGGGCAGTTCATCGGCTTGATCGCGATCAGCCGGTCGCCTTCGGATTCCTTGGCGGTATCGCCGCGCGGCACGGCGAGGAACATCGCGTCCTTGAAATTCTCCCAGTGGCCCGACTGCTCCCACAGCTTGCGGTCCACGAGCTGCGGCGTCTTGACCTCGGCATAGCCGTTTTGCTCGAGCCTGCCGCGCATATAGCTCTCGAGCGTACGGAACAGGGTCCAGCCTTTCGGGTGCCAAAAGACCGCGCCGACCGCCTCTTCCTGCACGTGGAACAGGTCCATCTCGCGGCCGAGGCGGCGGTGGTCGCGCTTCTCGGCCTCTTCCAGCCGGGTCAGATAGGCCTTGAGCTCGGCATCGTTCGCCCAGGCGGTCCCATAGATCCGCTGCAGCTGGGCGTTGCGCGCATCGCCGCGCCAGTAGGCGCCCGACAGCTTCGTCAGCTTGAACGCCTTGGGCAGCTTGCCGGTCGAGGGCAGATGCGGACCCGTGCACAGGTCGAGCCACTCGCCCTGGCGGTAGATCGAGATCTCCTCGTCGGCCGGGATCTCGCGCACCCATTCGGCCTTGTACTTCTCGCCGGCCTTGTCGAAGAAGCGCACCGCGTCGTCGCGCGTCCACACCTCGCGCCTGATCGGCAGGTTGCGGTCGACTATCTCGCGCATGCGCTGCTCGATCTTCGCGAAATCGTCGGGCGTGAACGGCTCGGCGCGCACGAAATCGTAGTAGAAGCCGTCCTCGGTCGCCGGTCCGAAGGTGATTTGCGTTCCGGGATACAGCTCCTGCACCGCCTGCGCCAGCACGTGTGCGGCATCATGGCGGATCAGCTCCAGCGCCTCGGGCGATTTCGCCGTGACGATCGCGACCTTCGCGTCGTGATCGAGCTTCTTCTCCAGATCGACGAGCTTGCCGTCGACCTTCATCGCGAGTGCGGCCTTGGCCAGGCCGGGACCGATGGCAGCCGCAAGCTCGGCGCCGGACACGGAACCGGCGAAGCTCTTCACATTGCCGTCGGGAAGGGTGATCGCGACCATGGGTTTAGCGGCTGAAACGGCGTTCAAATCAAGCAGGTGGCGGGCAATCTAGGGCGTCAAACGACTGGCGGCAAGGCCGCCGCCACCTCGTCGGCCGCGAGCTGGGCCAGGTCCGCCCGGCGCAGCACCGTCACCTGGCCGCGCGGCGCGCACAGCGCCGGGTCGGAATCGGCGGAGAACAGGACGACGCTCGGGCAGCCGGCAGCCGCGATCAGATGCATGGGCCCGGTGTCGTTGCCGACCGCCGCTTGCGCCTCCCGCGCCAGTGCTGCGATCTCGGCGAAGGAGGTCTGGCCCGTGAGGTCGCGGGCCTCCGGGCACGAGGCGCGGATGGTCGCCGCGAGCGGCCGCTCGCTCGCGATGCCGATCACGACCGGCGTGATGCCGCGCGCCAGGAGACGCCTGGCAAGTGCGCCATAGGATGCCGCCGGCCAGCGCTTCTGCAGCCGCGCCGCCGAGCCGCCGGGGACCAGCAGCGCGAACCGTTGCGGCAACGCATACCGCGCGAGGTCGGCGGTGAGCCACGACACGTCCGTGGGCGGGACATCGGCGATGCCGGCGTCGCGGAGCTGCTCGGCCTGACGTTCGATCGTGTGCATGAAATCCCGCCGCGGATTGGCGTGCGGGTGCGAGCCGCCCGTGGCGATGCCCGACCACTCCGGCCGCTGGCCCGGCCCGAACAGGCGGAAATAGAAGCTGCTGCGGCCCGACGTCTGCAAATCGTACACGCGGCCGAAACGGCCGCCGCGCAACTTCCGTCGCAGAGACAGCCATGTGCCGAGCTGCCAGGAGCGCGGCCGCGGATCGATCCAGATCTCGTCGACAGACGGGCTCGCCGCCAGCAGCGGAACGAAGGGAGCGGTCGTCAGGGCCGTGATATGGGCGCGCGGATGATGGCGGCGGATCGCAGCCAGCGGACCCAGCGCCTGGACGATATCCCCCAGCGCCCCAAGCTTGATGACCAGGATGCGCTCGGCGCCGGTCACTGCACCGTCGTTCACCGCCCGCTCTTCCAGCGCGCAACCTCGTGGTCGGCCAGAACCTCGCGATAGACCTCGATGGTGGCGGCACACATGCTGTCGCGCGTGAAATGCCGGCGCACGTGCTCGGTCGCGGTGTGCGCGAGCACGTCGCGCTGCTCGGCATCGAGCTTGAGCGCCTGGTCGAGGGCGGACGCGAGCGCCCGTGGGTCGTTCGGCGGAACGAGCCATCCGGTCTCCCCCGACCGCACGATCTCGGGGGCGGCACCGTGGCTGGGCGCGATC
>DATJWN010000305.1:0-15805 GCA_035501235.1 Reyranella sp.
GAAGCGGCGGAAGGCGACCTACGTCATTCCCACGGGCATGGGCCTGGCGCCGACCCGCGTGGCGCTCGAGCGGGCCGTCGCCGAGCTGAAGCAGCGGTCCGGCCGGCATTGGCCGCTCCATCCCTGGCGCGAGAAATTCACAGCCCGGCTCCGGCGCAAGTAGGCTACAAGCGCGTCATGCGCGAGATCGTCCTCGACACCGAAACCACCGGCCTCGATCCGTCGGCTGGCCACCGCGTGGTCGAGGTCGGCTGCATCGAGCTGGTGAACCTGGTGCCGACGGGCCGCACCTTCCACACCTACTTCAATCCCGAGATGATCATGCCGGCCGGCGCGCAGGACATTCACGGCCTCACCGACGAGTTCCTGGCCGACAAGCCGCTCTTCGCCGACAAGGCCGAGGAGATGCTGGCCTTCCTCGCCGACGGCCAGCTCGTGATCCACAATGCGACCTTCGACATGGGCTTCCTCAATGCCGAGCTCGAACGGCTGGGCAAGCCCAGGCTCACCAACACCTATGTCGACACGGTGACACTCGCCCGCCAGAAGTTCCCCGGCCAGCGCGCCAGCCTCGATGCCCTGTGCGAGCGCTTCGGCGTCGACAACTCCAACCGCACCAAGCACGGCGCGCTGCTCGACGCGGAGCTCCTGGCCGAGGTCTATCTCGAGCTGAGCGGCGGCCGCCAGCGCGACCTGGGGCTGGCACCCGAGATCGCCGCGCGCTCGACGAGCCTCGCCCCCGCCAACGCGCCGGTGCGTCCGCCGCGCCCGCACGCGCCGCAACCAGACGAGCTTTCGGCCCACGCCGATTTCATGAAGAAGCTCAAGGACCCGCTCTGGCTCAAATTGTAGTCCTCCCCATTCCTATGGGGAGGTGGCGCCGTCATACGGCGACGGAGGGGTCATGAGTCGCGAACGAGACCTCGCTTGTGACTCATGACCCCTCCGCCCCATGAGATGGGGCACCTCCCCCGTTGACGGGGGAGGAAGAGCTAAGCGTGGCCGACCGGTCCGCCGGTGGTGACGCCGGGGATCTGGCCGCCCGACTGTTCCATGCGCTGGCGATAGAGCGCCACGAAATCGACCGGCGCGATGTTGAGCGGCGGGAAGCCCGCTTCGCGCGTGGCATTGGCGACGATGGCGCGCGCGAAGGGAAAGAGCAGCCGCGGCGTCTCGATCAGCAGCAGCGGACCGTAGGCATCCTGCGGCACCTCGCCCAGGGTGACCGTGCCGGCATAGACCAGCTCGAGCACGAACAGCGTCTCCTTCTCCGGCGTCACCGCCGTGGCGTCGAGCTTCAGCTCGACCTCGAAGGTGCGGGCATCGAACTGGCGCGTGCTGACATTGACCGAGAGGTTGAGCTGCGGCTGCTTCTGCTCGATCAGGCTCTGCGGCGCGCGCGGGTTCTCGAAGCTCAGGTCCTTGATGTACTGGCCGTGCATGGTGAGCGGGCCGGCGCCGGCCGGCTGGCCTCCGGGCGGGACCGCGCCGGGCGGGGTGTTGGGCGGGGTGGGCGTATTCATCGCACTGCCTTCAAGGATCGAGGGAAATCGGCCGCGCGCGGGTACCATGCAGGGCTGCACTGCACAAGGCGCGGGCAGCCGCAGCGCCCCGCCGATTGCCACGGCGGCGGCCGTCGGCGATGATAAAGACCTTATGAATCGCCCGTCTTTGCGCCCCCCATTGCGTCCTCTGGTGGGCGTCTCCGCCTGCCTCAAGGAGAACGGCCGGGGCGGCTGGCACCACACGGTCGGCGACAAGTACATCCAGGCGGTGATCCGCGCGATCGGCGCGCTGCCCGTGATGATTCCCGCCTTCGGTCCGGAATTCGACGATGACGCGACGACCGAAGCGCTCGACCGCCTGCTCGATACGCTGGACGGCGTGCTGCTGACCGGCAGTCCCTCCAACGTCGAGCCGCATCACTACGAAGGCGCCGAGAGCCGGCCGGGCACCGCGCACGATGCGGCGCGCGATGCGACGACCCTGCCGCTGATCCGCCATTCGATCGATCGAGGCGTGCCGCTGATCGCGATCTGCCGCGGCGCGCAGGAAGTGAACGTGGCGCTGGGCGGCACGCTGCACCAGCTCGTGCACGAGGTCGCGGGCCGGCGCGATCATCGCTCGCCCAAGGCGCCGACGACCGACGTCAACTACGCGCCCGCGCACGACATCGACATCGTCGAAGGCGGCCTGCTGCATCGGCTGATCGGCGAGAAGCGCGTGCTCGTGAACTCGCTGCATGCGCAAGGCGTCGACAGGCTGGCGCCTCGCGCCCGCGCCGAAGCCTATGCCGACGACGGCCAGATCGAGGCCTTCAGCGTGCCCGATGCGCCTTCCTTCGCGCTCGCGCTGCAATGGCATCCCGAGCATCGCGCGCTCGAGAATCCCGTGTCGATGAAGCTGTTCGATGCCTTCTCCGCCGCCTGCCGCGATCGTGCCGCGGCCCGGCTCGCTCCGATGCGTCACGCTGCCGAATAGGTGAGCCATGGACGGAACGCCGACGCGCAACAATGCCCGCCGAGATTTCTATGAACGGATCGGCACGCTCTCGATGGCGCCGCTCTGGGAATCGCTGCACCAGCTCGTGCCGCCGTCGCCCTCCCCGAAGTACGTGCCGGCGTCGTGGGACTACGACAAGGTCCGGCCGTTCCTGATGGAGTCCGGCACCTTGATCACGGCCAAGGAAGCCGTGCGCCGCGTGCTGATCCTCGAGAACCCCTCCATGCCGGGCAGCGCCTGCATCACGCCGACGCTCTATGCCGGTCTGCAGCTCATCCTGCCGGGCGAGGTCGCGCCCTCGCATCGGCATACGCAATCGGCGCTGCGCTTCATCGTCGAGGGCGAAGGCGCCTACACCGCCGTCGACGGCGAGCGCACCATCATGCGCGAGGGCGACTTCGTCATCACACCGACCTGGACCTGGCACGATCACGGCAACGATTCGAGCAAGCCGATGGTCTGGCTCGACGGGCTCGACATCCCGATGATCGCGATCTTCAACGCGGGCTTCGCCGAGAACGGCGCCGAGGACGAGCAGGAGGTGACCTCGCCCGAGGGCACCTCCGACGCCAAGTTCGCGAGCGGCCTGCTGCCGGTCGACTGGAAGCCCACCCGGCAGACCTCGCCCATCTTCAACTATCCCTACGCCCGCACACGCGAGGCGCTGGCCAAGCTCGCGAAGGCCGGCGCGCCGGATGCCTGCCACGGCTACAAGCTGCGCTACGTCAATCCCGCGAACGGCGGCTCGCCGATGGCGACCATGGGCACCTTCATGCAGCTCCTGCCGAAGGGTTTCACGACAGCGCCCTATCGCTCGACCGACGGCACGGTCTTCTCCGTCGTCGAAGGCGAGGGCGAGAGCATCGTGGGCGACAAGGTGCTCACCTGGAAGAAGCGCGATCATTTCGTCGTGCCGAGCTGGGCGAAGGTCGTGCACAAGCCGAAGACGGAGTCCGTGCTCTTCTCCTTCTCCGACCGCCCGGTCCAGGAACGCCTCGACCTCTGGCGCGAGGATCGCGGCGGCAAGTAGCGCCGAGTCTCACCATCCCTCTTCCCCATTCAAATGGGGAAGTGCCCCGTCATACGGGGCGATGGGGTCATATCGCGGGCCGAAGGCCCGCAGCCTGACCCCTCCGTCGGCGTAGGACGCCGACACCTCCCCATATGAATGGGGAGGAAAACTTTAGGCGAGCCAGCCCGCCTCTTTCACCTTGTCGCGGAAGCTCTTGCTCACCGGCACTTTTAGGCCGTTGCGCAGGACCAGCAGCGCGCGGCCGGCGGCTTTCTCCGCGCCTGAGACGGCGTCTTCGGCGACCCACCACGAACGATGAACCTGCCGGCCGCGCGCGGGGCCGAGCTCGGCCATGGCGTCGCGCAGGCGGAGCAGGATCAGGTCGCTGCCGACGGCGGTGTGTATGCGGAGGTAATGGTCCTCCATCTCGAGCGCGAGCAGGTCGTGGCCCAGCGCCGGCGGGATGCGGCGGAAGAAATCGGTCGGGCCGATATCCGGCGCCGGGGCGGCGGGCAGCTCGGCGACGCGCGCGCGCTCGGCATCGGCTTTCTCGTGACGGCGCAGCTCGATGAACAGGCCGAACGCCACCGAGAGCGAGACCGTGAGCACGGCGTTCTCGGGGTACATGTAGGGCGCGACGGCGAACGGCACGCGATAGCCGACCAGCCAGCGCAGGGCCAGGATCACCTCGAGCGTGCTGGGCACGGCGGCGATGAGGCCGATCAGGATCATGCGCGCGGCGGTCGGCCAGCGGTTGATCGGCTCGATGTCGCCGAACCAGGCGGCGAGCAGGATCACCTGCAGCCAGTTCAGCACGCCGACGATCAGGAAATAGAGGAAGCGCGTGCCGAGCGGCATGCGGTCGTAGCTGCCGAAGGGCCCGATCACGGCGAACACCGCCGCGATCCCGAGCACCGGCCAGAGCTGCCACGGCCACGATTTGAGATAGGGCGATTCGCGCATCGTGAACGGATCATTCCGGCAGATCGCGAAAAACGCCAGCGATTCCACGCAAGGACGATGGCCGCGCGCCGGCCCCGCGCCGTATGTGACGGCCATGCGAACCCTGATTATTCTTCTGCTCGTCCTCTGCATCGGCACTGCGGCGACAGCCCAGCAGCGCTTCGACAACAAGGTCCGCGAGGACATGTTCGCCGGCATGGACGGCGACAAGGAGTCCTTCGACCGGGCGATGAAGCTGATCGCCGACACGCTGGCAAAGGAACCCGACCATCCCGAGGCGCTGGTGTGGCGCGGCGACGGCGAGCTGTTCCTGGCGGGCCAGGCCTTCCAGCGCCGCGACTTCGCCGAAGGCCAGAAGCTCACGCAACAAGGCCTGGCCGACATGGAGCGCGCCGTGTCGCTCGCGCCCGAGTCCTTCGCGGTCCGCATCCCGCGCGCCACCGGCCTGCAGCCCTTCGCGCGCTACATGCGGCCCTACAATCTCGCCCAGTCGGACCGGCTGATGAAGATCGCGATGAGCGATTTCGAGTTCGTGATCGAGAAGTCGACGCCGACCTGGAGCACGCTCGCCCCGCACAATCGCGGCGAGCTGCTGGGCGCGCTGGCCGACGGTTGGCTCACGCTCGGCGACACGACGAAGGCCAACGCCTATCTCGACCGCATGATCGCCGAGCTGCCGGATACGCCCTATGCGAAGGCGGCGGCCCAGCGCCGCGCCGATCCCTCAGCCCGCGCGCCGCTTACCTGCTTGAGCTGTCATTGATGACGTGCCTTCCGTCGGTGGATCGCCCGCATCGGGCGATCCTTTCGGGGCCTTCGACGCCGCCTCCGGTCAGGCCAGCGCCGGGACCACGAAAACCGGGCAGGAAGAACGGCGCAGAACGGCTTCGGCAACGCTCCCCATGACGGCACGCGTCACGCCGCGCCGGCCGTGGCTTCCGATGACGATGATGTCCGCTCCCCAATCCTTGGCCGCCTTGACGATCTCGTCGGGAGCGTTGCCGCGAAGGACGAAGTCGAAGGCGCGTGTGCCTTCGGGGAGGCGGGCGCGGATGTCGGCGATCAGCCGCTTGCCGTCGCGCTGGGCGATCTGATCGAACTCGTCGGCCGAAAGGCCGCCCTCCGGCGCATAGACCATCGACGGGTCGAGAGAGTGGACCAGCGCGATCTGGGCCTGAAGCGCCGTAGCCAGCCTCACGCCGACCTCGGCGGCGTGCAGAGCGATGGGATCGGAATCGACGGCGATCAATATCTTCTGAAACGGCATGCTGTCCTCCTCGCCTGTGCCCGTTCCAGATACCGCCGACGCGAGGGCGCACCCTTGATCAGGATCAAAATTCGCGACTGCAAACCGGTGCCCGCGCAATCAGGGCGAAATTCGGGCAGGTGCGCCGCCCGACGCTTGCATTTGATCCTCGTCAAAGTGCGCGCGGGGCGAACTCTGTAGCTTCCGACGAGCTCGGGGGGGCGGTGACGGCCGTTGTCGAAGAGCCCGTCTCCTCGAATACGACCGATACCGCGATGGGTCTTGTGCAAGGAGGACCGTATGGACCGCGTTGCGAAGAACAAGCCGACGGAGACCGCGGTCGTTCCTTCGAGCGGGGCGGCCGAGGGCCTCACCGAGCAGGAGGCGGCCAGTCGCCTCGCCAAGTTTGGCGAGAACGCGCTGGTCGAGCATCGCGTCGGTGTCCTGGAGCGGCTTGCCCATTTCTTCTGGGGACCGATCCCGTGGATGATCGAGACCGCCGCCATCCTGTCGGCGGTCGTGCAGCACTGGGCGGACTTCGCCGTCATCCTCGTGATGTTGCTGGTCAATGCCGGCGTCGGCTTCTGGCAGGAGTTCAAGGCCGACAATGCCATCGAGCTGCTCAAGCAGCGGCTGGCGCTCAAGGCCCGCGTTCGGCGCGACGGAACGTGGAAAGACATCGAGGCCCGGCTGCTGGTGCCGGGCGATGTGGTGGCGCTCAAGCTCGGCAACGTCATTCCAGCCGATGTGACGCTCCTCGGCGGCGCCTATCTGAGTGTCGACCAGTCGGCATTGACCGGCGAGTCGCTGCCTGTCGACAAGAAGCCGGGCGACACGGCCTATTCGGGGTCGATCGCAAAGCTGGGCGAAATGACCGCCGAAGTGACGGCCACCGGCATGAACACCTACTTCGGCAAGACGGCCCGGCTCGTGCAGCAGGCCAAGACGGTGTCGCACTTCCAGCGCGCCGTCCTGCGCATCGGCAATTTCCTGATCCTGGTCACCGTCGGACTGGTCGCGTTGATCGGGATGGCGGCGCTGTTCCGCCACGACCCGCTGCTGGAGACCGCTCAATTCGCGCTCATCCTGACGGTGGCCTCCATTCCCGTCGCCCTGCCGGCGGTGCTGTCGGTGACCATGGCCGTCGGCGCGGAGCGGTTGTCACGGTTGAAGGCAATCGTGTCCCGCCTGGTCGCGATCGAGGAGATGGCCGGCATGGACATGCTGTGCTCGGACAAGACCGGCACGCTGACCAAGAACGAGCTGACCCTCGGCGAGCCGCAGCCGGCTCCGGGCGTGTCGAAGCAGGACCTGCTGATCGCCGCGGCGCTGGCATCGAACCGGCAGTCGCCGGATGCGATCGACGGCGCGATCCTGGCCGGCCTCGGCGACAAGGCGATGCTCGAGTCCAGTCGCGTGCTGTCGTTCAAGCCGTTCGATCCCGTCGTCAAGAGAGCCGAGGCGGAAATCGCCGCGGATGGACGCCGCTGGCGCATCGCGAAGGGAGCGCCACAGGTGATCCTCGAGCTCTGCGACATGGGCGAGACCCGGCGCGAGGCAGTCGCAGCCCAGGTCGACGAGGATGCCGCCAAGGGCTACCGCACGCTCGGCGTGGCGCGGATGGACGAGGACGGCACATGGCAGTTTCTCGGCCTGCTGCCGATGTTCGATCCGCCCCGCGCCGACAGCGCCTCGACGATCGCCGAGACCCGGAAGATGGGGTTGGACGTCAAGATGGTCACGGGCGACCACGAGGCGATAGGGCGACAGATCTCGGGCCAGCTCGGTCTCGGCACGAACATCGTGGTGGCCGATAGAGTGTTCGGCGACAAGGCTCCTTCCGACCGCCTGGCCACCATCGAGGCGGCGGACGGCTTTGCACGTGTGTTCCCCGAACATAAGTTCGAGATCGTCAGGACGCTGCAGGGAGACGGCCACATCGTCGGCATGACCGGCGACGGCGTCAACGACGCGCCGGCGCTCAAGCAAGCCGATGTCGGCATTGCCGTCAGTGGCGCGACCGATGCAGCGCGCGCCGCCGCAGATCTCGTGCTCACGGAGCCCGGCCTGTCGGTGATCACGCGCGCCATCGAAGAGGCGCGGCAGATCTTCGAGCGAATGACCGGCTACGCCATCTACCGAATTGCCGAGACGACCCGCGTCCTGCTGTTCATGACCGCCAGCATTCTGGTGTTCAACTTCTATCCGGTCACCGCGATCATGGTTGTGATGCTGGCGTTGCTGAACGACCTGCCGATCATGATGATCGCCTACGACAACGCCCCGTTCGCGATGCGCCCCGTGCGCTGGGACATGACGCGCGTCCTCGTGGTGGCTTCGGTGATGGGCATCTTCGGGGTTCTCAGCAGCTTCGGCGTTTTCTGGATCGTGCGCGACTACTTGGCCCTGCCGCCGCCGTTGGTGCAGTCCCTGGTGTTCCTCAAGCTGCTCGTGGCCGGACACATGACGATCTACCTGACGCGCAACAAGGGACCGGTTTGGGAGCGGCCCTGGCCGAGCTGGAAACTGGTGTTGCCTTGCGAGGCGACGCAGGTCGTGGGCACGCTCGCCGTCGTCTACGGCTGGTTCATGGCGCCGACCGGCTGGCGGCTGGCGCTGTTCGTCTGGGCATACGCCCTCGTCTCCTTCTGCCTCGCCAGCATGGTCAAGATCGCGGTCTACAGGCTCATGGAGCACCGGGTGGCGGCGCAGTTGCGCCATCTTGGCCGCGTCGAGCGGAGAATACAGGCCTGGGGGCCGCGAGCCTGATCCATGTCAATTCGGCGGTGTGCCGAGCTTGCTATGTGTGTTCCGGGCAAGGAGGCGGTCATGGCGAAGATGAAGGCGGCTGTATTCGTCGAACCGGGACGGATCGTCCTGGAGCAGAAGCCGGTGCCCGACATCGGTCCGCTCGATGCATTGATCCGGATAACGACGACCACGATCTGCGGCACCGACATCCACATCCTGAAAGGCGAATATCCCGTGGCGCGCGGGCTGACCATCGGGCACGAGCCGGTCGGCGTGATCGAGAAGCTCGGCTCCGCGGTCGAGGGATTCAAGGAGGGCCAGCGGGTGATCGCCGGGGCGATCACGCCGTCCGGCCACAGCAACGCCTGCCTGTGCGGTTGCCTGAGCCAGGACGGCGCCGGCGCGAAGCATGGCTTCAAGGCCATCGGCGGCTGGAAATTCGGCAACACGATCGATGGGTGCCAGGCCGAGTTCCTGCGCGTGCCCGACGCCATGGCGAACCTCGCCGTCATACCCGACGATCTCGCGGACGAGCAGGTGTTGATGTGCCCCGATATCATGTCGACCGGCTTCAGCGGCGCCGAAAGCGGCGGAATCAAGCTCGGCGACTGTGTCGCCGTCTTCGCGCAGGGTCCGATCGGCCTCTGCGCCACCACCGGGGCTCGGCTGATGGGGGCAACGACCATCATCACCGTGGATGCGGTGGCCGAGCGCATGGCGGTGTCGCATCGGCTGGGCGCCGATCACTGCATCGATTTCACGAAGGCCGATCCGGTCAAGGAGATCATGCGGCTCACCGATGGGCGCGGCGTGGACGTGGCGATCGAGGCGCTCGGCACGCAAGCGACGTTCGAAGCCGCGCTTCGCGTGCTGCGACCCGGCGGAACGCTGTCGAGCCTCGGCGTCTATTCCTCAGACCTGAAGATACCGCTCGACGCCTTCGCGGCGGGTCTTGCCGACATCAAGATCGTCACCACGCTTTGCCCCGGCGGCAAGGAGCGCATGCGCCGCCTCATGTCGGCGATCAGCTCGGGCCGCGCCGACCTCAGAAGCCTGGTCACGCACCGCTTCAAGCTCGATGACATCGAGGCCGCCTACGACCTCTTCGGCCATCATCGCGACGGGGTGCTCAAGGTCGCGATCGCGCCGTGAGCGGACGATGGGCTCAGGCAACTCCCTTCCGGCGACCAGCCCGGCCGTGACCGTCCCCGCCTTCTGGCCGATGGCGATGCGCTTGGCCCAGGCCGGCGTGGACATCTACGCCCGTAACCTGAAGTTCGCCGAGGAGGAGATCAGGATCCATGACGGCCTGCGGCCCAAGCTTGCGACGCCGCATCAGGTGAGGCTCGATCTCAGGACGATGAGGCTTTGCGACTATGGCGGGTCGGCCGGCTTGCCGACGCTGGTCGACGCGCCCTATGCCGGCCATACGGCGATGATCGCCGACTATCGCCCGGGCCAGAGCCTGGTCGAGACGCTGCGGGCGGCCGGCGCGGGGCGCGTCCTGCTCACCGACTGGAAATCGGCGACCGAGGACATGAAGGATCTCGAGATCGACAACTATCTCGCCGACATGGTGGTGGCGATCGACGATCTCGGCGGGCGAGTGAACCTGGTCGGCCTGTGCCAGGGCGGCTGGCTTGCGGCCATGGTGGCGGCGCGCTTCCCGGCGAAGGTGAATTCCCTGGTGCTTGCGGGCGCGCCGATCGACACGGACGCCGGCGACGGGCCAATCAAGCGGATGGCACACGACACACCCATGTCGTTCTACGAGGAACTGGTGGCGCTGGGCGGAGGCCTGATGCGCGGCAAATTCATGCTGCAAGGGTGGAAGAACATGCACCCCGGCCAGCACTACATCCAGGACCACATCGACCTCTACGAGCACATCGACGATCCGATGTACGTCGCCAAGGAAGAAACCTTCAACAGCTGGTACGAGAACCCGATCGACCTGCCGGGGCGCTGGTACCTGCAGGCGATCCGGCAGCTCTTCAAGGACAACCGGCTTGCCAAGGGCGAATTCGTTGCGCTCGGCCGACGCCTCGAGCTTCGCGACATAACCTGTCCAGCCTACCTGCTGGCCGGCGCCGGCGACGACATCACGACGCCCGAGCAGGTCCTGGATGCCGCGAAATATCTGGGGAGTCGGCCCGATGAAATCGTCCGGCAAACCGTGCCGGGCGGGCACATCGGATTGTTCATGGGCGCTTCGACACTTCGCAACCACTGGCCCACCATTGGCCGCTGGATTGCGGCTCAGTCGAAGGACTGGCCGAACGCGCCTCCTCGGTGAGCGCTACGCCGACCGCCTCTGCGCCGCGACCGAGCCGGCGCAGACATCGGTGTTCATCAGCGGCCGAAGCTGCGGGTCGTAGGAGTCGGCGTACGACGCCCTGTCGGCCTGAAGATAGACGAACGGCCTGCAGCCGCCGGACTCCTGGCGCGGCAAGAGACTTGCACGCTGCAGCCAACGAGAATCGCTATTCGTTCATCTCGCCGGAAGGCCCGGCTATAGCCCCGTCTGGAATCCCTTGGACTTGAAGTGCGGCGCCGCTTCGGGCCCGGACAGAAAGTCGATGAATGCTTTCGCCGCGGCGGCCGATTTCGATTCTGCGCCGACACCGCCGGTGAACAAGGTCATGCTCCCAAGCTCGCCCGGCAGTGGCCCCACCAATTGCGTGCCGGCAACCGGCACGATCTCGGAGGCCTGCGCGATGCCGAGTTCCACTTCGCCCTTCGCCACCAGGTCCGGCGATTCAGCACCGGGCACGAGCGTCGTCTTGGCCTTCAGCTGCTCGGCGATGCCGAGACGCTCGATCGCCTTGCTCGCAACCACTCCGCTCAGGCCGCCCTTGGCCGGATCGGCGTAGGAGATCGAACGGGCCGAAAGCAGCGTCTTCTTGAACGCTTCGACCGTCGAGATGTCGGGCTTCGGCGCGCCGGCGCGGGCCGCGAGCGCAACCGGCGTGCCGGCAACGTTCACGAGGTTGCCGGGGGCCAGCTTGTTCTGTTTCGCGAGGTCCTCCATCATCGGCCGCGTCAGGATGATCACATCGGCGCGGTCGCCTTCGACGACGCGTTTCTTCTGAACCGCCGCCAGGTTGAAATCCATGACCAGCTTGTGGCCCGTTTTCCGCTCGAAGATCGGAGAAACCTCGGCGAGCGCGGCCTTCAGCGCGACCGACGTGAATACCTTGACCTCGGCCGCGTGTCCCGCCGCCGCCGACAAGATCAAGCCGACTGCCGCCGCGGCAACTCGCATCAGAATGCGCGTGTTCATTGATACCTCCCCGCATCGTCCAATTTTGTCCGATTAGAGGCCACGAAGTCCTCCGAGACAAGGCGCGCGTATTTCGGCTGCCCGTTCATTCAGTTTCCCGCCAGGAGAAGCGCCGCCACGGGCGACGACGAACATCGGAAAACACCGTCATTGACCGGCACGCTTGGTGTGGTGGACATAAGGGTGGGCAAACATCCTGGGTGGTCTCATGAAGAATCATCGTCAGCCGGACTTCCCGCCTTGGGCGCTGCAAACGCTTCTCCTCATCGTGCTGAGCGGGGCGGTCGGCGGCCTGTATCGCGGCTTCCAGGGCGGTCTCTGGGGCGTCATCGCCGGGATCGCGCTTTCGGTCGTCCCGACCGTCGTGAGACGCGGTATCGGCTGGACCGCCCGCCCGGGCGGCGTCGTCGGATTGCTCGCCGGCCAAACGGCGCGCGCCGCCATCGCCGGCGGACAGAAGATCGTCGACGCCCTCGGCGGACCGACAAGGGCGATCGGGTCCTTTCTCCGGCGTCCGCTCTTCGTCGCCAGGTTCCTGGGATACGCCGCCGCCAACGTCATCACTGATCGCCTTGCCGCGATGGCACGGTCCGTCGCCACCCTGCTCGGCGTCGCGAACCTCTGCGCTGTCATCGTCCTGGTCGCCGACCTTGCCGGCGTGAAAGCGGCGGCGATCGCCGTGTTCGCGGGATTGCCGATGATGATCGTCGTGCTTCTCGTCTCGTTGAGTGAACGCGAGGCGGAACACGGTTAGGCGTCGGAGCGGAAAGCTGTCCATCGCCCGCCTCTTTGCGCGATGCCTTTGGGGGTGGGGGGTCCTGCTTCTTTGCGCCGGCTCGCTGGCGGCGCAGACCGCCGTCCGCCTTCAGGGGAATGACGCCGGCCGCAAGGTCTCCTTGCCGAGCGAGCTTTATCGGCCGCGGGGCGGAGAACGCTCGCCCGCCGTCGCGATCTTCCACGGCTGCGGCGGCCCCGGCCAGAACACCGCGCGCATGGGCGCTCTCCTCGCCTCGTGGGGCTACGTCGCACTCGTCGTGGACAGCTTCGCGGGCCGCGGGCTCAAGGATGTCTGCGGCCGCAACTGGCCCGGCCAGAAGGATGCCGAACGGAGAGCCGCGGACATAGACGCCTCGCTCCGCTGGCTCCGCGAGCAGAACTTCGTCGATGGCGGGCGCGTCGCCTTCATGGGCTACTCCTACGGCGGCGGCGTGGCGATGCTGCGGGCGTTTTCATCGGCGTCCGGCGGGCCTTCCTTCCCCGCGGCCGCCGCCATCCTGGTCTATCCGGATTGCGGCCTGGCCGACGCGCTCGGCCGCGATCTGCGGGCGGGGCAGCCGACGATGTTCGCCCTGGCCGAGCTCGACGATTGGACACCCGTCGCCCAATGCCAGGCCGTCATCGATCGCGTGAGCGCAGGACGCGGGCTGATCGAAACGCACGTCTATGAGGGCGCCTATCACAGCTTCGACGCCCTCGGCCTGCCCGTGCGCTACCTCGCGGGTGTCGGCAACCGGAGCAAGCCGGGCGGCTGCTGCGGGGCGCACTACGGCGCCAACGAAGGCGCGTGGAAGGCCTTTACGATCGACCTCAGGGATTTCCTCTCCCGCACCCTGCATTCCTGACGCGGGGCGTTCACCGCGACGTCGCGAGAAACGGGAACAGGGCCGTCGAGAGCCGCCGGATGCCGGCGACCTGCTGGGAGAACCATCCCCGGCCATTGTCGGCATCGATCTCCGGCGCCGGCACGCCGGTCGGCCGGAGCTGGCGATCGTACAGTGCCGTCCCGAACAGCACGTCCCAGACCGGCAGCACCGCCGCGAAATTGTGGTCGTGGATGTGGGCCTCGGCCGGCCCCGCCATGGCGTGGTGCAGCCGGTGAAAGCGCGGGCTGACCAGGAGCCAGCGCAGGGGGCGGCCGAAGGCGATGTCGACATTGGCATGCGACCAGCTCTCGATCAGGCGCCCGACGACCAGGATCGACACGTAGTCGGCGGGCTGCACGCCGACGATCTGGGAGAAGACGGCAAGAACCAGCGTGACGAGGAGATTGTCCAGGATGTGGTTGCGATCGTCGGTCCAGGCGGTCACGCGCCGCTGGCTGTGGTGCAGGCTGTGGAGCGCCCACCACCAGGAGAAGCGGTGCTGCGCGCGATGGATCCCGTAAGCGGCGAGATCGTAGATCGCGAAGTAGATGAGAAACGAGACGAAGGCGTGGTCGTGGGTCCAGGGCAACAGGTTCTCTATGCGCGGCGGGCTCAACCGCCACTCGCGAAGCTGCAATTCGATCCAGTTGGTGATCGGGTAGGCGGCCGCGAAGACGACCAGGGGAATGGCCCCGAGCTTGTTCAGGATCGTGTAGACGCGATCGACGGCAACCGAACGATTGTCGGACGTGGCCTCCAGCGGCCAAAGCGCCTCGACAGGTCGCATCAGGAAGGCGATGACGAGGATCTGCAGCACGCCGAGCATGAAGAACTCGACGGCATCGAAGGCTTCGTCGAACCATCCCATGAGACCGAAATGGAACAGGACGGGGCTGACGAAGGTCTCGAACAGCCACGCCTGAACCGCAATCCAGATCTCGGTGAGCGCGTTCATCGCGAGACTGCCGTCAATTGAGGCGGGGGGCGCTGGCCGCGCCGGCTTTTTCCGCGTTGGGAACGCCGGCGCCCGGCGCCGTGTCCAGGATTGCCAGCCCATGCGGGGATTTGCCGACGCGTACGGTGTCGATCAGGTTCATCTTCGCGATATCGACGATGGCGACGCGCCGCAGGAAGCGCTGCGTCACCCACAGTTCCTTGCCGTCCGGCGTTATATCCATGTCGTCCGGGCCGCCCGGCACGCGAACGCTGGCCTCGACCTTCATGTCCTGCGTGTCGATCAACGAGATCGTGCTTTCGATGCGGTTGCTCAGGAAATAGTGGCGGCCATCGCCGAGCGCGCGGAAATTGTGGGCGGCCTTGCCCGTCTCGAGGCGCCCCGTCACCGCGCCGCTTTCGGCGTCGACGGTCACGATCGATTGCTCGCCGGTGAGCGCCACCAGGAGACGCTTGCCATCCGGCAGGGCGACGACGCCCGCCGGCGCCTTGCCGACGTCGGTGCTCCATTTGACCGTCTGCCTGGCCAGATCCACGGCGATCAGGCGCCCCGAATTCTGGAGAGACACGAAGACCGTCGTCGAACGCACGTCGAAGGCCAGATGGCTCGGCACGCTGTCCACGAAAAGCCTTGCGGCCAGCACCAAATTGTCGGCGCGATAGATGTCGACATGGTCGAGCCGATTGGCGGCCGTCACGAACCATTTGCCGTCGGGACTGTAGCCGAGCTGGTAGGGATCGACGATGTCGCGCACGACACGCACGCGCTTCAGCGTCCTGGTGTCGAGCGACACCAGCTCGTTGGTCGCGGTCGAGGCGAGCAGAAGCTCCTTGCCGTCCGGCGTCCTGGTCAGGTGGTGCGCCTCGCGCCCCAGCGGCAGGCGCTGCAGCTCCGTTCGCGATGCGCGATCGATGATGCTGTAGGAGGCATCTTCCGAATTGAGCACGATGACGGAGTCCGCCCAGGCGGGAGCGGCGGCTGCCGACAACGCGAGGAGAATGATCAGAATGCGAGCCATATGTCGTTCTTTCAGGAATGTCTTCTGCCGCCGACTGAAAGGCGTCCCGGCGGCGTCCCCGCCGTCGGGGACGAGGGCGTGGCCTGCAGGGTGCGACCCGTCGACAGGAACGTCAGGAGCTCGAAGGCGAAGGCATCGAGCCCGGCGTTCAGCACGCGGTTGGAGCGTGTCAGCCAGTTGTAGCCCATGACCGCCGGCAAAGCGACCGCAAGGCCGATGCCGGTCATGATCAGCGCCTCGCCGACCGGGCCCGCGACCTTGTCGAGGGCGCCCGCGCCCGTGAGGCCGATGGCGACCAGCGCGTGATAGACGCCCCACACCGTGCCGAACAGGCCGACGAAGGGCGCCGTGGCGCCGATGGTCGCCAGCATGGTGAGGCCGTTCTCGAGGCTGGTCGTCTCCTCGTCGAGCACCTTCTTGATGGTGCGGGTC
>DATJWN010000306.1:0-8307 GCA_035501235.1 Reyranella sp.
CGAGCTGATGGTCAAGAAGCTCGAGCGCTTCGGCCGCAAGAACGGCAAGGGCTTCTACGAGTATCCGACCGACGGCAAGAAGCGGCTGTGGCCCGAGCTGCAGAAGCACTTCCCGGCCGATCCCAAGCTCCTCTACGGCGAGGGCGAGGACAAGCGCGAGAAGGAGACGGAGATCAAGAAGCGCCTGCTCTACGTGCAGGCCGTCGACACCGCGCGCTGCCTCGAGGAGAAGGTGCTGACCGCGCCGCAGGACGGCGACGTCGGCTCGATCATGGGCCTGGGCTTCGCGCCGCAGACCGGTGGCGCGATCAGCCTGATCGACCAGGTCGGTGTGAAGACCTTCGTCGCCGAGTGCGATGAGCTCGCGAAGAAGTACGGTCCGCAGTTCGTCGTGCCGCAGCTCCTGCGCGACATGGCGGCCAAGGACCAGAGCTTCTACGGCAAGACGGCCGCCAAGGCCGCCTGATCGGCATGGCGTTGTGGTCGTGGCTTGAGGGACTGGGCGTCCGCATCCTCGGATGGTTCGGCCTCCAGGCCGCGACCGCCCGCCAGCTCATCCGCTTCTTCCTGGTGGGCGGCATCGCTGCGGTGACCTATGTCGCCGTGATGGCGATCGTGGTCGACGGCTTCGGCGGCCGCGTGCTGCTGGGCGCCTTCCTGGCCTTCGTGCTGGCGACCGCGGTGTCCTTTGTCGGCAATGCGCTCTGGAGTTTCGGTGCGCGGCTGACGGCGGCGAAGGCCGCGATGTTCTTCGCCGTCAACACGGTGGGACTCGGCCTCAACATGTTGATCGCCTGGCTGCTCGAACGGGCAGGCGTGCATTATCTTCTGATCAGCCTTACGGTGCTGATCGTCGTACCGTTGTTCAATTTCGCGGGCCATCGGCTCATCACCTTCGCCCGCGCCTGAAGAAATCAGAGGAGCCCGCATGGACGCCCAGCAGATCGACGCCCTCGCCGCCAAGATCGTGGACGGCCGCCGTTCGCAGAAGCCCATGGACCTCGCGGCGATCACCGGCGGCCTGTCGGAGGCCGACGGCTACAAGGTCCAGTTCGCCGTGCACGAGAAGTACGCGGCACTGGGCGACAAACTCGCCGGCTGGAAGATCGCGCTCACCGTGCCGGCGCAGTATGAGCCGCTGAAGCTCTCCGGCCCGGTCTTTGCCGGTGTCTTCCAGAGCGGCATCCGCGAGAGCGGCGCCTCGTTCGAGAAGGGCTTTCCGATCAAGGGCGGCATCGAGCCGGAGCTGGTGGCGCGCATGGCCGCGGACGCGCCCAAGGGTGCTGCGCCTTACACGGCCGACAGCATCCGCAGCCATATCGCCAATCTCTATTGCGGCATGGAGCTGGTCGACAACCGCTACACCGACGTCGCCAAGGTGAGCGGCCCCGCGCGCATCGCCGACAACGTGCTGCAGGCGGCGCTGGTCGTCGGCACCGAGATCAAGGACTGGCAGAAGCTCGACTTTCCCAACCTGAAGGGCCGCTCGACGCTCGACGGCAAGGAACTGGCCAAGGGGCCGGGCAGCGCCGTGATGGGCAGCGCGATGATCTCGCTCGCCTGGCTCGCCAACAAGCTGAACGAGCACGGCAAGCAGCTCAAGGCGGGCGACCTCGTGCTCACGGGCTCGGTGCATCCGCCGGCTTTCCTGCCGGGGCCGGGCAAGGCGCGGACCGAGTTCGAGGGGCTGGGCGGCACCGAGATCATGGTGAAGTAGCCATGGCGGAAGCGCACCAGTTCCAGGCGGAGGTCGCCGAGCTTCTGAACCTGATGGTTCACTCGGTCTATTCGGAGACCGAGGTCTTCCTGCGCGAGCTGATCTCCAACGCTTCGGATGCCTGCGACAAGATCCGTTACGAGGCGCTGTCGAGGCCCGAGCTGCTGGCCGGCGACGACAAGCTTGCGATCCGGATCACGCCGGACAAGGAGAAGAAGACGCTGACCGTCGCCGACTCCGGGATCGGCATGAGCCGACAGGAGATGATCGACAATCTCGGCACCGTCGCGCGCTCGGGCACCAAGGCGTTCCTGAAGGGCCTGTCGGAGGCGAAGGAGGGGATCGGCCTGATCGGCCAGTTCGGCGTCGGCTTCTACGCCGCCTTCATGGTCGCCGACAGGATCGAGGTTACGAGCCGCCGGGCAGGATCTGACGAGAGCTGGGTCTGGAAGTCGTCCGGCGGCGCGGGCTTCGAAGTGGAGCCCGCGAGCGGCGAAGTCGCGCGTGGCACCGAGATCGTGCTGCATCTCAAGGAGGACGCGGCCAAGTACCTCGAGCCTTACGAGATCGAGCGCGTCGTGCGCACCTATTCCGACCACATCCTGTTCCCGATCGAGCTGGTCGACGACAAGGGCGAGGCGCGCCAGATCAACGCCGCCAGCGCGCCGTGGCAGAAGCCCAAGTCGGAGATGAAGCCCGAGGACTACACCCAGGCCTATCGCTCCATCGCCATGGCATTCGACGAGCCCGCGATCACGCTGCACTATCGCGCCGAGGGCCGGCAGTCCTATGCGGTGCTGCTCTTCGTGCCCTCGACGCCGCCGTTCGACCTCTCCGATCCCGGCCGCAAGGGCCGGGTGAAGCTCTATGTGCGGCGCGTGCATGTGACGGACGATGCCGACCTGCTGCCGGCATACTTGAGGTTCGTACGCGGCGTGGTCGACAGCGAGGACCTGCCGCTCAATCTCTCGCGCGAGATGCTGCAGAACAATCCGCAGGTCGCGCAGATCCGGAGCGCACTCGCCGGCCGCGTGCTGGGCGAGCTGGAGAGCCTGGCGGAGAAGGACGGCGACTCTTTCACCAAGGTCTGGACCGCCTTCGGGCCGGTGATCAAGGAAGGGCTCTATGAGGACCATGAGCGTCGCGCGCAGTTGCTCGCGCTGGCGCGCTTCACCACGACGGTCGAGGGAAGCTCGCGCTCGCTGAAGCAATACGTCGCCGACCTCAAGCCGAATCAGACCGAGATCTATTATCTGGTCGGCGAGAGCATCGAGCGGCTGAAGGCCAATCCCAAGCTCGAGGCGGCGCGCGCGCGCGGGCTCGAAGTGCTGTTGCTGACCGATCCGGTCGATGCCTTCTGGACGACCCTGCAGCTCGACTTCGAGGGCAAGCCGCTGAAGTCGCTGAGCCAGGGCGACGTCGACTTCAGCCTCGTGCCGCCGATCGACAAGGGCGAGGACGCCAAGACCGAGGACAAGGCGGATGCCGACCGGGAGGCCGAGGTCCTGAAGTCGGTCAAGGAGACGTTGAAGGACCAGGTGTCCGATGTCCGTGCCTCGCGGCGGCTGATCGACAGCGCGGCCTGCCTGGTCGCAAGCGCGCAGGGCCGCGACCGCGAGCTCGAACGGCTGCTCGCCCGGCACAGCAAGGAAGCGGGCCCGAAGCCGATCCTCGAGCTCAACATGCGGCATGATCTCGTGAAGGCGTTGTCGCGCGCCATCGAGGGCAAGCGCGGGGAGGAAGCGACCGATGTGGCGACGCTCCTGCTCGATCAGGCCCGCATCCTCGATGGCGAGATTCCCGTCGATCCCGCGGCCTTCGCGCGGCGGCTGAACGCTCTGGTCGTGCGCGGATTGGGATCGTGAAGCCTTACGTCATCTGCCACATGGTCCAGAGCGTCGACGGCCGCATCTGGGGCAGCCGTTGGCGGCCCAAGCAGAACGTCGTGCCCAACCTGTTCGAGAAGCTGCACGACGAGCTGGGCGGCGGCTCGTGGCTGTGCGGCCGGGTGACGGCGCAGGAATTCGCGCGCGGCAAGGGCAAGGTCTATCCGCCGACGACCGAACGCTTCCCGCGGGAAGACTGGTTCGCCAAGCGCGCGGGCGTGAAGGCCTGGGGCATCTTCCTCGATGCGCACGGCAAGGCCTGCTGGGAGCGTTCCGACATCGGCGGCGATCCGATCCTGGTCATCCTGACCGAGCAGGTGCCCGACTCGCATCTCGCGGGTCTGCGCGGCGAAGGCATTTCCTACATCTTTGCCGGCAAGACCGAGATCGATCTGGCGGCGGCGCTCGAGACCCTGAACCGCGAGCTCGGCGTCGATCGGCTGATGGTGGAAGGCGGCGGCGGCGCCAACGGCGCCTTCCTTCGTGCTGGCCTGATCGACGAGTTGAGCCTGGTGATCACGGCGGCGATCGACGGCAGCACGGGCGCGCCGACTGTGTTCAATTCCGGCGACACCGATCTTGGTCCCGCGCCCATCGAGAGCATGACGCTCGAGAGCCATACCGTGCTCGAGAACGGCGCGTTGTGGCTGCGCTACAGGCTGCGCTCCAAGCTGGCCTGATCGGCTTCGTGGATGCTCCTCCTGGAAGCCGACATCCGGTCCTGACTTGATTGACAGGCGATTGCCCCCGAGACTGCGGGCTGGAACGACGACGGAAGCCAAAGTTGGTTGACGGCCCTATCAGCGGGACTCCGAGCCCGATCTCAGCTTCGCTGAGGCACTATCTGGCGCAGCGGTGGGAGAGCCCGGCCGCGCCGATCCTGGTGGTCGGCGACGCCATGCTGGACGTCTATGTTTTCGGAGCGGTCGAACGCATATCGCCCGAGGCACCGGTGCCCGTCATCCGGCAGCTGGAGACGCGCAGCGGCCTCGGGGGCGCGGCCAATGTCGCCGCCAATATCGCGAGCCTCGGCGGCGCCTGCCACCTCGTCTCGGTCGCCGGCACCGATCAGGAAGCTCGTCAGATGGGCGAGTTGCTGGAACGCGCGCGGGTGACATTCGATCTCGTCCGCGAGGAGCGGCGGTCGACGACCGTGAAGACGCGCTTCACCGCCGGCCAGCATCAGCTCTTGCGCATGGATCGCGAGGATGCGACGCCCGTGGGCAAGGCCACCGAGGCCGCGATCGTCGCCGGCATCGCCGAGCGTCTGTCGCGCTGCCGGCTGCTGGTTCTCTCCGACTACAACAAGGGCATGCTGACCGACCGCGTGCTCTCGGATGCGATCAGGCTCGCTCAGGACCGGGATGTTCCCGTCCTGGTCGATCCCAAGCGCCGCGACTTCACCGTCTATCGTGGCGCCACCGTGATCAAGCCGAACCGCGGCGAACTGGGGGCGGCGACCGGCATGGCGGTCGGCAGCGATGCCGAGATCGAACGGGCCGCGCGCGCGGCGGCCGCTGCCACCGGCGCCAGCCTGCTGGTGACGCGCTCGGAGGCGGGCATGTCGCTGCTGAGACCCGACGGGACGTCGGTGCACATGCCGACGCATGCCAGGGAGGTCTACGACGTGACCGGCGCCGGCGACACGGTGATGGCGGCGCTGGCGGTCGGCCTGGCCGGCGGCCGCCCGATCGAGGAGGCCATGGCCTTCGCCAATATCGCGGGCGGCATCGCGGTCGCCAAGCAGGGAGCCGCGGTGGTGTCCGCCGCCGAGCTGGAAGCCGAGCGCGCGTTGATCGCCGAGGACTATCCGGCGGCGGGCGGCGGGGTCGTCGACGAGGAAGAGGCGGTGCGCCTGCGCCAGCTCTGGAAGACTCAGGGGCTGATGGTCGGCTTCACCAATGGCTGCTTCGACCTGCTCCACCCCGGCCATATCGCCTTGCTGCGCGGTGCGGCGAAGGCCTGCGACCGGCTGATCGTCGGCCTGAACAGCGATGCGTCGGTGCGCCGCCTGAAGGGCCCGGAACGTCCCGTGCAGAATGCCGATGCACGCGCGGCCGTTCTCGGCGCGGTCGAGCATGTGAACCTCGTGGTGGTGTTCGACGAGGATACGCCGCGACGCCTGATCGAACGGCTGCAGCCGGACATCCTGGTGAAGGGCGCCGACTACAAGGTCGAGGATATCGTGGGTGCCGACATTGTCGTGCGGGCGGGCGGCAAGGTCATGACCGTGGATCTCGTGCCGGAGCAATCGACCACCCGCCTGATCGACCGAAGCCGGTCCGACCGCACAGGTGCGGCCAAGGCGGCCCAATGAAGCGGGCCGCATGATCGTCGTCACCGGCGCAGCGGGGTTCATCGGCTCGAACGTGGTGGCGGCCCTCAACGAGCGGGGACGTACCGATCTCGCCGTGTGCGACCGGCTCGGCAGCGACCAGCGCTGGTTCAACCTGCGCAAGCGGCAGTTCCGCGAGTTCGTGTTCCCCGAGGATCTCACGGCGTTCCTGGATGGCCGCAAGGACATCGAAGCGGTGATCCATCTCGGCGCCAACTCCTCGACGACGGCGAGCGACGGCGACGAGATCATGCGCTCGAACTTCCTGTATTCGCTGGCGCTGCTGGACTGGTGCGCAGGGCGAGGCGTGCCGCTCGTCTACGCCTCCTCGGCGGCGACCTATGGCGATGGATCGGCGGGCTTCGGCGACGGGCTGGATCTGGCTGCGCTCCGCAAGCTACGGCCGCTCAACCTCTACGGATGGAGCAAGCATCAGTTCGATCAGGTCTTCGCCGAGCGGGTGGCACTCGGTCTGCCGCTGCCGCCCAAATGCATCGGATTGAAGTTCTTCAACGTTTTCGGCCAGAACGAATATCACAAGGGCGAAATGCAGAGCGTGGTCGCCAAGAACTATGCGGTCGCGGCGCAGGGCGGCGAGGTGAAGCTCTTCATGAGCCATCGCAACGACTATCCCGACGGCGGCCAGAAGCGCGACTTCATCTATGTCGATGACGTCGTCGACGTGGTGCTCTGGTGTCTCGACCATGGCCCGAGCCATGGCCTGTTCAACGTCGGAACCGGCCAGGCCGCGACATTTCGCGAGCTGATCGACGCGCTGTTCGCCGCGCTCTCGCGGCCGGCCTCGGTGGCCTACATCCCGATGCCGGAATCATTGCGCGGCAAGTACCAGTATTTCACCGAGGCACCGATGAACGCGCTGAGGACGGCCGGTTACGACAGGAAATTCACGCCGGCGGGTGAGGCGGTAGCGCGTTACGTCGCCTACCTCTCTGCCGAAGACCGCTATCGCTAGACCATATCCCGTTCGGCTGGAACCAGCCGAACGGGATATGCCGACGGTCGAGATGCCTCGATCAACGCGTTTCCGGTGAGATGGAACCGCTGAAGCGGTTCCATCTCACCGGAAGCCGCTCTAATCCTTCGGCGGAACGAACATGTAGCCCACGCCGCGCACCGTGCGGATGGCTTCGGGATGCGCGGGATCCTTCTCGATCTTGCGCCTGATGCGCGTGATGCGAAGATCCATCGCGCGATCGAAGATATCCATCTCGCGATGACCCGTGGTCTCGAGCAGCCAGTCGCGCGCCAACGGACGATTGGGATGCTGGGCGAAGATCTTCAGGAGGTCGAATTCGGTGGCCGACAACGTCTCTTCGCTGCCGTCGCTTTCCACCAGGACCCGCTTCTCGAGGTCGAGAATCCGGCGCCCCATCCTTATGCGCCCGCCTACTGAAGGCTGGACGCTGCCGCTGGCGCGCCTCAGGACGCTCTTGACCCGGGCGAGCAGCTCCCGTGGATCGAAGGGCTTGGCAATGTAGTCGTCGGCACCGGTCTCGAGACCGACCACTCGATCTACCGTGTCTCCCGCGGCTGTGACCATGATGATGCAGACTTTGCCGCTCTTCTCGCGCAGCCAGCGCGTCAAGGCGAACCCGTCCTCGCCCGGGAGTCCGATATCCAGCAGGACGATGGCCGGCATGTCGCGCTCGACCAAGCGACGCAGCCCAAGGCCCGACTCACACGCAGTGACGCGAAACCCGTTCTTGGAAAAATAGTCGACGAGCAGCTGGCGCTGGGTCAGCTCGTCCTCGACTATGACTAGATGTTGACGGTCGTCCACGCTCCCCCGCCCAAAAGGTATCAGAGGCTAAGATTCACGTAAACTAAAGCGAAATTGCAGGGCTGCGGAGAATGGTCGCAACACCAACGATACAATGCATTTGCGGCGCAACATGATGCCGATACACGCCAGGATCACATTCGTTAAATGACAACGGCCATCGCCGGAATAGATCGATCACGCATCGACGCCGTCCTGACCCGGCGCCTGTTGTCGATTGTTTTTCTCCCCAGGGTGCTGGGGTTGCCGACAGCCTGGGCGATCAGCGTCGCGATCTACGGGCAGCAGGCGCCGCTGTGGATGTATATCGGCCCGGGGCTGCTCTACCTCGTTTCGCTGGCCAGTTGCTGGTGGCTCCAGTCGCGATACACCCGCGACCCGGAGTCCCTTACTCCGGCGCGCTGGCGTTGGCTCTATGGCCTTTTCTCGGTTCCGACGCCCATTTCGATCGGCCTCATGGGGGCCGCGTTCGCAACGCTGCCGGGAGAGCAGGAGCATATCCTTTGGGCGTTCGTGCTCTGTATGGTTGTTGGCTGGGTTCCGGTCCGTGCCATCAACGGTCCCATCT
>DATJWN010000307.1:0-4574 GCA_035501235.1 Reyranella sp.
CAAAGGCCGGCGCCACGAAAAGGTCCACCTTCCACTGGGTGAAGGAGCCCGGCCGCAGCAGCTTCAGCCGCGACGAAGACCCCAGATCGGTCCGGATTGCCGACACGATTTCCGAGCTCAACCGATCGCCGTCGAAGTCCAGAATGGCGACCGCCCTCGCCCGGTCCTCCGGCGCCTTCCTCTGCTCCTCCGACTTCCTCTTGATCTCCTCGTCGTATTTCGAGAGCGCAGCCGCCGCCTCGCGTTGCAGCGCCTGGACCTGGGATGCGGTCAGGAATCCCGTGTCAGGCAAGCCATGCGACCTCTGCCAGATCGCGATGACATCGCGCGAGCGCGGCCCGAACACACCGTCATTGCCTCGGGTATCCAATCCAAGCGAGGTGAGCGCGACTTGCAGGCGCTGGCGTGCCGGGATGTCGAGGCGAAGGGCAGCTTCCTCGCGTTCGGCGCCATTGCCCGGCGGCGGCTGGCTCGCCGACGGCCGACGCTCCTCCTCGATCTTGCGCTGCTGGGACTCGGCCAAGCCCTTGGCCCGCGCCTCCTGGGCAACCTTGAGCGCGGCATCGAGCTCGCGCTGCCTGGCCTCGGCCGCCTGCAACTCGCCCTCCAGCGACTTCAGGGCCGCCTGGTTGAGGTCGCGCTCATTGGTGGTTTGCACGACCCGTTGCCGCTCGGCCTCGACGGCCTTGCGCAAACCCTCGACCTTGTGCGCCGCCTCGATCGCGGCATTGGCGGCCTGCCTCACCTTGAGCTGCGCTTCGGCGTCGTCGAACTCCCGCGCCTGCGCCAAGGCCGGCGAGACCATCGCCGCGGCGAGGTTCATCGAGGAGCAGGCCGCCAGTACGAGTCCAATCAATGCTGAAAGCCGGACTGGACTGTGATGGCGATGAGTCATGCCCTCCACGAATTTAGCTCACAATCGCCGGTTTCGCGAGCGCGGCAAGAGCTACCTTCGCGTCATGTGGAATTCGCGCCGGACGGCCGTCACTGTCCATGCAGGCGATCAGCAGCTCGGCGCGCACCACGGTCTCGTCGCCGCGCCGGGCCTCCTGCAGCATGTCGAAGGAGGCGCCGCGCAGGGGACCGCAGGTCGTCACGATCTCGATCGTCTCGTCGAGGCGGGCGGGCTTCAGGTAGTCGATCGTGCAGCGACGCACGACCCAATTCAGGCCGCGCGTGGCGCTGAGCGCGCTGTGCTCCTGTCCCAGCAGGCGCAGCATCTCGGTGCGTCCGCGCTCGAGGAAGCGCAGCCAGTTGGCATAGTAGACGATGCCCTGCGCGTCGGTGTCTTCGTAGTAGATCCGCAAAGGCAGCACGTGCCGGCCGCCCTCGATGCTGCCCGAGGTCGGCGCCGTCACGTCTCGTCGTCCTGCCCGCCCGTCGCCAGCAGGTCGAGTTGCTGCCTCTGTTCCTTCGGGATGGTCTTGCCGATGTGGCGGTAGCCGCCTTCGGACAAGAGACGCCCGCGCGGCGTGCGCATCAGCAGGCCGAGCTGCATCAGGTACGGCTCGATCACATCCTCGATGACGTCGCGCTGCTCCGACAATGCCGCGGCAAGCGTCTCGACGCCGACCGGCCCACCGCCATAGTTGTCGGCGATGCAGGCGAGGTATTTGCGATCCATCGAATCGAGGCCGCGATCGTCGACCTCGAGCCGCGTGAGGGCCGCATCCGCCGCCTTGGCATCGACCACCTTATTGCCCGCAACGGACGCGAAATCCCGCACGCGGCGCAGCAGACGGTTGGCGACGCGTGGCGTGCCGCGCGAGCGCTTTGCGATCTCGGCGCCGCCATCCTTCGCCATTTCCATCTTCAGTACGCGGGCCGCGCGCTGCACGATGGTCTCCAATTCGGCCGGCTCGTAGAAGACCATGCGAAGCGGGATGCCGAAGCGCTCACGCAGCGGCCGTGTCATCAGGCCCGAACGCGTCGTGGCGCCGACCAGCGTGAAGGGCGGCAGCTCGATGCGCACCGAGCGCGCAGCCGGCCCCTCGCCGATCATGAGGTCGAGCTGGAAATCCTCCATCGCGGGATAGAGGATCTCCTCGATCGCGGGATTGAGGCGATGGATCTCGTCGATGAACAGGACGTCGTGCGGCTGCAGGTTGGTGAGCTGGGCGGCGAGATCGCCGGCCTTCTGGATCACCGGCCCCGAGGTCGCGCGGAAACCGACGCCCATCTCGCGCGCCACGATCTGCGCCAGCGTCGTCTTGCCGAGGCCGGGCGGCCCATGGAACAGCACGTGGTCGAGCGCTTCCTTGCGTGCCTTGGCCGCGGCGATGAAGATCTTGAGGTTCTCGCGAACCTGCTTCTGGCCAATGAAGTCGTCGAGCGTCTGCGGGCGCAGCGCCAGCTCGGCGGCGTCTTCGTCGGCGCGCTTCGAGCCCACGAGCCTGTCTTCGCCGCTCATCGCGAGAGCTCCTGCAGGCCGGCGCGGATCACCGCATCGAGCGCCGCACCCTCACCCAGCCGCTGGCTCACGCGCGCCACGGCGCCGAACGCCTCGACGCGGCGATAGCCGAGATTGACCAATGCTGACACGGCGTCCTCGTTCACCGAGCCGCCGGGAATTGCCGCAGCCTCACTGGCGCGCGCCGGCGCCGGCGCGACGCCGAAGGCTGCCGCCTTGTCCTTGAGCTCCGTCGCCAGGCGCGCGGCGAGCTTGGGCCCCACGCCGGCCGGGCGGCTGAGGCTCGTCTTGTCGCCGGCGGCGATGGCGCGCGCGATCTCCTCGGGTGCGAGCGTCGAGAGGATCGACAGGCCGACCTTGGCACCGACGCCCTGCACCGTCGTGAGGATGCGGAACCAGTCCCGCTCGGACGTCTCGAGGAAGCCGTAGAGCGCGATCGCGTCCTCGCGGACGATGGTCTCGACCAGCAGGGTCGCGGGGCCGCCGACCACCAGGTCGCGCAGGGTGCGCGAGGAGCAGGAGACGAGATAGCCGACACCGTTCACGTCGATCACGGCGCTGCCTTCATCGACCGCGTCGACGACTCCCTTCAACTTGGCGATCACAGCGCCGCCGCCACGCGCCGGGCGGTGGCGCGATGATGGGCATGACAGATCGCGACCGCGAGGGCGTCAGCGGCATCGGCCGTGGCCTCGACGCCGGGCAGCAGGCGGCCCACCATCATGGCGACCTGGCGCTTGTCGGCATGGCCCGCGCCGACCACCGACTTCTTCACGAGGTTGGCCGCGTACTCGAACACCGGCAGGCCTGCCCGCGCCGGCGCCAGCATGACCACGCCGCGCGCCTGGCCGAGCTTGAGCGTCGAGCCGGGATTGACGTTCACGAATGTCTCCTCGATCGCGGCCTCGACGGGGTTGTGATCGGCGAGGACGGTCGCCACGCCGTCGAAAAGCTCCGTGAGCCGTTCGGCGAGCGATCGGTCGCCCGCGACCTTGATCACGCCGTGGGCGACGTGACGCAAGCGATTGCCCTCGACGTCGATCACGCCCCAGCCGGTCAGCCTGAGACCGGGATCGAGGCCGATCAATCTCATGGCGCGCGTCAGGCCGCGAACTTCGCCAGAGCGTCGTCCGACAGCTCGAAGTTGGCGTAGACGTTCTGGACGTCGTCGTTGTCCTCGAGGGCGGACATCAGGTCGACCAGCGTCTGCGCCGCCTCGCCGTCGACCGGCGTCGTCGTCTTGGGCCGCCAGGAAAGCTTGGCGGCCGAAGGCTGGCCGAGCGACTTCTCGAGCGCCTCGCGCACCGCATTGAAGGAGTCCTGCGCGCTGTAGATCTCGTGCTGGCCGTCCTCGCCCTCGCCGCTCACCACGTCGTCGGCGCCGGCCTCGATCGCCTTCTCCATGACGTCGTCGGCCGAACCGGCCTTGAGCGGATAGCGGAACTCGCCGACCCGATCGAACATGAACGACACGCTGTTCGACTCGCCGAGATTGCCGCCGTGCTTGGCGAAAATGGAGCGGACTTCACCGGCCGTGCGATTGCGATTGTTGGTCAGCGCCTCGACGATCACGGCGACGCCCCCCGGGCCATAGCCCTCGTAGCGCACCTCGTCGTAGTTGGCGTCGGCCTCGCCGCCCGAGCCACGCTTGATCGCGCGATCGATCGTATCGCGCGTCATGTTGTTCTCGCGCGCCGCGATCACCGCCGCCCGCAGGCGCGGATTGGAATTGGGATCGGCCGCGCCCAGCCGGGCGGCCGTCGTGATCTCGCGGATCAGCTTGGTGAAGACCTTCGCCTTGGCCGCATCCTGGCGGCCCTTGCGATGCATGATGTTCTTGAATTGGGAATGGCCGGCCATGGCCCCGAAACCAGATCGAGTGAGGGTACGCGCCGGCTATACCACTTCTCGTGGTTTTTGCGAGCAGGACGAAGCGTGGGACAAAAAAAGGCGGGGGCCGAAGCCCCCGCTAAAAAACGTCGGAACCTAGATTCCGACGCCCCCTCTAACCTTGAAGACAGTTCGCCGGCACGGCGAAAAATCCTTTAACATCAAAAGGATGAAGAATTTTCCCCAAGCCGTCAATGACCGTCTTCAAGGTACTTCTAATAGGTATATGTGACCGTTGTGGGATACAAGATGCTGAAGATCAGGCCGCTGGGGG
>DATJWN010000308.1:0-35198 GCA_035501235.1 Reyranella sp.
GGCATGGTCTACCAGCACTTCACCCTGGTGCCGAACATGACGGTGCTGGAGAACTTCGTGCTGTCGCGCGGCGACCTGCCGGCGGTGATCGACTGGGCAAGCGAGCGCGCCAAGCTCGGCGACTTCTTCTCGACCACGCCCTTCACCGTGCCGCTCGACACGCCCGTCGCCGATCTCGCGGCCGGCCAGAAGCAGAAGGCCGAGATCCTGCGCCAGCTCTACCTGAAGCGGAATCTCCTGATCCTCGACGAGCCGACCTCGGTGCTGACGCCCGACGAGGCGGACGAGGTGCTCTCCACGCTGAAGAAGCTCACGAAAGACAATCTCGTCACCATCGTCACCATCACCCACAAGTTCCGGGAGGTGAACGCCTTCTGCGACACCGTCACGGTGCTGCGTCGCGGCAAGCTGGTCGGCACCGCGCCGACATCGGAGCTCGACAACGAGACCATGGCCGAGATGATGGTCGGCCGCCGCGAGACGCGGGTCGTGGTCGAACGCGAGGCCCGCGCGCCGGGCGCCGCCGTGCTCAAGGTGGAGAAGCTCTCGGTCGCCGACAATGTCGGCCAGCTCGCGGTCGAGGACCTGTCGCTCGACGTGCGCGCGGGCGAGATCGTGGGCATCGCGGGCGTCTCGGGCAACGGCCAGCGCGAGCTGGTCGAGACCCTCGCCGGCCAGCGCCACGCCGAAGCGGGCCGCATGCTGGTGCACAGCGAGCCCTACACGGCGACGCGGCCGGAGATGATCCGCCACAAGATCGCCTGCCTCCCCGAGGAGCCGCTGCGCAACGCATGCGTGGCCGAGATGTCGGTCGCCGAGAACATGGCGCTGCGCTCCTTCGACCAGCCGCCCGCCTCGCCCGACGGCGTGCGTCTCAAGCGGGCGCCCATGCGCGACGTCGCGCGCAAGCTGATCGAGGCCTATCGCGTGAAGACGCCCGGTCCCGACGCCGCGATCCGTGGCCTCTCGGGCGGCAACGTGCAGCGCGCGGTCCTGGCACGCGAGCTGTCGAGCGAGGGCGACCTCCTGATCGTCGCCAATCCCTGCTTCGGCCTCGACTTCGCGGCGGTGGCCGAGATCCGCGCCCGCATCGTGCAGGCGCGCAACCGAGGCGCCGCGGTCCTATTGGTCAGCGAGGACCTGGATGAAATCCTTCAGCTCTCGGATCGCATCGTCGTGATGTTCGACGGCAAGCTGGCGCACGAAACCGATGCCGCGAAGGCCGATGTCGGCGCGATCGGCAGAGCGATGGCGGGGCATTGAGTCCTTGGCTTCCCCATTCACAGGGGGAAGTGCCTCCGTCTTACGGAGGCGATGGGGTCATGACCCCTCCGGCGCCAAGCGCCACCTCCCCATGTGAATGGGGAGGAAGATCGACTAATGCATCGCCCTGTCGCGCGAGACGTAGTGGCCGCGCTTCAGTTCCTTGAAGAAATGCGGCACCTGCGGATGCGACACGGGCTTGCCTGTCTCGTCCGGCAGCAGGTTTTGTTCCGAAACGTACGCCACGTAGGTGGTCTGCGCGTTCTCGGCCAGCAGGTGATAGAAGGGCTGGTCGCGGCGCGGCCGCACATTCTCGGGAATCGACGCCAACCATTCCTCGGTGTTGGAGAACACCGGGTCGACATCGAAGATCACCCCGCGGAACGGGTACAGGCGGTGTTTCACCACCTGGCCAATGGCGAACTTGGCCTTCCGCATGGGCGGCTGGGCGAGCGCAACGGCAGTCTGGTTGGCGATGTCCATGGCGAAAGTATTGCTCCGAACGAGGCGGCAGGCAACGCGCCTGAAGATGGTCGAACCGGCTTGATGCAATAAATACGTGGATCGCGCCGGCCCGGATGGCTCACGGAATGCTACGCAAAAGAGCGGCCAACTTCCTCTAGGGCCCGTCCGGCACGTCGAAGCTTTCCGGCGGCAGGCCCTGACGATGGCGCGCATGCATCGTCTCGAACGCCCGGTCGAGCAATCGGCAATAACGTCGCGGATCGAGCGCCGCCCGGTGGCGGTCTCCTTGCGTGAGCCTTGCGCGAATCGCCGCGAGCTCCCCGGGCTGCGTCGCGAGCCGCCGGGCCAGCGCTTCGTACTCGGCCAACGAGCCCGTCACGAGCTCGTCCAGACCCACCGAGGCGAGCAGGCCGCCGGCGATGCGCGAGGCCATGCCTTCGCCGGCACAGGTGACGATCGGCAGGCCGGCCGACAGCGCCTCGCAGGCGGTCGTGTGCGCATTGTAGGGAAAGGTATCGAGGAAGAGATCGGCGGCGGCATAGCGCGCGAGATGCTCATCGAAGGCGATCGGCCTTGCGAGCACGAAGCGCTCGGGTGCGAGACCGCGCGCATCGACCTCGCGCTTGAGGTTTCCCGCCGCTGTCGGATTGTGCGCGCGCAACCACAGCACGCTGCCCTCGACGTCGCGCAGCAGCCGCGCCCAGACATCGAGCAGCGCGGGATTGAACTTGTAGGGCGCGTTGATCACGCAGAACACGAAGCCGTCGTCGGGCAGCCCGACCGAACGCCGCGACGGGCGAGCGACGGCGGTTCGCGGCGGCGCGTAGTAGCTCATCATCGGCGCCGGCAGGCGCGCGATCTTCTCGGTGTGGAAGGCCTCGGACGTTTTCGGCACGGTGAACGGATCGGCGATGATGTAGTCGAGCGCCGGCGTGCCCATCGTGCCGAAATAGCCGAGATTGACCTGCACCGGCGCGCCGCGGCCGGCCAGCACGCCCGGCCGCCATTCGCCCATGAAGCCCGCGACCACGACGAGGACGTCGATCTCGTGCGCGCGCAGCCATTGCACGATGGCGCCGTCGGACATGTGGCGCACATCGACGAAATGATCGAAGGCCGCTGCCAGCCGCGCGCGCGTCGCGCTCTTGTCGTCGGCACTGAGCGACAGGCCGTACGTCTCGAAGCGGGAGCGATCGCGAAGCTCGACCAGCTCGGTCGTCGTTTGTGCCTCGACATTGTGACGGAAGGAATCGGAGAGCCAGGCGATGCGGATCCGGTCGTGCTCGTAGCGCGGTTGGGTCCAGCGCGCATTGGCGGAGGCGGGCGCGCGGTCGGCCATGTAGATCGCGGCGCACTTCTGCTGGAGCGCGGCCGAGGACGACCAGCCGAGAAGAGGCCAGGGCTCGGTCTTGCGCTCGCCGCGCCGGATGCCCGCCTCGATCTCGGCGACCGAGCTGTCGTGGCCGGTCCAGTCGCCGGTGACGAGTTGCGTGTGCAGTCGCCAGCCCGCCGCGTAGGGCCGGTTGGGAGCGATGGCGAGCAGCTGCCGGTAGGTTTCCGCCGCCTGGTCGAAGCGGTGGAGCAGCCGCAGCACGCTGCCGCTATTGTCGAGCGCCGTGTCGTAGCCCGGCCGCAGCTTGAGCGCGGCCCCATAGCTTGCCAGCGCTTCCTCGAGCCGTCCGAGGCTGGTGAGCGTGTTGCCGCGATTGACCAGCGCCTCCGGCCAGTCGGGCTTCAGCTTCAGGCACTCGTCGTAGGCCGTCAGCGACGGCTCGAACCGTCCAAGATCCTGCAGGGTGCGCGCATAGTTGAACAGAACGCCGAGGTGCCGGGGGGCCTGCCGCAACACCTGGCCGTAGAGCCGCGCGGCTTCTTCCAGCCGGCCCGTCTGGGTGCAGACCAGGCCCAGAAAGTGCAGGGCATTGACCTCGAGCGGGTGGCGTTCGAGGACCTTCCGGTACAGGACTTCGGCCTCGCCCAGACGGCCGGCCTTGTGCAGCGCCACGCCGCGTTCCAGCTCGGCTCGGGGGGAAGGAGGAACCGCCATTTCGTGCCGTTATAGCAGGCCTTCCCGCAGGGGTTTCAGGCCTTGAACGACCGTTCACTCTGGCGGCGCGTCCTTGCAGTCGTTGACGCCAAGCCGGGACCCGTGGACTCTGGGCCGGAAATGCCCGGGGACGTTGTCGTTGGCTGATGGTCTGAAAGTCCGGTTCTGGGGCGTGCGGGGATCGATCTCCTGCCCCGGCGCCGAATATGCGCGCTACGGCGGCAACACGTCGTGCCTGGAAGTCATCGCCGGCGACCGTCGCATCCTCTTCGACGCCGGCACCGGCATCCGCCAGCTCGGCCAGGAACTGGCCCGCCGCGCCCCTCTCGACATCAACATCTACTTCACGCACACGCATCTCGATCATCTGTCGGGCCTCTCCTTCTTCGCGCCGCTGTTCGACAAGCGCAATTCGGTGCGGCTGTGGGCCGGCCATCTCGAGAAGCCGCATCGCCTCAAGCAGGTGGTGAGCAGCCTCATGCAGGCGCCGATCTATCCCGTGACGCTCGACATCTTCCAGGCGAAGGTCGGCTTCGAGGAGTTCAAGGCGGGCGAGGACCTGTCGTGCGGCAGCGTCGCGATGCGCACCGCGCCGCTCAATCATCCCAACGGCGCCACCGGCTATCGCGTCGAGTACGGCGGCAAGTCGATCTGCTACATCACCGACACCGAGCATCGCGAGGGCGAGCGCGACAAGACGATCGTCGAGCTGTGCCGCGGCGCCGACGTGATGATCTACGACTCGAGTTACACCGACGAGGAATATCCCCGCTACAAGGGCTGGGGCCATTCGACCTGGCAGGAGGGCGTGCGCGTGGCCGATGCGGCGGGCGTCGGCACCCTCGCCATCTTCCATCACGATCCGAGCCACAGCGATGCCTTCATGGACGGCGTCGCGCGCGAGGCGGCGGCGATGCGGCCCGGCAGCGCGCCCAGCGGGCTGCCGCGCGTGGTCGTGGCGCACGAGGGCCTGATCCTCAGCCCGTGAGCACGAGCCTAAGGGGACGCTGGCGGCGGCTCGCGCTCGGGCTGCCCACGGTGATGGGCCTCACGCCGCGCGGCTGGTTCATCCCGCACCGCTATGCACCCCTGCTGCCGCCGCCCGGCGCGCAGCCGCCCTATCCCGCGATCGAGGCGCTGTTCGAGCGGCACGACGACACGTTCAGGGCCGTGTTCGACCTGATCGACACGCAGGCCGATTCGCTCGGCGCCCTGGACGGCCTGCTCGCGCAGGCATGGTTCCCCTCGCTCGACGCCGCCGTCGCCTTCGCGATGGTCCGCGCCCGCCAGCCCAGGCGCATCGTCGAGGTCGGCTCCGGCCATTCGACCCGCGTGATGGCGCGCGCGCTCGGCGGCGCCGGCGGCCTCGTGGCCGTCGATCCCGCGCCGCGCGCCGACATCATCGATCTGCCGGGCGTGCGGGTCGTGCCCTCGACCCTGCAGGCCGCACCCCTCGACCTGTTCGGGGTCCTCAAGGCGGGCGACGCGCTGTTCATCGATTCCAGCCACATCCTGATGCCGGGCAGCGACGTCGACCTGCTGTTCAACCGCCTCCTGCCGCGCCTGCCGCGCGGCGTGATGGTGCACATCCACGACATCTTCCTGCCCTTCGACTATCCGCCGGTCTGGGGCTGGCGGAACTACAACGAGCAGCAGGGCGTGGTGCCGCTGCTGACGACGGGCGCCTATGCGCCGCTCTTCTCCAGCGTCTGGGCCGAGCGGCGCCTGGCCGAGCGGCTGGCCCGCTCGGCCGTGGCGCGGCTGCCCGGGCCCGACGGCGCGATGCCGACCAGCCTGTGGCTGGAGAAGCGCTGATGCTCCGCGCCCTCCGCACCTGGCTGTTCGACGGCGGACCGCGGCAAGGGCCCGAACGCCTGCCCCGGCGCGTGCTCGATGCGATCCGCCACCAGCAGGAGCGCAGCGAGATCCTGATCGCCTGGGTGCAGCTCGGCATCACCGGCCTGGTCGCCTCGGTCTACGAGACGACGGCAATGCCCTCGGACTTCCTCCAGTGGGGCTACGCCGAGACCTGGGCGCTCGCGATCTACGGCGTGTTCTGCCTCGTGCGGCTGGTCCTGGGCTACCGCCATCTGCTCCGGCCGTGGATGCTCTACGTCTCGATCATCGCCGACGTCACCCTGCTGATGGGCCTGATCTTCCTGTTCCATCTGAAGTACCTGCAGCCGGCCGCCTTCTATCTGAAGGTGCCGACCCTGCTCTACGTCTTCCTGTTCATCGCGCTCCGCGCGCTGCGCTTCGAAGCGCGCTTCGTGCTGCTGACGGGCATCGCCGCTTCCGTGGGCTGGGGGCTGCTGGTGCTCTACGTGATCAGCGGCTATGGCGGGCCGGCCGATCCCTACGCCGCGGACTTCGTCGACTACATGACCTCGAGCACGCTGCTGATCCGCGCCGAGGTCGACAAGATCATCGCGATCCTGCTCACCACCGTCGTGCTGGCCGTGGCCATCTCGCGCGCCCGCCACCTGCTCGAGCGCGCCGTCAGCGAAGGCGCGGCCGCCCGCGACCTGTCGCGCTTCTTCGATCCCAATGTCGCCAACCGCATCCGCAGTGCTGCAATGGCGATCAAGGCGGGCGAGGGCGAGCTGCGCGAGGCCACCATCCTGACGGTCGATCTGCGCGGCTTCACCCACCTCTCGACCACGCTGGCTCCCGACGATGTGATGAAGCTGCTGCAGGACTATCAGGGCCGCATCTGTCCGCTGATCGTGGGCAACGGCGGCAGCATCGACAAGTTCCTGGGGGACGGCATCCTGGCCTCGTTCGGCGCCGTCGCGCCCTCGCCCTCCGCCGCCGCCGATGCGCTGCGTGCAGCCGACGCCGTGATCGATGCCGCCGACCGCTGGCGGGCCGAACGCGCAGCGGCCGGCCTGCCGCCGGTCGCCATCGGGCTCGCCGTGGCCTCGGGAAAGGTCGTGTTCGGCGCAGTCGGCGACAGCGAGCGGCTGGAATTCACCGTGATCGGCGATGCGGTGAATTTCACAGCCAAGCTGGAGAAGCACAACAAGGACGAGAAGACCCGCGCCCTCACCGACGCCGCAACCTACGCTCTGGCCGAGCAACAAGGTTACCGGCCGCGCGACCCGCGCGAGCACCGGATCGGCCGCCATGTGGCCGGAGTGCCCGATTCGGTCGATATTGTGGTGCTAGCGTCATAAGCGCGCCACAGGCTTGGCGCTGCTTGCCTTGCCCTTTCCCTTTTCGGGGCCTATGTAATTTGAGGTCAGCGAAGTGCCGGTTGGCGGGTCGCCGCCATAGGAAATCATCGTGGGAAACAACTACGAAATCATCCTGATCGCCCTGGTCGCGATCTTTCTGATCCTGCGGCTGCGCGCGGTGCTGGGCAAACGCACCGGCAACGAGCGGCCGCCCGCGCGCGATCCCTTTGCACCGCCTGCGCCGCCCCCGGCGCCCTCCGGCACGCCGCGCATGGGCGATGCGCCGGCCGCCAGCAAGAACGGCAACGACAATGTCGTGCCGCTGCCGAATGCCCAGCCGCGCCCCTCCAACCCGACGACCGGTCCCGGCGGCATCCGCGCCGTGGTGATGCCGACGGCGACCGCGGGCGTCGCCGCCATCCATGTCGCCGATCCGACGTTCGACGCGCTCGGTTTCGCCGACGGCGCGCGCGCGGCCTTCACGACCATCGTCGAGGCCTTCGCGCGCGGCGACACGCAGCCTCTGCGCGCGCTGCTCGACGGTCCGACCTTCGCGAGCTTCGACGCCGCCATCCGCGGCCGCAACGAGCGGCACGAGAAGGCGGAGACGACGCTGATCGGCTTCGAGGCCTCCGACATCGCCTCCGCCGAGATGGAAGGCAGCACGGCGCGCGTCGCCGTCCGCTTCATCAGCGAGCAGATCAACGTGGTGCGCAATGCCGAAGGCCAGATCGCCGACGGCAATCCCAATGAAGTGCAGAAGGTCGTGGATCTCTGGACGTTCCGTCGCGACACCAAGTCCAGCGATCCGAACTGGGTGCTGATCAAGACAGAGAGCGAAGGTTAGGGGAGGCATCTACCGCATGCGCTGGACCGTCTCGTCCGGTGGCGCGGCCCTGGTCGCCGCCGCCGGTCTGCTTTCTGCGTGCGCCGGTGGCGTGGGTGGCTCGGCCAACAGGGTCGCGATGTCACCGATTTCCTTCAACGAGATCGCCGGCTGGTCGGAGGACCGCCAGGGCGAGGCGCTGGCCGCCTTCCGCCGCTCCTGCCCCAAGCTCGCGGCGGGGCCCGAGACCCGGATCGTGACCGACGGCGGCGAGAAGGTGATCGCGCCGGCCGAGTGGCAGCGGATCTGCGATGTCGCCGTCACGATCAAGACCGGCGACGATCGCGAGGCGCGCCGTTTCTTCGAAGATAACTTCCGCCCGCTGGTCGTCCAGGCACCCGGCCACTACACCGGCTATTTCGAGCCCGAGTTGCGCGGCAGCCGCGCGCCCTCCCGCGTCTTCGCCGTGCCGATCTACCGCCGGCCGCCCGAACTCGGCGATCAGCCCTACTATTCGCGCGCCGAGATCGAACAGGGTGCGCTCAAGGGCAAGGGGCTGGAGGTCGCCTGGGTGCAGGACCCGGTCGCGCTGTTCGAGGTCCAGGTCCAGGGCAGCGGCCGCGTGCATCTCGCCGAGGGCGGCACGCTCAGCCTCGGCTTCGATGGTTCCAACAATCGTCCGTACACGGCGCTCAGCAACGTGATGGCGGAAATGGGCGTGATGAAGAAGGAAGACGCCAACTGGCCCGCGATCCGCGACTGGCTGAAGCGCCATCCGCAGCAGGGCCGCGAGGTCATGCGCAGGAACGAGCGCTACATCTTCTTCAAGGACACGCGCACCAACGTCGCCTCGGGCGCCGAAGGCGTCCCGCTCACCGCCCAGCGGAGCCTCGCCGTCGACACGGGCTTCACGCCCTTCGGGACCCCGATCTGGGTCGACACCACGCGGCCCGTCGTCGGCAAGCCCGGCGCGAGCGAGGTGTATCGACATCTGCTGATCGCCCAGGACAGCGGCGCCGCCATCAAGGGTCCGGCGCGCGGCGACGTCTTCTTCGGCAACACGCCGCAGGCCGCCGAATGGGCCGGCCGCATGGTCGGCGGCGGTCGCGCGATCGTGTTGATTCCCAACCGCAGCTAAGGGCGTATTCCGTTCGGCTGGTGCGCCGAAATTTCCCGGCCGAGTCCGGTTGCGGGAGATTTTTGCGGCTGCCAAGGTGGCGCAGTGTCAACGCCGCCGCCTGCCACTCCCCCGCGCCGCGTCGCGCTTTTCGTCACCTGCCTGGTCGATCTATTCCGGCCCTCCGTGGGCTTCGCCGCGGTGAAGCTGCTCGAGGAGGCAGGCTGCATCGTCGAAGTCCCGCCGCTGCAGGTCTGTTGCGGCCAGCCTGCCTACAATTCCGGCGACCGTGCCACGACGCGCGCCATCGCCGAGCAGGTCATCCGGGCCTTCGAGGGCTTCGAGGCGGTGGTGGCGCCGTCAGGGTCCTGCGGCGGCATGCTGATCCACCACTATCCCGGCCTGTTCGACGACGATCCGACGATGAAGGCGCGGGCCGAGGACCTGGCGAGCCGCAGCCACGAGCTGATGTCGTTCCTGGTCGACGTGCTGGGCGTGAAGCAGGTCGCCGCGCACTATGACGGCACGATCACCTATCACGATTCCTGCTCGGGCCTGCGGGAACTGGGCGTCAAGCAGCAGCCGCGGCAGCTGCTCGCTACGGTGCGCGGGCTCGAGATCAGGGAGATGAGGACGCCTGAAGTGTGCTGCGGCTTCGGCGGCACGTTCTGCGTGAAATACCCCGAGATCTCCAACGCCATGGTCGGCGAGAAGTCGGCCGACATCGCGGCGACCGGCGCCGACACGCTGGTGGCGGGCGATCTCGGCTGCCTGATGAACATGGCCGGCAAGCTGCAGCGCGAGGGCAGCCCGGTGCGCGTACGGCACGTGGCGGAAGTGCTGGCCGACATGGGCGACACGGCGCCCATCGGCGAGCCCCATGGCGCGCGCGGGGACAAGCGCTGATGCATTCCACTGCGCACGACTTCAAGGACAATGTCAGCGAGGCGCTGACGGACTCCAACCTGCAGAGCTCGCTCGCCATGCTGAAGGTGGGCTTTTCCGAGCGGCGGCGGCAGGCGGCCGAACGGTTGCCGGAGTTCGAGGCGCTGCGCGACGCCGCCCGCGACATCAAGAACCATGCCCTCGCAAATCTCGATTTCTATCTCGAGGAGTTCGAGCGCAAGGTCACGGGGCTGGGCGGTCATGTCCACTGGGCGCCGACGGCGGAAGATGCGCGGCGCATCATCGCCGAGCTCTGCCAGAGCGTGGGCGCGCGCACGGTCGCCAAGTCGAAGTCCATGGTGGCCGAGGAGATCGCGCTCAACGAGCATCTGGAGAAGCTCGGCATCGCGCCGATCGAGACCGATCTCGGCGAGTACATCATCCAGCTGCGGCACGAGCCGCCGAGCCACATCATCGCGCCCGCGGTCCATCTCACCAAGGACCAGGTCGCCGACACCTTCCTCGAGCATCACAGCCCGCTCGGCTTCACCAAGCGGCTGACCGAGCGCAACGATCTCGTGGCCGAGGCGCGCTACGTGCTGCGCCAGAAGTTCCTCGATGCCGATGTCGGCCTCACCGGCGCCAACTTCCTGGTGGCGGAGACCGGCTCGTCGATGCTGGTCACCAACGAGGGCAATGCCGATCTCTCCAACACCTTGCCCAAGATGCACATCGTGCTGGCGAGCATCGAGAAGGTGATCCCGACGCTCGAGGATGCCGCCATCCTGCTGCGCGTGCTGGCACGCTCGGCGACCGGCCAGGAATCATCGGCCTACACGACCCTGAACACGGGCCCGAAGCGCGAGGGCGATCCCGACGGGCCGTCGGCCTATCACGTCGTGATCCTCGACAACGGACGGTCCGCGGTGCTCGGCACGGAGATGCAGGACATGCTGCGTTGCATCCGCTGCGGTGCCTGCATGAACCATTGCCCGGTCTATGGCGCGATCGGCGGGCACGCCTATGGCTGGGTCTATCCCGGCCCGATCGGCGCGGTGCTGACGCCGCAGCTGCTGGGCGTCGAGGAGGCGGGAAACCTGCCCAACGCCTCGACCTTCTGCGGCCGCTGCGAGAGCGTGTGCCCCGTGCGCATCCCGCTGCCCGGCCTGATGCGGCATTGGCGCGAACGCGAGTTCGAGAAGCACCTGCAGCCCAAGGCGGTGCGGCAGGGGCTCGCCCTCTGGAGCTTCGTCGCGCGCCGGCCCAAGCTTTACCGGCGGCTGACCGGGCTCGCCAACCGCATGCTGGCGCTGTTCGGCCGTGCCGATGGCCGCTATCGCTCCCTGCCGCTCGCGTCGGGCTGGACACGCTATCGCGACTTCCCGGCGCCGCCGCCCGGCGGCACGTTCCATCAGCAATGGGCACGCCATGGCGGCGCCCGCACCCGGCCATGAGCGACGACCGCGCCCGGATCCTGAACGGCATCCGCCGCTCGCTGAAGCGCGGCGCCCTGGACGGCACGGCGCGCGAAGCGGTCGAAGCGCGGCTCGCCTCGCCGCCGGCCGGGCCGGCCGTCGCCCGCGCGCGCCTGCCGCAGGCGGACAAGGTCGCCCTCTTCTGCCAATGGGCCGAGGCCAACAACGCCACCGTGGCGCGCGTCGCGGCGGCCGACGTGCCCGGCGAAGTCGCCGCCTTCCTCGCGCGCAACAACCTGCCGGCACAGGCTGCGATGGCGCCCTCGGCCGAACTCGAGGGCTATGACTGGGCGAGCCAGAAGATGCTCGGCCTGCGGCGCGGCGCAGGCCGTGGCTCCGATCAGGTCTCGATCACCGGCGCGTTCGCCGGCATTGCCGAGACCGGCACGATCGTCACGGCGTCGGGCGCCGATCATCCAGTGACGCTGAACCTGCTGCCCGACACCCATATCGTGATCCTGCGGGAAGGCGATGTGGTGAGCGGCTACGAGGATGTCTGGGCACGGCTCAGGCAGCGCTACGGCAAGGATCGCATGCCGCGCACGGTCAACACGCTGACCGGTCCTTCGCGCACCGGCGACATCGAGCAGGCGATGGAGCTCGGGGCGCACGGGCCGCGCCGCATGCATATCGTCGTGGTGCGCGCATGAAGGCGCGCTCATGACGACGCCTGGCGGCGTCTCTTCATCCCATGAGCTGCGTGTCGTCGGCACGAGCGTGACGCGCGAGGTCGAGCTGATGCTCGATCGGGTGTCGGAGACTCTCGGACGGCGCGCGCCGCGCGTTCTCCAGGTCGGCTCGCGCACCCAGGTCTCCGACCGCAACGAGCGCAATTGGCGCAGCCTGCTCGGCAAGCGCTTCGACGGCAAAGCGAAGTTCGTCGGCATCGATCTGCTGGCCGGCAGCAACGTCGATTGCGTGCTCGACATCTGCAGCGCGCCCAAGGCAGTGGCGGCCGCACTGGGGGCGGAGCCGTTCGACCTGGTGATCTGCTGCCACGTGCTGGAGCATACCCGCCAGCCCTCGCGCGCCGCGGCCAACATCCAGCGCCTGATGCGGCCGGGCGCCATCGCCTATGTCTCGACACCCTGGTCGCAGGCCTTCCATGCCACGCCCGACGACTACTGGCGCTTCTCGGTGCGCGGTCTCATGGAGCTGTTCAGCCGCCTCGAGATCCTGTCGGCTTTCTACTGTGGCGGCGATGTCGGGCTGGACGTGGCCTACCGTGTCGAGCGCGATGGCCGTCCCGAGACCGGCATACGTGCCGGCGCCGTCGAACAGGGGCTGTTCCAGCTCGTCCTCGACCACGAGGACAACCGCGCCCTGCTGGCCCGCCAGGCCACCGAGCGGCTGCCGGTGTCGCGGACCTATCTTCCTACGCTGTTCGCCAACCTGGTCGGCCGGCGCACGGCCTGAGCCGCGACGGCCGAGGCCCCAAATGAAAAGAGCGGGCTTTCGCCCGCTCTTTCCAATTTCGATCCAGTCCGTGGACTAGAAGCGGAAGTCCATGCCGAGCAGAGCGGCCCAGGACTGGGCAGCCACCGCGTTCGACGGACCGCTGAGGTTGTTGAACACCGCGCCGCCCATGACCTTGATGCCCGGTCCGAGAGCGTAGTTGGCGCCAACCTCGATCTTCGTGGCCTGCACGGTGCCGAAGGCGGCCGCGCCGGTGTTCTGGTTCGTGCCGAAGTAGGCAGTGGCCGTCGACGCAGTCGCGAGCGAGCAGGCACTGGTGGTGCCCATCGTGCAGTTGCTGATCGACTGGATGCCGTTGCCGTTGTCGTTGGTGGCGATCACGCCACCGACCGACAGCTGCCACGGGCCGGTTTCGTACATGATAGCGGCAGCCCAGGTACGGGTGTCGTTATCCACGCCGGTGTAGCCGTTGGCGCCCAAGCCGTTGTTGTCCCAGCCGTAGCTGCCGCCGACCGTGAAGCCAGCGAAGCTGAGCTGCAGACCGACGACCGCCTGCTTCCAGGAGGTCAGGCTCGCACCGTTGATCGTGTTCTGCGAGTTCGCGAGCGGGCTGAGGCCCGGGACGAACGACATGTACGAGTAAGCGCCGTACACCGCGACCGAGACGTCGCCGAACTTGTTCAGGTAGTTGGCGCCCACATGGATGCCGTCCTGCCAAGTGTTGTCGTTGGTCGGGCAAGCGTTCGCCGTGGTGGCGTCGTTGAAGCCGCAGATGCCGCCCGGCAGACCCGCCGTGCCCGGACCCGAAGCCAGGCCCCACTGGGCGCCGGTGTTCAGGTTGATCTTCGGCGTGTAGGTGACACCAACCTGCAGGCCCATGAAGCGGGGCGTGTAGTAGTTGATGCGGTTCACGTCCTGATACTGCGAGTCGATCGTGCTCGCGGCGATGTGGACGGCGGCCAGGTTGTTGGCGTTGGCGGTCGGGTTCGTCCAGCTGAACGACGAGTTGTGCTGGAAGAAGCCGAAGCCGAGCAGGGCCGACGGAGCGCCGTAGTACATGATGTACGGAGCCGAGTCCTTGGCGCCGAACTCCATACGACCCCAGTCACCGAACGCGAAGATGTAGGCTTCGTCGATCGTGTGGACCGCGCCGTTCGAACCGGCCGACGGGTTCCAGCCTTCGAGCTCGACACGGACACCGACGGTGGTGCCGTTATCCAGCTTGGACTGGCCGATGAAGTGGATTTCGCCTTCCTGAATGAACTGGAGGCCCTTGAACTGCAGCGACGTGCCGTTGAGAGCGTAGTTGCCCTCCATGCCGCCGGCGAGAGCGTAGAACTGGTAGTAACCACCCACGCCCATCTTGATCGGATCGGCGGCCATGGCGGGGGCAGCCATCAGGCCACCAACTGCCAAGGCGGTCGAGCCTAGCAAAAGCTTTTTCATCATTCTCCCTCTCTCATTGATCAGAGACTGGTATACCTAAAGGCCTGTCTGACCGACGGACGACGTAACCCCAAGGCACGAACGATCCCGCCAATGCGACCGGGGTATAAAACACTTGGCTCAAACCGGGGTCAAGAAATGGACGCCTCCCGACCGGATTCTCTCCGCACCTGTGGCGTCTTTGTCACATTTTCGGAGCCTTCCCGGCCCTGGGGAAACAGCAATCCGGAGTCTCTTGAAAGGACTGCCGGCACAACTGCGTAGACTATAGGTCCTATAAGGGGACTTATTTGATTCCGGGATATCAAGCGCTTGCGGGAGAGCGGAGCGACGCTTATGGTCCGGTCCTTCTGGCGAGGGCGCGCCGTCGGTCTAACCGCAGATTGCCGTAAGGGGCATCGGATGTCGATTTCATCGAGCTTTTCTCGCTTGGCGCTGATCGGTCTGCTGACCGGCTGGGTGGCGGCCTGCGACATCGGCGATCCAAGCGCCATCCGCGACCGCAGCGTCGACGGCCGCGTTCGCGACAAGACGGAAGCGGGAGAGGGTCTGGGCGGCGAACATCGCGAGACCGGCAGCCTGTTCGGGCCGGGCGGCCTGTTCGGCTCCCGCGCCGAGAAGAAGGATAGCGACAACACGGGCGTCGCCGTGAACGCCTTCCTGTGGCGGGCAAGCCTCGACACCATCAATTTCATCCCGCTGGTCTCCGCCGATCCGTTCGGCGGCGTGATCATCACCGACTGGTACACGCCCGCGGAATCGCCGTCGGAGCGCATGAAGGTCCAGATCACCATCCTCGACCGCGAGCTGCGCGCCGACGGCGTGCGCGTCTCGGTCTTCAAGCAGCAGGCCAACCCGAAGGGCGGCGGCTGGGTCGATGCCCAGGTCGATCCCCACACCAACACCGATATCGAGAACGCCATCCTTACGCGCGCCCGGCAGCTTCGCATCGCCCAAGGCGGCTGAAGCCCGAGCGGCACCTTGACGTCAGAGGCCGCAGCGGGCATCCGCTGCGGCCTCTGCTTTTTCTGGAGTGACTTCCGTGTCGTCCGCCGCGTCGTCATCGCCCCCGCGCTACAACTTCCGCGAGACCGAGGCCAAGTGGCAGTCGGTCTGGAACGAGCGGCAGACTTTCCGTGCCGTGATGGATAAGGCGCGGCCCAAATACTACGTGCTCGAGATGTTTCCCTATCCGTCGGGACGCATCCACATGGGCCACGTGCGCAACTACACGCAGGGCGACGTGATCGCGCGATACAAGCGCGCCAAGGGTTTCAACGTGCTGCATCCGATGGGCTGGGACGCCTTCGGGCTGCCCGCCGAGAACGCGGCGATGGAGAAGAAGGTCCATCCGCGCAAGTGGACCTACGAGAACATCGCCACCATGAAGGCGCAGCTGAAGTCGATGGGCCTGTCGCTCGACTGGAGCCGCGAGCTCGCCACCTGCGATCCCGAATACTACCGGCACGAGCAGAAGATGTTCCTCGACTTCTGGCAGGCGGGGCTCGCCTATCGGAAAGAGGCCTGGGTGAACTGGGATCCCGTCGACAATACCGTGCTCGCCAACGAACAGGTGATCGAGGGCAAGGGCTGGCGCACCGGCGCCACCGTCGAGCGCCGCAAGCTGACGCAATGGAACCTCAAGATCACGCATTTCGCCGACGAGCTGCTCGAGCGGCTGCAGACGCTCGACCGCTGGCCCGAGAAGGTGCGCCTGATGCAGGCCAACTGGATCGGCAAGAGCCGCGGCGCGCGCGTCTTCTGGGAGCTCGCCGACGCCCGGGGGGCCGACCAGGGCAAACTGGAGATCTTCACCACCCGGCCCGACACGCTCTACGGCGCGTCGTTCGCTGCCCTCTCCGTCGACCATCCGATCGTGACGGCACTCGCGGCCAGGGACCCCGGCCTGGAGCGCTTCGTCGAGGAGTGCCGCAAGACCGGCACCGCCGCGGCCGAGATCGAGACCGCCGAGAAGCAGGGCTACAAGCTGCCGCTGGTCGCCAAGCACCCGCTGATGCCGGGCAAGGCGATGCCGGTCTACGCCGCCAACTTCGTGCTGATGGAGTACGGCACGGGCGCGATCTTCGGCTGCCCCGCGCACGACGAACGCGACCATGAGTTCGCGACCAAGTACGGCCTGCCGATCCTGCAGGTCGTCGCGCCCGCCGACCCCAAGGAAAAGGTCGACGTGCAGGCCGCGGCGTTCGTCGAGGACGGCGTGATCGTGAACTCGGATTTCCTGGACGGCCTGCCGGTCGAGGAAGCCAAGGCCCGGGTGATCGCCCGCCTCGAGGAGCTCGGCGTCGGCAAGGGCACGACGCAGTACCGCCTCCGCGACTGGCTGGTCTCGCGGCAGCGCTACTGGGGCTGCCCGATCCCCGCGATCCATTGCGAGAAATGCGGCGTCGTGCCGGTGCCGGAGAAGGATCTGCCGGTGAAGCTGCCGGAGGACGTCACCTTCGACAAGCCGGGCAATCCGCTCGATCATCACCCGACGTGGAAGCACGTCGCCTGTCCGAAGTGCGGCGGCGAAGCGCGGCGCGAGACCGACACGTTCGACACCTTCATCGATTCGAGCTGGTACTTCGACCGCTTCACCTCGCCCCAGCTCGAGAGCGCGCCGTTCGATCGCGAGGAGAACCACTATTGGATGCCGGTCGATCAATATATCGGCGGCGTCGAGCACGCGATCCTGCATCTGCTCTATTCGCGATTCTGGACGCGCGCGATGCGCGAGGTGCAGATGACCAGCCGCGACGAGCCGTTCGACGGGCTGTTCACGCAGGGCATGGTCTGCCACGAGACTTATCGCGCGAGCGACGGCACGTGGCTCATGCCCGACGAGATCGAGCGCACGCCCGGCGGCAATGTCGTGCGCACGGCCGACAAGTCGCCCGTCGAGGTCGGCCGTTCGGAGAAGATGTCGAAGTCGAAGAAGAACGTCGTCGACCCCGACCAGATCATCCGCGACTACGGCGCCGACACCGCGCGCTGGTTCATGCTCTCCGACAGCCCGCCCGAGCGCGATCTCGAATGGACGGAAGCAGGCGTGACCGGCGCCTGGCGCTTCCAGCAGCGCCTGCATCGTATCGCGAGCGAAGCGATGGCGGGGCTGCCGGCCGCCGGTGCGGCGAAGCCCGCCTCGTTCTCCGAGGCGGCAACCGAGCTGCGCCGCGCCGCGCACAAGACCGTCGCCGGCCTCTCCGCCGACATCGAGGCCTTCCACTTCAACAAGGCCGTGGCGCGGCTCTACGAGCTCGCCAACACCATCGCGGGCTTCGAGGCGAAGGACGACTCCGCGAAGTGGGCGCAGCGCGAGGCGCTGGAGATCTTCGTGCGCCTGATCGGTCCGATGACGCCGCATCTCGCCGAGGAGCTGTGGCAGGCGCTGGGCCACAAGAGCCTGGTCGCCGATTCGCCCTGGCCGGTCGCCGAGGCGGGCCTGCTGGTCGACGACACCGTGACCGTGGCGGTGCAGATGAACGGCAAGCTGCGCGGTACCTTGCAGCTCGCCAAGGACGCGCCGAAGGACGTTGCGGAAAAGGCAGCGCTTGCCCTGCCCGACATCGTCCGCGGCCTCGAGGGCAAGGCGCCCAAGCGCGTGATCGTCGTTCCCAACCGGATCGTGAACATCGTCATCTGACGGAACTCACCCGAGCCTCGCCGCGTTTTTTGCGGGAGGCATCGGGAGAGTTCATTCATGACCGATGATCAAAGCGACGCCCCGAAACCACGGCCATCGGAGCGGACAGAGGCGGCCTCGGCCTTGCCGCGCAAGCGGCCCTATCGGCCGCCGAAGCTCCTGCGCTGGGGCTCGTTCGCCGAGGTGACGCGGTCCGCCGGATACGAAGGCTCCTCCGACGGCAGCCGGCGCGGCGCTACCCGGACGCGCTGGTGACGGCCGGCACGTCGAAGCTCGCCGGCGTTTCGCCGCCCGTAAGGCGATCGATCATGCCCTGGTAGGCGGCCTCGATGTGCCGCCGGAAGCGGTCGGTATCGAACAACGCCAACTCCGGTCGCCGCGCCAGCTTCGCGCGCACGGCGGCGAGCCTGTCCGGCATGCGCGCGAGGTCGAGCGCCAGCGCCTCATAGGCGGCGAGATCGCCCGCGATCAGCTCCGGCAGCCCGACCGCTTTCAGCAGGCTGCCCGAGACCCGCGCGGCGAAGGCCTCGCCGGACAAAGCGATCATCGGCAAGCCGGCCCAGAGCGTGTCGTTGCCGGTCGTGTGGCTGCCATACGGGAAGGTGTCGAGAAAGAGATCGGCGGCGCGATGGCGCGCGATATGCTCCTCGACCGGCACACGCGGCGCGAAGACCAGGCGATCGCCCGCGACGCCGCGCTGCTCGGCCTCGCGGCGGAGATTGACGATCACCGTCGCATTGCCTTCGAGCAGCCAGAGCACGCTTCCCGGCACGGCCTTCAGGAGACGCATCCAGACGTCGAACACCGGCGGCAGGATCTTGAAGCTGTTGTTGAACGAGCAGAAGACGAAGCCCGTCTCGGGCAGGCCGAGCTCGCGGCGTGCCGGCGTGCGCTCGGCGATGTGCCGCTTGCGGTCGTTCACCATGTAGGTGTCGGGCAAGCGCACGACCTTCTCGACGAAATTCGCTTCCGAGCCGGGCGGCGCGATGTGGCTGTCGGCCAGGATGTAGTCGTGGAAGCTCGTCCCCAGCGTGCCGGGATAGCCGAGATAGTTCACCTGGATCGGCGCGGGCCGATGGGCGAGCAGGGCCGGCCGGTAGCCCGCCGTGTAGCCGGTGAGGTCGACCAGGATGTCGATCTCGCGCCGGCGGATGTCCTGCGCGGCTTCGAGATCGCCCATCGCCGAGATGTCGACGAAGTGATCGACGCCCGCCTGCAGGCGACGACGCAGCGCGCTGCCATCGTCGGGCCCGTAGGAGATCGCCGTCACCTCGAAACGCGTGCGATCGTGGATCTCGAACAGCTCGGCGACCAGGTGGGCGACCGTGTGCTGCTGCAGGTCGCGCGAGGCGTAGCCGAGACGGATACGGTCATGACCGCGATCGCGCGCGGCCGGCGCGAGCCCGGGCGCGCCGCCGAATTCGGCCGCGGTGAAGAGCTCCGCGCAACGCCGCTGCAGGGCGGGCGTGGGGAGATGCCACAGGCTCGACAGAGGCATGTCGACCCTGAGCCCGCGCTCGATGCCGGTGGCGATGCCGTTGGACAGCGGCTGGAAATGCGTCCAGTCGCAGCAATGGAGCCGCGCTGCCAGCAGCATGCCCGGCGCATAGGGATGGCCCGGCGCCACCTCCATCAAGGTGCGGCAGGACACGATCGCCTCGTCGTAGCGGCGCAGATCCTGCAGGACGAGGGCGCGGTTGTTCAGCGCCTCGGCATAGGTGGGCGCGAGCTTGAGCGCACGGTCATAGGCCGCCAGCGCCTCCTCGGACCGGCCGAGCGCGCGCAGCGCGTTGCCGCGATTGTTGTGCGCCTGCGCGAAGTCGGGCTGCAGCGCCAGCGCGCGGTCGTAGGCCGCGATCGCCTCGGGCAGGTGCCGCAACTCCTGCAGCACGTTGCCGCGATTGCTGAGCGCCTGCGGATGGTTGGGATTGAGCGCGATGGCGCGATCGTAGGCCGCCAGCGCCTCGTCGTTGCGCCGCAGCCCCTGCAATGCGAGGCCGAGGTTCGAATGCGCGTCGGCCTGGTCGGGCGCCAGCGCGAGGGCCCGGTTGATCCAATCGACCGCCTCGGCCGGCCGCCCGCCCTGGTATTGCAGCAGGCCGAAGTAATGCAGCGCATCGACATGCGCCGGCTGCCGGACCAGCACCAGCTGGTACAGCGCCTGGGCCTCGTCCAGCCGGCCCGCCTGGTGAAGCTGCAGGGCCTGCGCGAAGTCGGGATCGGGAAGGGGGGTGTTCATCGAGACCTTAACTTTTCCTCCCCAGTCATCTGGGGAGGTGTCCGCGTCTTACGCGGACGGAGGGGTCAAGGGCAACGCGACTGGTGCTCACGACCCCTCCGCCGCGAAGATGGGGCCCCTCCCCGCGCTACGCGCAGGGAGGGGAAAATTCCTGTGCTAAAGACGTCCCCGTGAAGATCGAAGCGCGCCAGGCTGAGGCGTTCCTCAAGAAGCCGGATCCAAAGATTCGCGCCGTGGTCATCTACGGCAACGATGACGGGCTGATCGCCGAGCGCGCGGCACAGCTTGCCAAGACGATCTGCCCCGACCTCAACGATCCCTTCCGCGTGGTCGACATCGCGGGCGAGGCGCTGAAGGCCGATCCGGCGCGCCTCGCCACCGAGTTCGGCGAGATGTCGCTGATGGGCGGCCGAAGGGTCGTGCGCGTGCGGCCGGCGGGCGAGGAGTCGGTGGCGGCGCTGGAGGCGCTGGTCGAGGCGCCGGCCGGTGACGCGCTGATCATCGTCGAAGGCGGCAACCTCTCGCCGCGCTCAGGCCTGCGCACCCTCGCCGAGACCGAGGCGTCCCTGGCGGCGCTGCCCTGCTACATGGACAGCGCCGAGGCGCTGGAAGGGCTGGTCGAGAGTGCGGCCCGCGCGCAGGGGCTGACGGTCGAGCCCGATGCGCTCGACTGGATCGTCGAGCGGCTGGGCGGCGATCGCGGCCAGACGCGGAGCGAGATCGAGAAGCTGATGCTCTACAAGAGCGGCGACGATAGTCCCTCCATCACCCATGCCGATGCGGTCGCCGTGCTGGGCGACACCTCGGCGATCGGCATCGACAATGTCGTGGCCGCGACCTTCGACGGCGACCTGGTGGCGCTCGACCGCGCGCTCGACCGCGTCTTCGCCGAAGGCGGCAACCCTGTGCAGCTGGTGCGCGCCGTGCAACGACACACCGACCAGCTCCACCTGGTGGCGAGCCATGCCACGACGGGCAATCTCGAGAGCGCGATGTTCAAGGCCCGCGGCCTGCCGCGCGGCGGCCCGGTGCGCCAGCGCTTCGAGCGGCACTTGCGGACCTGGCCGCTGCCGAGGCTGAGCGCCGCACTACGGGAGATCCTGATGGCCGAGCTCGACTGCAAGTCGACCGGGCTGCCCGACGAAGCAATCGCCCGCCGCCTCTGCCTCCGTCTCGGGCAGGTCGGCCGAGCAGCGCGGGCAGCAACGGCACGCCGGTAAGGGGAAAGGTCCCTCGCTGCGCTCGGGATGACAGTCTTGTCGTTGACGCGACAGTCCCGTTGTCATCCCGAGCGCAGCGAGGGACCCTTGGGGGAGGGCGGAGGCAACGCCCCCCGCGATCTTGCCTACTTCTTCCGACCGCCGCCGGTCAGCGGGATCGCGGCCTGCTCGGTCAGGATCAGGAAGGTGAAGCTCTCCTCGATGTAGAGGCGGACCTTCTCGGTGTCGTGCTCGAGATAGCCGATCGAGAAGTCCTGGCCGACGGAGAGCTCGAAATCGCCGCCGCGCTTGGAGATCACCAGGCCGCCCTCGATGCCGGGCGCCCACACGAGCTCGCCGTCGATCAGGCGCTGCACATGGTTGATGATCGGATAGCCGCTGTCGGTGCGCGCGGCGAGGTCCTTGTAGAGCTGCTCGTTCAGCACCACCGAGAACGGCCCCTCGACGCCGTCGTCGCGCAGCTTGGTGAGCGCCGAGGCGACCGCCAGCGGATAGTCGGCGTGGCTGGCGCCGAGCGGCAGGGCCGCCGCCTTGCGCTTCTCGCAGATGCCGGTGATGTGCGCCGCGGCGTAGCCGTGGAAGATCGAGCGATCCTCGGCGATGGCGATAGTGCGCGCCGCCGCCGTCACCGCGTCGAGATCGGGATCGCGCGCGCCGCGATCGATCGCGTCGAGCTCGGCGCGGCTCATGTCGAACATCACGCGCAGCTCGACCAACGGCTGGATGCGCCGCAGCCGGGCCTTGACGTCGCGCGCATTGGGCGGCGAGGCGATGGGATCGGCGCGGCCCAACTCGACATCCGAGGCGCCCCAGCCGAGCGGCCCCTTGAAATCGACGACACGGCGCGCCGCCAGCAGGGCGCGGAGCGTGCGCTTGGCTTCCTTCTCGATCTCCTCCCAGCCCGCCGGTGTGATCGGCGCCTGGTCGCGAAAAAGATGGTTCATTTGGCCTGCCCTCCCTCTGGACGCAGGCTGCCGATGCCCAGGCTGCCGTCCGCTTCGTCGTTGCCATTCCCCGCATCGCCGCCGCCCTGCGCGGCCACCTGCTCGACCTTGAGCAGGTCGCCCTCGGTGAAGAGATAGGTCTTCAGCTTCTCATCGAACGCCGGATCGTGGCGGCGAATCCATTCCAGCGCCATCGCCGCATGCTCCTTCTCCTCGTCGCGATTGTGCTCGAGGATCGCGCGCAGCGAGGCGTCGGCCGTGGCCTTGGCGCGCTGATTGTACCAGTCGACGGCCTCCAGCTCCTCCATCAGGGAGACGATGGCGCGGTGCACGTCGACGACGTCGGGACCGAGCTTCTCGGGATCTTCGTGCAGCGATTCGCTCGACATAGATCCTGCCTCCCTCCCGGCACCGAATGCCGGGTCAACGCCTCGACGCGACGACGGTTGCAGCTAACGTCGCGTCAGACGCTCCACCACCGTGTCGAGCTGATCGTAATTGTCGATCTCGATGGTGAGTACCGTCTTTTCGCCTTGACCGAGCTCGCTCAACGAAACTTTGAGGCCCAGCGCTTCTTCCATCCGCTTTTCGAGGGCGCGGGTATCGGCGGTCTTGCTGCCTTCGGGCGCCTTGGCTTTGCCTTTGCCCCTCCCTTGGCGCGCGGACGTGGCGAGCCGTTCGCCGGCCGCCAGACGCTCGAGGTCGCGCACGCTCAGCTTCTCCTTGACCGTGCGCTCGGCCATGGCTTCGGGATCGGGGAAGCCGAGCAGGGCGCGGCCATGGCCCGCCGTCAGCTCCTCGCGGCCGATCATGTCCTTCACCTCGGACGGCAGGTCGAGCAGGCGCAGCATGTTGGCGATGTGCGGGCGGCTCTTGCCCATCGTGTGGGCGACTTCCTCCTGCGTCTGGTTGAAGTCGGACATCAGGCGGCGATAGCCCTGCGCCTCGTCGATCGGCGAGAGGTCGGCGCGCTGCAGGTTCTCGACCAGGGCGAGCTGCAGGGCATCGAGATCGTCGAGGTTGCGCAGCACGACCGGCACCTCGTGCAGCTGCGCCTTCTGCGCCGCCCGCCAGCGGCGTTCGCCGGCGATGATCTCGTAGGCATCGGGCACGCCCGGAACCGCCCGCACCAGGATCGGCTGCAGCAGCCCGAACTGGCGCACCGAGTCGACCAGCACGTCGAGATCCTCGAACGTCGTGCGCGGCTGGTACTTGCCTGGACGCAGGAAGGCGGTGGGCAGGGTGAGCGGCGCGCGGTTGGGCGCGGGCCGCGGCGGCGGCGCGCTCGGGGCCGAAGGCGCGATGGTGGCGGCGACGGCGTCGTCGCCCAGGAGAGCGGAGAGGCCGCGGCCGAGGCCGCGCGGCTTGGGAGGCTGGCTCATGAGGGCGTCTCCGCGGGAACGGCTTCGGCCGCGTTGCGCCGCCGGCGGATGAACTCGCTGGCGAGCAGGATATAGGCCTGCGCGCCGGCACAGGCATTGTCGTAGATCAGCACGGGCAGGCCGTGCGACGGCGCCTCGGCGATGCGCACGTTGCGCGGGATGGTCGTGCCGAAGACGAGATCGCCGAAATGCTGGCGCACATCGGCCTCGACCTGCTGGCTCAAGGTCATGCGGCGATCGACCATGGTCAGGACCACGCCGGCGATATGCAACCGGGGGTTTAGGCTTTTGCGAACCCTCTCCACGGTGTTGGCAAGCGCGCCGATTCCCTCCAGCGCCAGGAACTCGGCTTGCAGGGCCACCAGCACCGCATCGACGGCGACCAGCGCGTTCAGCGTGACGAGGCCGAGCGACGGCGGGCAGTCGACCAGGATCGTGTCCCAGCGCTCGCGGGCGGAATCGCCGTCGGCGGCGAGCGCGGAGGCGAGGCGGTATTCGCGGCGCTCGAGATCGATCAGCTCGATCTCCGCGCCCGCGAGCGAGACGCCGGCCGGCATCAGGTTGAGGCCGGGGATTTGCGTCGGCCGCACGCAGTCCCCGAGCGGGGAGAGGCCGAGCAGGAACTCGTAAGTACCGGGTGAGCGCTCACTTTTTGGGAGACCCAAACCGGTCGAGGCATTGCCCTGGGGGTCGAGGTCGATCAGCAGCACCTTCTCGCCGACCGCGGCCAGGGCCGTGGCGAGGTTGATCGCCGTCGTGGTCTTACCGACGCCGCCCTTCTGGTTGGCGATCGCGTAGATCTTTGGCGCGGAAGGCGTCGATGCGGAGGAGGACAGAGTCACGATCGGTCAGGCTCGGAAAAGGCTCGGCGGAAATCTCCCACGAATCCTTGGCGTCCTCCACCTCGGCCTGCCATCCGGCGCCCTTGTGAAACAGACAAATTCCACCCTCCGCCCGATAGGGTTCGGCCCAGGCCAGAAGCTTGGCGAGGGGGGCCAGCGCCCGCGCCGTCACCACGTCGGCCTTCGGTGCTTTCAGGCTTTCCATGCGCCCGACCAGGAGCTTGGGCTGCTTGGGCAAACCCATCTTGCGGCCGGCTTCGCCCAGGAAAGCGGCCTTGCGGGCGTCGGCTTCGACCAGGATGACGTCGAGATCGGGACGGAGCGCGGCCAGAACCAGACCGGGAAAACCGGCGCCGCTGCCGAGGTCGGTCAGGCTTTTGGCCTCGCCCGGGACCAGCGGGAAAAGCTGAGCGGAATCAAGGATATGGCGGGTCCAGACCTCGTCCATCGTGGTCTTGCCGATGAGATTGATGGTCTTCTGCCACTTGGCGAGAATCTCGACCAGGGCGTCCAGCCGGCCCAGCGTTTCACGTGAAACACCGGGCAGCTCCCCGACCCTACGCCGCGCGGCGGCGGACATATTTCAGGAGCGCCACGAGGGCGGCCGGCGTCACGCCCGAGATCCGGGCGGCCTGGCCCAGGGTCGCGGGCTTGTGGGCCGCGAGCTTCTGGCGGACTTCGTTGCTCAGACTGCCGACGGCGCCGTAGTCGAGGTCATCGGGCAAGGCCAAGGCCTCGTCCCGGCGGTAGGCCGCGATGTCCTCCCGCTGGCGGGACAGGTAGCCCTCATAGCGGGCGTCGATGGTGAGCTGCTCGGCGATGTCGGCCGGGACGGCGGCCAGTTCGGGCCAAAGGCCGGTCAGCCGGGTCCAGTCGACGTCCGGGTAGGCCAGCAGGTCGAGCGCCGACCGGACGACGCCGTCCTGGTTGATGGCGACACCGCGCCTGGCCAGCGCCGAGGGGGAGGCGGTCAAACCCATGGCCTGCTCCCGGGCCTGGGCGAGGGCCGCCTGTTTCACGTGAAACACCCGGGCCCGGTCGGACCCGATGCAGCCAATGGCCAGCCCCCGGGAGGTCAGGCGCTGGTCGGCATTGTCGGCGCGCAGCCACAGCCGGTATTCAGCCCGCGACGTGAACATCCGGTAAGGCTCGGTGATCCCGAGGCTGACCAGATCGTCGATCAGGACCCCCAGATATCCGTCCGCCCGGTCGACCTCGAAAGCCGCCGATCCCGCCGCGGACAGCGCCGCGTTCAGGCCGGCGATCAGGCCCTGGGCGGCCGCCTCCTCATAGCCGGTCGTGCCGTTGATCTGGCCGGCCATATAGAGGCCCGGAACGCGCCGGGTCTCCAGCGTGGCGTGCAGCTCCCGCGGGTCGATATGGTCGTACTCGATGGCATAGCCCGGCCGGACCATGGTCGCGTGCTCGAGGCCCGGGATGGTCTTGAGCATGCCGAGCTGGACGTCGCGCGGCAGCGACGTCGAGATGCCGTTGGGATAGACGGTCGGGTCGTCGAGCCCTTCCGGCTCCAGGAAGATCTGATGCCGCTCCCTCTGGGCGAAGCGCACGACCTTGTCCTCGATCGACGGGCAATAGCGCGGGCCGGTGCTGGCGATCTGGCCGGAGTACATGGGCGAGCGGCCGAGGTTGGCCCGGATCAGCTCGTGCGTGGCGGGCGTCGTCTCGGTCACGTGACACGCGACCTGCGCCGTCGTGATCTCGCGGGTGAGATACGAGAAAGGCTGGGGCGGGACATCGCCGTCCTGCTTCTCGAGCGACGCGTAGTCGATCGTGCGCCCATCGAGCCGCGCCGGCGTGCCGGTCTTCAAACGGCCCAAGGCGAAACCGAGCGCCTGCAACCGCAGCGCGAGCGGTGTCGAAGGCTCCTCGACCGCATCAGCATGAAGATCCTCCGGCACGCCGCCACGCTGACCGCGCGCCCGCCCTGCCGGGATCTTCATTTCGCCCAGGTGAATCAAGCCTCGGAGGAAGGTGCCGGTGGTCAACACGACTCGACCGGCCGCGAATTCCTCGCCTGCTTCGCTCACGACGCCGGTACACGTCCCGCGTGTATCGACGGTGATATCGGCAACGGCCGCTTCCCTGATCTCGAGGTTCGCCTGCCCGGCCAGCAGCGTCTGCATGGCTTGCCGGTAAAGCTTGCGATCCGCCTGTGCGCGCGGGCCCCGCACGGCCGGCCCCTTGGAGAGATTGAGCGTCCGGAACTGGATGCCGGCACGATCGATGGCGCGGCCCATGACACCGTCCAGCGCATCGATCTCGCGCACCAGGTGGCCCTTGCCCAAGCCGCCGATCGCGGGATTGCAGGACATCTCGCCGATCGTGTCGAGCCGATGGGTCAGCAGCAGCGTGCGCGCGCCCAGCCGCGCCGAGGCGGCCGCCGCCTCGCAGCCGGCATGGCCGCCGCCCACCACGATGACATCCCAGGAGCTCATGCGCGGGGCTTTTACGCTTCTCGATCTGGCCCGGTCTAGCGTCGTTCAAAAGCCTCGCGTGATATCGTTGATATCATTGATATCAATGATATCAGGGGGTGGGTGAGACTCTGAGACTCAAGGGCTAAATGCCTTATGCCATCGGCATCGGACCCGTCTCATGCCCCTTGAGACTCTGCCTGAGACTCGACCTGAGATGGCGAGCGCGGCCCCTAGAAGGTCCCGTCCAGATGGCTCGTGTCGTTGATGCGATGGACCATAACCCCGCCGCCGTCGACATCGACCTCGTTCAAGGTGCAGGGGTCTTGCGCCAGCTTCCAGTAGGCGGAGAGCGGCTGGTCGAGGAGCTGCAGCAGCAGGGCCCGGTTCACGCTGTCATGGCCGACCATGACCACGGTGTCGCCCGGATGCTTCGCCAGCACGGTGCGCAGCGCGTTGGACGTGCGCGCGACCAGGTCCTGCAGCGATTCGCCGTCGGGAAAGCGCACGAGATGCGGGGCGGCGTGCCACAGGCGGAAGAGCTCGGGTTGCTCGATCGCGACATCGTCCTGCACCCGCATCTGCCAGGCGCCGTAGTCGAGATCCATCAGCCCGTCGAGCACCCGGGCCTCGAGCCCGCAGGCGCCGGCGATCTTGCCCGCCGTCACCACGCAGCGCTGCAGGCCGCTCGTATAGACGGCGACGGGCTTCCACTGACGGGCAATGCGCGCGGCCACGAGATCGGCCTGGCGCTGGCCAAGATCGGTCAATGCCAGCTCGGCGCGGCCGCGGAAGCGCTTGGGCTTGATGCCCTCGACATGACCGTGACGGCTCAGCAGCAGCTTCGTCATGCCGCCGAGCGTAGCAGAGGAATGTTAAGGCCGCCCTTCTAAGCAGCTCGCCGGCGGCGCGTCGTCTTCTTCGCCTTGGCCTTGCGGCCGTGCGCAGCGAGGAAACGTTCGGCCTTCGCGCGCGATTCGCCGCCGCCACCGCCCTTGAGGCTGCGGCGCAGCGCCTCCATGAGATCGACGACCTTCTCCTCGTCCTCGTCGGGCGCCGTCGACACGACGGGCTGGCCCTTCTTCTTGCGCGCGATCAGCTCCTTCAGCGCATCCTCGTAGCGGTCCTTGAAGCGGCGGGGATCGAACTTGGCCTCCTGCTGGTCGATGATCTTCTCGGCGATGTCGAGCATGCGCGCATCGGGTTTGGGCAGGTTGCGGTCGAAGATCTCGCCCGTGTCGCGGATCTCGTCGTGCGTGCGCAAGGTCGTCAGCAGGATGCCGCTGTCGCGCGGCTCGAGCGCGCAGACGCGCTCGCGCTGGTGCAGCACCAGGCGACCCAGCGCGACCTTCTTCTGCTTCAGCATGGCGGCGCGGATCACCGCGAAGGCTTCGATGCCGGTCTTTCCCGAAGGCGCGAGATAGTAGGGCTCGTCCCAGTAGATGCGGTCGATGCTCGAGGCATCGACGAATTCCTCGATGTCGATGTTGCGCGTGGACTCGAGCTTCACCGCGTCGAGCTCCTCCTTGTCGAGCAGCACGTACTTGTTCTTGGCGACTGCGAAGCCCTTCACCAGCTCCGCGCGCTCGACCACGTCGCCGGTGCCGGCATCGATCGACTGCATGCGGATGCGGTTGTTGGTCTTGGGGTTGATGAGATTGAAATGCACCTCGGCGCTGCGCTCGGTGGCGGTGTAGAGCGCGACGGGGCAGGTCACGAGCGAGAGGCGGAGATGCCCCTCCCAGGTCGGACGCAGTGCCTTGTGCTGGGCCTTGGCCATGACAACCTCACCGTTTGGATTCGATCAACGCTTCGATGGCCGACCGCAGGGACACCGCGCGCTTGGCATAGTCGCCCCAGGCGCCGCTCTTCCTCAGGAGCGCGGGCGCGGTGCGGATCGTGAACTTCTTCGGATCGAGCCCGGCCTTCACCTGGCCCCAGACCAGCGGCATCGACACCGGCGCGCCCTCGCGGGCGCGCGGCGACAGGGGCGCCACCGCCGTCGCCGTCCGGTCGTTGCGCAGATAGTCGAGGAAGATGCGTCCGCCGCGTGCCTTCTTCGCCATGTTGAGCAGATAGCGCTCGGGCTCGGCCGCCGCGATGCGCCGGCAGATCTCCTTGGCGAAGGTCTTGGCCGCCTCCCAGTCCGGGCTCTTCCTGTCCGGCGTCAAAGGCGTCACGACATGCAGCCCCTTGCCGCCCGTGGTCTTGCAGAAAGCGACCAGCCCCAGCTTCTCCAGCCGCTTGCGCACTTCGATGGCCGCCGCGACGACCTCGGCGAACGTCACGTCGGGCGCCGGGTCGAGATCGAACACCAGCCGCCCCGGCAGGTCGGGCTCGCCGGGCTGGTTGTTCCAGGGATGGAGCTCCGTCGCACCGAGCTGCGCCACGGCGGCCAGCGCCTCGACCCGGTCGAGCTGCAGGTACGGCTTCTTGTCGCCGCGCACCTTCACCTCGGAGACGAGATGCGAGCTGCCGGGCAGGGCGTGGCGCTGGAAGAATTTCTGGCCGTCGACGCCGTCGGGCGTGCGCACGATGGAGCAGGGCCGGCCCTCGAGATGCTCCATCATCCAGCCGCCGACCTTTTCGTAGTATTGCGCGAGCTCGAGCTTGGTGACCGGCGGCTTCTCGTCCGGCCACAATGGCTTGTCGGGGTGCGAGATCGACACGCCCATGACGACGGCCGGTCCCCCCGTCATCCCGAGCGAAGCGGAGCGGAGCCGAGGGACCTTTCTTGTTTTCGTCGCCGGCTTGGCCATTTTAGTCGTCTCCGCTTTTGCCGGCGTTTCGGCTTCCACCTCGTCCGCAGGCTTGTCCGCGCGAAGTCCCTTGAACGCCGCCTGGCGTACATTGCCATCGCCTGTCCAGCCGGCGAACTCGATCTCGGCGACCAGCTCGGGCCGCGCCCAATGGACGTTGGCCTCCTGGCGCGGGCGCGTCCCGGCGGCGAAGGGGCTGGTCCTGCTCTCGACTTCCTTGAGCTTCGGCAGGACCTGGCGCATCACCGCCTCGCTGAAGCCGGTGCCGACGCGACCGACCGGCACGAGCTTCCTGCCGCGATGCACGCCCACGATCAGCGAGCGGAGCTTGCGGCCTTCCTGCGTCCAGCCGCCGATCACGACCTCATGGCCCGCCCGGCACTTGGCCTTGGTCCAGCTTCCCACGCGGCCCGAGCGATAGGGTGCCGAAAGCTCCTTGGAGACGATGCCCTCGAAATGCATGCGGCAAGCCGATTGCAGCACGGCGTCGCCGGCCGTCTCGAAATGATCGACGAAGCGGATCTGCTTGCGCTTGTCCTTCAGCCGGCCGAGTAGGGCCTGCAGCCGCGCCTTGCGCTCCGACAGGGGCAGCGGCCGCAGATCCTCATGTCCTTCGACCAGGAGATCGAAGGCGAAGAAGATCAGGTCCTTCGACTGGCCTTCCGACAAGGCCGCCTGCAACGCCGCGAAATCGGGCGCGCCGTGCTTGTCGAGCGCACACGCCTCGCCGTCGAGGATGCAGTCCGGCAACTTCGCGCCTGCCGCGGCGAGGGCCGCGAACTTCCTCGTCCAGTCGAGTCCCTTGCGCGTGCGCAGGGTCGCCTCGCCGTCCTCGACCCGCATCTGCAGGCGATAGCCGTCGAACTTCACCTCATGCGCCCAGCCGGGTCCCGTGGGCGCGCGCTCGACCAGCTTGGCGAGCTGCGGCTCGATGAAGGCGGGCAGGCTGCGCACCTTCCTGGTCTTCGCCTTCGACTCGGGCAGCGCCGCCTTCGGTCCGCCGCCCTTGGTGCGACTGTCCCAAACCGCACCCGCGCCGCGCTTCTTCGCGGTCATGAACGGCGTCGGCGGCTTGCCGGTGCCCAGCGCGATCTGCTTCAGCGTGCGGCCCGAGGCGATCGACTTGGGATCCTCCAGGAGCGCATCGTCGTCGCCTTCGTGCGCCGCCGCGTCGCGATGCTTGATCAGCAGCCAGTTGGTGCGCTTTCCCCCTTTGCGGTCCCATTTCATGCGGACCAGCACCCAGCTCCCGTGCAGCCGCTCGCCCTGGAGCGTGAACTTGAGATCGCCGCGCTTCAGACCTTCATGCGGATCGCCTTCGGGGATCCAATAGCCGCGGTCCCAGAGCTGCACCGTGCCGCCGCCATACTGCCCCTCGGGGATCGTGCCTTCGAAGTCCCCATAGTCGAGAGGGTGGTCCTCGACCTCGACCGCGAGCCGCTTCACCGACGGATCGAGCGAGGGCCCCCTGGTCACCGCCCAGGACTTGAAGGTGCCGTCGAGCTCGAGCCGGAAATCGTAATGCAGGCGCGTCGCGTCATGGCGCTGGATGACGAACCTGAGCGCGGGGGATTCACCGACCGCCGCCTTGCCCGAGGGCTCGTCGGTCTTGCTGAAATCGCGCTTGGCGCGATAGGGGGCGAGGCTGTCCTTGCGCATGCCGGGGGTCCGTCGGTCAACGGGCCCCCTTCGGACTCGGTTGCGCCTCGGTTCGCCCTGCATGCCGCCGCTCCCGGGGCCCGCCGCCCCCGGCAGCCTTGTCCCATGTCGCGCTCTTTCGCCACATACAGAAGGCGCCCCAAACCACCTAATTGCACCGGCGAGGAAGGAACTACCGATGCCCCATCCCAGCCGTCGCGCCCTGCTCGGCGCCACGTTTGCCTCCGCAGCCCTTGCCGGCGTGCGCCCCGCCGCCGCTCAAAAGGCCCTCGATACGGTGCGGATCGTCACCGGCGCCTCGCCGGGCTCGGCCCTGGACACGCTCTGCCACGGCGTCGCCGACGGGCTGCGCGGCACGCCCTTCGCGGTCAATGCCGTGGTCGAGAACCGCGAGGGCTTCAGCGAGCGGCTCGCCGTCCAGTCGATGAAGGGCGCCGCGACCGACGGCAGCCACCTCCTGCTGGTGCGCGCCTCGACCCTGATCATCTTCCCCTACATCTACGAGAAGCTGGGCTACGACGTCTTCAGCGACCTGACGCCGGTGACGCTCGCCTGCACCTTCGAGTTCGCCTTCGCCGTCGGTCCCACCGTGCCGGAGAGCGTGAAGGTGCTGCCCGACTTCATCGCCTGGACCAAGGCCAATCCCGAGCAGGCCAAGTTCGGCTCGCCGGCGACGGGCACGGTGCCGCACTTCATCGGCTCGATGCTCGGCCGCCGCTCCGGCCAGAAGCTGAAGCACATCTCCTTCGACGGCACGCAGGCCTCGGTGCGCGCTCTCATGGCGGGCAAGGTGCCGGCGGTGTCGGCGCCGATCGGCGCGTTCCTGCGCGAGGCGAACGCCGGCAACATCCGCATCATCGGCGTGTCCGGCCGCACGCGCAGCCGCTTCCTGCCCAACGTGCCGACCTATGCCGAGCAGGGCTTGAGCGACATGGTGTTCAGCGAGTGGCTCGGCTTCTTCTCGCCGGGCGGCACCTCGACCAGCGGCACGCTCCGCGCCAACGCCGCCCTGCGCTCGGCGATGAAGCGCTCCGATGTCCTGGCCGACCTCGCCGCCGACGGGCTGGAGGTCACCTCCTCGACGCCGACCGAGCTGGCGCTGCGCCTCAACGCGGACTACGAGCGCTGGGGGCCGCGCGTGAAGGATAGCGGCTTCAAGTCGGATCTCTGAACGTGACGGCGGCGCTCCGGGCAACTCGCCGGGCCCTGCTGTCGCTGCTTGTTTGCCTGGCCGCGCTCGCGGGCGCCGCAGCCCCCTCGGCGGCCGGTCCGCTCGACGACGGAGTCGCGGCGTACCACCAGGGACGCTGGGCGGAGGCGTTGCGGCTGTTGCGGCCTCTCGCGGACCAAGGCAACGCCGTCGCGCAGGAAACGATGGGGCGCCTCTACGAGCGCGGCAAGGGCGTGCCGCAGGACTATCGCGCGGCCGAGGCCTGGTATCTCAAGGCGGCGGCGCAGGGCGACACGTTCGCAGCGGGCCATCTCGGCCTGCTCTATCGCAGCGGCGCGGTGGGTCGGCCGGACTACGCGGCGGCCGCCAAGTGGTATCGCGAGGCCGCCGCCAAGGGCAATCGCGTGGCCCAGGTCGGCATGGGCTACATGTACGCGGGCGGCGAGACGGTCGATGCCAACGACGAGGAAGCGGTGAAGTGGTTTCGCCGTGCCGCCGACCAGGGCGATGCGCTGGGCCAGCTCAGCCTCGGCACGGCCTATCGCCTCGGCAAGGGCGTGCCGCGCGATCTCGCCCAGGCGCGCAAGTGGATCGGCCTCGCGGCGAACTCGAAGGACGACGAATACGACGAGGATGTCCCCGCCCGCGCCAAGCGCGAACTGAAGGATCTCGACGCGCCCGGCCCGCGCTGATCGATGCGCGTCAACGCTTGCGGTGGGGATCGAACTTGGAGAGCACGTCCTTCAGGTAGTCGCGGCTCTTCCATTCCGGCGCCGGCGGCTCGTAGCCGGGCCGGGGCACATAAGGATTGGCCGGCACCGACTCGGCATCGCCCATCAGGTCCGGCACGTAGCGCGGGCAATTCGGGAAGATCTCGCATTTCACCCGCACCACGACCTTCGCGCCGTGATGACGGCCGAGCGTCTCCGCATCGTCGTGGATCGTCGCCTTGCCGCGAATGCGCGCGCGGAACGACTTGCCGTCGAAGCGCACGAACAGCAGCCCCACGTTCGGATTGCGCAGGATGTTGCCCAGCGTGCGGTACATGTTGTTGCCGTCGTACTCGGGATACTCGAGCGTGTCGGGCCCGGTGATCCTGACGAAGCCGGGATCGCCCGAGCGCATGGAGCAATCGACATTGTCCTCGTAGCTCGTCGCGATGAAGAAGAAGCGCGTCTCCTCGATCAGCTTGCGCTCGGACTCCCAGAACTCGAAGTGCAGCCGGTTCTTCTCGAGCCCGTCGGCGACCCGCCGCCCGTCGAAGCGATCCTGCAGCTCGCGCATGCCGTCATGATAGAAGGGGGCGCGGGTGGTGGTGTCGGTCATCGGGCGAGCTTCTTGTAGAGTTCGCCGAAGGGCTCATGACTCTGCTGATAGGCGCCCATGACATCGGAGCGCGGTTTGCCCGCTCCTCCGATGTCGATCAATGCGAAGGCCCACCCTGCATATTCGAGCTTCGAACGAATATCGTTCAGCGGTGACGCCTTCGGAATTTCCATGCCCTTATCGTGGGCCGCGTCGATCCATGCTGCCGCCGCCTGTCGGGCCTTGCTGACAGCTTCGTCGAGCGTATCACCGGCCGCAAAGCAGCCCGGCAAATCCGGCACGACAACGCCAAACGCCGCATTGTCGGTGCCCTCTTCGATCGCGATTGGGTAGAGCATCGGAGTCCTGCCCGTTTTTCAAATCTTGGCGACTATCCCGATCTCGTTCAGCTCTTTCATTTAGCCAGAGCGCGGAGTGTATTGGGATAGCGGCGGATGATGTCCCCAGCCTTGGCCGTCTTTTCCCCTAAGGCCGGATCACAAGCCACCAAACGATAGCCTCCTTCCGACGCTTCCGTCAGATAGAGTTTCTGCCCGCCGCCGACGTTCAGACGCGCAAGGACTTCCTTGGGCAGCACAACGCCCAGCGAATTACCGAATTTCCGGATCCTTAGCTCCACCATGCGCCGCTCCTAATCTTGTCATTACTTTTGTAACAACGCGGTGCTCCGGGGAAGTCCTTATCGAATAGGCAAAGCAAATAGTCGGCTAGGAAAACTTGACCTGGCTTCGCCCGGGCTAAAAAAACTCGATGGGCCGGCTCTCGGTTTCGATTTCTTCTTCTCGCCACTTGAAAACAGGTTTTACCGGCTCGTGGATCGTGCGACCAATAGCAAGTCCCAAAAGTATTTTGGCTCCTGCAGCGCGAAGCATTCTGTGTGCCGCTATCATTTGACTGCCCGACGTCATCACATCATCAAAAATGACAACTGGCTTGGTCAGCTTCCGAACGACTGCCAAGTTGGCGCAGTGCACTTGAGGATCGCGCGAGCCGCCATCGCGAGCAGATGTCTTGGGGACCTTCCAGAGAAGAGCCGGACTCACCGATGCTTGAGCGCCAACCACCCCAGCTATTGCTTGGGCATATTTTAGCGTCGCGAAGGAATTGCCTCCGCTCTTGACGCTAGCACTTGAGTTGGGAATGGGGACGAGTTCAAACGGGCCGGGAACTATGGCTTTGAGTTGCTTTCCTACTGCACGAAAAAGAACAGGAAGGAATTCACTGGCGTTCGAGTTCTCGAACTTTTTGTTTTTGCCGCCGATACTCAATTCGAAATAGCCATTGAACGGCTTGCCCTTAAGCGTCCGGATAATCTTGTAGGCGTCCCAGTCAGCTTGGCGCCGAGTCGTTCCCTCTTGCGTTAGATAGGCAATGAGCGAATGAACGCTAAGAAGCTTGCTCATTGTCGATAGCCTTCACCACATCGGCGATGCTTTCTAAAACTGCAGTCTTGGGTTGTCCC
>DATJWN010000309.1:0-13143 GCA_035501235.1 Reyranella sp.
AACCCGAAGGCCTTCATCACTCACGCGGCATGGCTGGATCAGGGTTGCCCCCATTGTCCAATATTCCCCACTGCTGCCTCCCGTAGGAGTCTGGGCCGTGTCTCAGTCCCAGTGTGGCTGATCGTCCTCTCAGACCAGCTAACGATCGTCGCCTTGGTGAGCCATTACCTCACCAACTAGCTAATCGTACGCGGACTCATCTTTTGGCGATAAATCTTTATCCCGTAGGAACCATTCGGTATTAGCCCCAGTTTCCCGGGGTTATTCCGAACCAAAAGGCAGATATCCACGCGTTACTCACCCGTGCGCCACTCCCCTTGCGGGGCGTTCGACTTGCATGTGTTAAGCCTGCCGCCAGCGTTCGTTCTGAGCCAGGATCAAACTCTCAAGTTTAACGTGCTCTTCCGAAGAAGAGCTTTTAGATCCCGTCACTAGATTACTTTGTCCGATCCCCCTGGACGGAGGCCAGAGGTACGGACTTCGAACTAGCGACGACGAAAACATCAGAGTGTCAGCCCAAGGGCCGAAGCACTGACGTTCGCCGCCGCCGGCGTATCCCTTTCCCAACATACGATGCATAGAGCGCACGGTCCGAGGACCGAGACCTTTGGCGATCTGGGGAACCGTTAAGGTCAAACTGACCTTCGCCGCAATTACGCGCGACGTTTTCGGTACGCCCCGTTCGCCGTGGGAGCCGCGCTTATATGGGCGTGTTTCCGGGGTGTCAAACGTAAAATTGCGATTGCTTTACGATGAGCTAAACCGCTGAAAAGGCCCGTCAAACCTATTGTATTGTTGTCTTCGGAACGGCTTTCCGGCATCAATATATAGCGACCCCGTCCTTGGGGACAGAATGTGCACAAGGACGGCCAACCCAAGCCGAGGCCCGGCCCACCGGGCCCAATAGGTCAACGGTCATGACGGATTTCCCCCCTCCGTCGGACCCGCCCAAAACCGCCAAATCGGCGGCTTTTGCGCTGTTCCGGCCTGTCCTTTTCGCTGCCGCCGCCATCGGCCTGACGTTGGGCGCCCTGGTCCTGTTCCAGCGCACCCAACCGACGCCGGCGCCCGACGTCCAGATCGCCCGGTCGCCGGCAGCGGGACCGCTCATCCTGCCGCCCCCCGACTCGCCGCCGCCGGTGACGATGTCGGAGTTCCAGGGCTTCCAGATGAAGCGTCCCGAGGGCCAGGCCGCCGCCGAGCCGCCGGCCAGCGACCGCTACGAGCTCACCTTGCGCCTCGAGAAGGGCGACACGATCGAGAAGATGCTGGCCGACATCGACGTGCCGGAAGCCGATCGCAAGCAGATCGACGAGGCGATGAGCGCGCTCCTGAAGAAGCGCAAGCTCGTGGTCGGCGAGACGATCACGCTGCAGATGCAGACGCTGCCCGACCAGCCCGACGCACCGCGCGTGCTGTCGCTCAGCGTGCGGCCGCAGCCCGAGCGCGAGTTCCTGATCACGCGCCGGGACGAGGGCTCCTACAGCGGCGAGGAGAAGATCTACAAGGTGAGCCCGCGCATCGTGAGGGTCGAAGGCATCCGGCACGGCTCGCTGCAGCAGAGCGGCGTCGCCGCGGGCGCGCCGTCGGCTGCGATGATCGAATTCATCCGCGCACTGTCCTACGACGTCGACTTCCAGCGCGAGCTGAAGGAAAACACGAAGTTCACGGTGCTGCTCGAGCAGCTCGTGACCAGTGACGGCAAGGTCACGCATCCCGGCCGCCTGCTTGCAGGCGAACTCGTTCTCCTGAAGCGCGTCGTGACCGTGGTCCGCTACCGCCCGGCCGGCGGCGCCGACGGCTTCTGGACGCCGCAAGGCGAGAGCGTCGTGCGCTCCTTCTTGCGCACGCCGATGGATGCCTCGCACATCACCTCGGGCTTCGGCTGGCGCGAGCATCCGATCCTGGGCTACAGCGCCATGCACACCGGCATCGACTTCGGCGCACCGATGGGCACGCCCATCCTCGCCGCCGGCAACGGCAAGGTGATGATGGCGGGCGTCAACGGCGGCTACGGCCTCTATGTGAAGCTGCAGCACACCGCCGATCTCGGCACGGGCTACGGGCACATGTCGCGCCTGGGTCCGGGCATCAAGCCCGGCGTGATGGTGCGCCAGGGCCAGGTCATCGGCTTCGTCGGCGCCACCGGCATGGCGACCGGCCCGCACCTGCACTACGAGTTCTATCGTGGCGGCCATCCGGTCAATCCGCTCACGCAGAAGGCCTCGATGCGCGCGGCGCTGGGCGGCAAGGATCTCGCGCAGTTCAAGGCGCTGAGCGTCCGCTATCTCCAGCAGATGAAGAACGCGCCGCATCCGGCGGATGTGGCGCCCGAAGCCAAGGGCCCCGACGGCAAGTCGGCCGAGGCGAAGCCTCGGCCGCCGCAGATCGCGATCGGCGGTGAATAGCGAAGCGGCTTAGTCTGCCGCCTCGCTCAGCACACGCTCGCCGGCAACGGTGAGCTCGCCGTTCTCGACGCCGATCTCGACCGTGTCGCCGTCCTTGACCCGGCCTTCGAGCAGCAGGGTCGCGAGCGGGTTCTGCAGGCTGCGCTGGATCACCCGCTTCAGCGGCCGGGCACCGTAGACCGGATCGTAGCCGCGGTTGGCGAGCCACTGCATGGCCTTGCCGTCGAACTTCAGCTCGACCTTGCGGTCGGCCAGCAGCTTGCGCAGCCGGTTGAGCTGGATCTCCACGATGTCCGTCATGTTCGCGCGACTGAGGCGGCTGAACAGCAGGATTTCGTCGAGACGGTTCAGGAACTCCGGCCGGAAGGCACGACGCACCTCTTCCATCACGGCCTCGCGCACGGTCTCGGCGGGTTCGCCGTCCTTGAGCGCGGCCAGATGCGAGCTGCCGAGGTTCGAGGTCAGCACGATCAGCGTGTTCTTGAAGTCGACCGTGCGGCCCTGGCCGTCGGTCAGGCGACCGTCGTCCAGCACCTGCAACAGCACGTTGAACACGTCCGGGTGGGCCTTCTCGATCTCGTCGAACAGGATCACCTGGTAGGGACGCCGGCGCACCGCTTCGGTGAGCACGCCGCCCTCGTCGTAGCCGACATAGCCCGGCGGCGCGCCGATCAGGCGGCTCACGGCATGCTTCTCCATGAACTCGCTCATGTCGATGCGCACCATCGCCTGGTCGTCGTCGAACAGGAATTCGGCGATCGCCTTGGTGAGCTCGGTCTTGCCGACGCCGGTCGGCCCCAGGAACAGGAACGAGCCGATCGGCCGGTTCGGGTCCTGCAAGCCGGCGCGGGCCCGCCGCACGGCATTCGCCACGGCACGGACGGCATCGTCCTGGCCGATGACGCGCTTGCCGACCTGCTCCTCCATGCGAAGCAGCTTGGCGCGCTCGCCTTCCAGCATCTTGTCGACGGGCACACCGGTCCAGCGCGACACGACGGCCGCGATGTCCTCGGGCGTGACCTCTTCCTTCACGCCCTTGCCGCCCGCCACCTCGTGCCCCTCGGCTTCCTTGAGCTTCTTCTCAAGGTCGGGGATCACGCCGTAGGCGAGCTCGCCCGCGCGGCCGAGTTCGCCTTTGCGCTGGGCGATCTCGAGCTCGGAACGCGCCTTGTCGAGCTGCTCCTTGAGCTTCTGGGAATCGGCAAGCTTGTCCTTGGCCGACTTCCACGAGGCCGTCAGCGCCGCGGACTTCTGCTCGAGCTCCGAGAGCTCCTTCTCGAGCTTCTGCAGCCGGTCCTTGGACGCGGTGTCGGACTCCTTCTTCAACGCCTCGCGCTCGATCTTGAGCATGATGATGCGCCGGTCGAGCTCGTCCAGGTCCTCGGGCTTGCTGTCGACCTGCATGCGGATGCGGCTCGCGGCCTCATCCATCAAGTCGATCGCCTTGTCCGGCAGGAAGCGGTCGGTGATGTAGCGGTTGGAAAGCGTCGCGGCGGCGACGATCGCGGCGTCCGCGATGCGCACGCCGTGATGCAGTTCGTACTTCTCCTTGAGGCCGCGCAGGATCGAGATCGTGTCCTCGACGGTGGGCTCGGCCACGAACACCGGCTGGAACCGGCGCGCGAGGGCGGCGTCCTTCTCGATGTGCTTGCGGTACTCGTCGAGCGTCGTGGCGCCCACGCAATGCAACTCGCCACGCGCCAGCGCGGGCTTCAGCATGTTGGAGGCGTCCATCGCGCCGTCGGCCTTACCGGCGCCGATCAGCGTGTGCAGCTCGTCGATGAAGACGATGATCTCGCCCTCGGACGAGGCGATCTCCGACAGCACGGCCTTCAGCCGTTCCTCGAATTCGCCGCGATACTTGGCGCCAGCGACCATCGCGCCCAGATCGAGAGCCATCAGCTTCTTGTTCTTGAGCGACTCGGGCACGTCGTCGTTGACGATGCGCAGCGCCAGGCCCTCGGCGATGGCGGTCTTGCCGACGCCAGGCTCGCCGATCAGCACGGGGTTGTTCTTGGTGCGGCGACTCAGCACCTGGATGGTGCGGCGGATCTCCTCGTCACGGCCGATCACCGGATCGAGCTTGCCGTCGCGCGCCGACTGCGTGAGGTCGCGGGCGTACTTCTTGAGCGCATCGTAGCTGCTCTCGGCCGAAGCGGAATCGGCCGTGCGGCCCTTGCGCAGCGCCGCGATCGCCTTCTCGAGCGCCTGCGGCTTCACGCCCGCCTTGGCAAGCGCCTCGGCGGCATCGGTGCCCTTGGCCAGCGCCAGCGCCATCAGGATGCGCTCGACGGTGACGAAGCTGTCGCCCGCTTTCTCGGCAATCGCCTCGGCCTGGTCGAACACGCGCGCCGTCTCGGGCGCCATGTAGACCTGACCCGCGCCGCCACCTTCGACCTTGGGCTGCTTGGCCAGGGTGGCTTCCACGGCACGATGCACGGCACGCGAATCGCCGCCGCTCGAGTCGATCAGGTTGGCGGCGAGGCCCTCCGGGTCGTCGAGCAGGACTTTCAGCAGATGGTCGGGAATGAAGCGCTGGTGTCCTTCGCGCAGCGCCAGCATCTGGGCGCTCTGCAGGAAACCGCGCATGCGGTCGGTGTACTTCTCTTGATTCATCGCTCACCCTTTCATTTCGCGCCCCCGTCCAGCGGCGGGCGAAAGAGCGGACCCTCTACGAGGCATCCTGGGGTCGATATGGGGAGCGATCCCGGCGGTGCAAGACCGGATAAAGGCTACGGTCTTGCGATTATTGGCTTATTCCGACTGTCGGGCGGCTAGCCGCGACGGCCGTTCGGCGTGAATTCCGGCACTTCGGGCTGGTCTTCCGCGGCCGGGTCCTGGTTGGACGGAGCGCCGCGGCCGTTCTGCAGGAAGGCCACGCCGCCCAGGCCGGGCTCGTTGTCGCCGTGCTGCTCATCGCGCGGTGGTCCCTGGCGGTGCTCCGGCGCATAGCCGTTGTTGCCGCCCTCGCCGTTGGCCTGTTGGCCATTCGGCTGGCCCTGTTGCTGCGGATTGCCCTGCTGGCCTTCCTCGCCGTCGCCCCAGCCCTGATTGTTGCGATGGGTGAAGCCGCCCATGGTCTGGATGACGCGATAATAATGGTCGGCATACTGCCAGTAGGCTTCGGCCATGATGCGGTCGCCGCCGGCGGCAGCCTCACGGGCCAGCGCCTGGTATTTGTCGAACACCTGGTGGGCGTTGCCGCGCACACGAACATCGGGACCGCTCGAGTCGAATATCTGGTTTCGATTGGGCGGCCGATTCGGATTGTGCTGGTGGTGTTGCTTGTGATGGTTGTGATTGCCGCCACCACCATTGCGGCCGCCACGCGACCGCTGACGATTGTTTGGTCTCATTACCTAGGCCAGTTGCTCGCCGGACGGAGTGTTTGTTGCTTCTTCCCCCTGCCCTTCCCGGGCGCCGTCGCGGCTGGATGTCCAGAGGGATGGTTGCTCTTCCGAGTTCGGATACCAGACCCGGCTCGGGCGATGCCCCTAAAGGGCGAAGGGAACGTAGTCTCAATCCCGGGGATTGCCAACCTTTTAATGGTGCGCCGCGACCACCCTTTCAATGCCGCCGAGGTCTTTCCAGGGCGCCCGTGGCGTGAGCCCGGCCGCGGCGAAAAGACCCAGTATTTCAATAGCTTGGCCTTCCCCCACTTCGACCACGAAAGCGCCTCCGGAAGTGACCAATTTGCGGCCGTTTGCCGCCAACAAACGATACGATTCCATACCGTCCGCGCCGCCATCCAGAGCGAGTCTCGGCTCGAAGAGAGAGACTTCCGGCATCAGCCTTTCGATCGCCGCCCGCTCGATGTAGGGCGGGTTCGAAACGACCAGATCGAACGGGCCGCCGAGCCTGTCGACCCAACCTTCCTGCCGCCAATCTTCGACGAGCAGCCTGGCGCGCGAGGCGACGCCGAGCCGCTCGGCGTTGGCGCCCGCCACCGCCAACGCCTCGGGCGAGGCATCAATGCCGACGCCCTGTGCGCGGGGATATTCCCGCAACAAGGTCAGCAGCAGACAGCCCGAGCCGACGCCGCAATCGAGGATCCGCAGGGGCTGCATACGGTCGGGCAGCAGCGACAGCACTGCTTCGATCAAAGTCTCGCTGTCGGGCCGCGGCACCAGCACCGCCGGCGTCACCTTGAACGGCAGGCCCCAGAACTCGCGCTCGCCCAGGATATAGGCCATGGGCTCGCGCCTGACCCGGCGCGCCGCCAGCGTGCGCACGGTCTCGGCGACATCCGCTGGTGCCGCGTCGCGGCCGCGCGCAACCAGTTGCTCGACGGAAAGGCCGGTCGCATGGGCCATCAGGAGCCGGGCTTCGAAGCGGGCATTGTCGATGCCGGCCGCCGTGAGCGCGACAGCCGTGTCGCGCAGCAGCGCGTCGTAGGTGCCGCTCAGGCGGCGAGCTCCGCCAGCCGGCTCGCCTCGTCGTCGGCGATCAGCGCGTCGATGATCTCGTCCAGCCCGCGGCCCTCCATCACGTCGGCGAGATTGTAGAGCGTGAGGTTGATGCGATGGTCGGTGACGCGGCTTTGCGGGAAATTGTAGGTCCGGATGCGCTCGCTGCGGTCGCCCGAGCCCACCTGGCCCCTGCGGTCGGCGGCGCGGGCATCGTCGCGGCGCTGGCGCTCGGCGTCGTAGAGGCGGGCGCGCAGGATCTTCATCGCCTTGGCCTTGTTCTTGTGCTGGCTCTTCTCGTCCTGCTGGCTCACCACCACCCCGGTCGGGATGTGGGTGATGCGCACCGCCGAATCGGTCGTGTTCACCGACTGGCCGCCCGGCCCCGAGGCGCGGAAGACGTCGATGCGCAGGTCCTTCTCGTCGATCTTGATGTCGAACTCCTCGGCTTCGGGCAGCACGGCAACCGTCGCGGCCGAGGTATGGATGCGGCCCGAGGCCTCCGTCGCCGGCACCCGCTGCACGCGATGCACGCCCGATTCGAACTTCAGGCGCGCGAACACGCCCTTGCCGCTCACCGTGGCGATCGCCTCCTTGTAGCCGCCGATGCCGGTGTCGGAGAGCTCCATGATCTCGAACTTCCAGCGATGCTCGGCGGCATAGCGCTGATACATGCGGAAGAGATCGGCCGCGAACAGCGCCGCCTCGTCGCCGCCCGTGCCGGCGCGGATCTCGAGGATGGCGTTCTTCTCGTCGGCCGCATCCTTGGGCAGCAGCATCTTCTTCACCGTCTGCTCGAGCTCGGGCAGGCGTTTCTTGAGAGCCATGGCCTCTTCCTCGGCCATCGCCTTCATGTCGGGATCGGTCGCCAGCGCCTCCGTGTCCTTCAGCTCCTGCTCGGCCCGGCGCCATTCGTTGACCGCTTCGACCAGCGGCCCGAGATCGGCGTATTCCTTCGACGCCGCCACGAACTTCTGCGAATCGAGCGCGCCGCCGGAAAGCGCCGCCTGCAGCTCGGCATGGCGGGCCACGACCTGGTCGAGTTTCTGCAACAGCGACATGGTCAGCCCTTCAGCGCTTCGCCGAGGCTGTCGAGCGGCACTTCGCGCTGGGCCTGCGTGTCGAGGTCCTTCACCTGGGCGATGCCCTTGGCGAGCTCGTCGTCGCCGATGATGACCGCGAAGCGCGCATTGACCTTGTTGGCCCGCTGCATGCGCCGCTTCATGTTGCCGCGATAGTCCTGCTCGACCGCGATGCCCTGCTTGCGCAGCACCCGCGCGATGCCGAGCGCCCTGGCCTCGGCCGCCGGTCCCAGCGGCGCGATCACCACGGGACGCGGCAGGGCCGCGGGATCGTTGGCCAACATCATCAGCCGTTCGATGCCGCCTGCCCAGCCGATACCGGCCGTCGGCGGCCCCCCCAGCTCGGCGATCAGGCCGTCATAGCGTCCGCCGCCCAGAACGGTCCCCTGCGCGCCGATGTGCGTGGTCACGAACTCGAAGGCGGTGTGCGTGTAGTAGTCGAGGCCGCGGACCAGGCCGCGATCGATCTCGAAGGGCACGCCGGCCGCCGCGAGGCCGTCCTGCACAGCCTTGAAGAAGTCCTGGCTCGCCTGGTTCAGGTGATCGGCGAAAGAGGGCGCGCTGGCATTGAGCGCCTTGTCGCCCTCGTCCTTGCTGTCGAGGATGCGCAGGGGATTGCGCTGCAGGCGATCGCGGGACTCCTGCGAGAGCTTGTCGATGTGTCCCGAATAATAGTCGGCCAGCACCTTGCGATAGGCCGTGCGGCTCTCCGGGTCGCCGAGCGAATTGATCTTGAGCACGCAGCGCTCGAGGATGCCCAGGCGATCGAGGATGTCGGCCGCCACTGAGATCACCTCGATGTCGGCGCCCGGCTCGGGCGCGCCCAGTACCTCGAGGTCGATCTGATGGAACTGGCGCTGGCGGCCCTTCTGCGGCCGCTCGTAGCGGAACATGGGGCCGGCCGCGAAGAGCTTCAGCGGAAGCTGCTGCGCCAGGGCGCCGTTGGACACGAAGGCGCGGCAGATTCCGGCCGTGTATTCCGGCCGCAGGGTGAGCGACTCACCGCCGCGATCAGAGAAGGTGTACATCTCCTTGCTCACGACATCGGTGGTCTCGCCGATGCCGCGCGCGAAGAGCTCGGTGAACTCGAAGATGGGCGTGGCCATCTCGCGATAACCGTAGAGGCGCGCCACATCGCGCGCCGTGTCGACGATGTGCGCGAAGCGCCTGTATTCGTCGGGGAGGAGATCGTGCGTGCCACGCACGGGTTGCATTTTGCTCACGGGAAATCGCCTTGAAAGAAGATCGACAACGAGGGACCTGAAGCGCCGCTACTCTGCGGCGGCTTTATGTCGCCCCGTGTCATGCTGGGAGGCCTCGATCTCGGCCGCCTTCTTCTCGATCAGCTCGGCCAGATGGTCGACGATGCTGGCATCCTTCAGGCGATGATGGGGCACACCGGCGATATACACCTGATGCGTGCCGCTGCCGCCGCCGGTGAAGCCGATATCGGTCTCGCGCGCCTCGCCCGGTCCGTTCACGACACAGCCGATCACCGACACCGTCATGGGCGTGGTGATGTGCGCGACGCGCTTCTCCAGCGCCTCGACGGTCTTGATCACGTCGTACTGCTGCCGCGCGCATGACGGGCAGGAGATGATGTTGACGCCGCGGTGGCGCAGGTTCAGCGCCTTCAGCATCTCGAAGCCGACACGCACCTCTTCCTCGGGCTCGGCCGAGAGCGAAACGCGGATCGTGTCGCCGATGCCGGCCCAGAGCAGCGAACCCATGCCGATCGATGACTTCACCGTGCCCGTGCGCGTGCCGCCGGCCTCGGTGATGCCGATATGCAGCGGGTAGTCGCACGCCTCGGAAAGCTGCTGATAGGCCGCGACCGCCAAAAAGACGTCCGATGCCTTCACGCTGATCTTGAAATTGTGGAAGTCGTGATCCTGCAGGATGCGCGCATGATCGAGCGCGCTCTCGACCATCGCCTCGGGACAGGGCTCGCCGTATTTCTCCAGCAGGTCCTTCTCCAGCGACCCGGCATTGACGCCGATGCGCATGGAAAGGCCGTGGTCCTTGGCCGACTTGATGACTTCGCGCACCCGTTCGGCGCTGCCGATATTGCCGGGATTGATGCGCAGGCAGGCCGCGCCCGCGTCGGCCGCTTCCAGCGCACGCTTGTAGTGGAAATGGATGTCCGCGACGATCGGCACGCGGCTCGCCTTGACGATCTTGTGTAGCGCCTTGGTCGAGTCCTCGTCTGGGCAGGAGACACGGATGATATCGACGCCCGCCTCCTCGCAGCGCCTGATCTGCGCGATGGTGGCGTCCGCGTCGGCCGTCAACGTATTGGTCATCGTCTGCACGGTGATCGGTGCGCCGTCACCCACCGGCACGGACCCGACCATGACGCGCCGCGACTTGCGGCGAACGATGTCGCGATAGGGGCGGATGCTCATGCCGCCAATGTAGCGGCGGGCAGGCGGCTTAGCCAGCCGCCGGGCGGCACGGCCTGTTAGCGCGCGTCAAGGACGCGGTAGGCGATTCCCGCCGGAACCACGTAGCTTTCGCCAGCCCGGACATAGGTCTGGGCCAGAACGTCGCCATTGGGCGAGCGCAGCTCGACCCAGCTGTTCGTCCGCACGATCACCTGCGTGTCGGCCTTCACCGGCGCGTTCATCACGAGAGGCGCCGTCGCGTCCTGCTGCGGCGCGGGCCGCGCCGTCGCTTCCTGCGGCGCGGGAGCAGCCGGCGTATCGACGACCGTCGGCTGCGCGGCCTGAGCCTGGCCGGCCGACGGAGCGGACATCACGGCAGGCGGCGGTGCCGCGGGAACCGCGACGACGGCCGGCGGCGCCACGGTCTCCTGACGCTGAGGCGCCACGTTGGTCGAGACGCTGCGCGTCTCCTTCGGCGGCTGCGTGATGATGGGCGCCGACACGACGGACGCGGGCGGCGGTGCTGGCGTTGCGACCACGGGAGCAACGACCGTGGTGGTCGCAGTCGTCGTCTGCGGCTCGTTCACCGGCTGCGAGGCAAGCAGACGATCGGGAACGGGCGGAACCTTCTCGGCGACGACCGTCTGGTGGCGCGGCAGGTAATGCCACACCGCGTATCCTGCGCCGACGACGAGCAGCACGGTCAGGACGGCGAGCCCGATCGGCGCGCGCCTCTCGGCCAGCGGGAAGTCCGCCGGCAGGGCGACGGGCCGTTCGATGGGCACCGGGCCCGAAAGATTGTAGGCCGTCAGCACCTTCTCGGGATCGAGGCCGACGTGACGCGCATAGGCGCGCAGGAAAGCCGGGATATATGCGGCACCGGGCAACTCGTTGAAGCGACCCTGCTCGATGGCGTCGAGATAGGCGCGGCGGATTCGGAGGCGCTTTTCGACGTCCGCGATGCTCAAGCCGCGCGCTTCACGCTGGTCACGCAGCAACCTGCCGACCGCATGACCTGCAGTTGCATCACGCTCCATCGTCCGCCACTCGACCTGATCCGGCATAATCTTCCCCGCGCCAGCCTCCCTTTTGCACTTTTAGCAGAGGCCTTTTGCGAGGGCAAAAGTGATTCACCCAAACTGGGCTAGATTTCGATCGCGTGGTCGGCGGCGAAGAGGCGCAGGGTCTCACGCAAGGGCCGATCGGTCTGCGCTAATGCAGTTGTTACAAATCCGGTGGCCTCGTCGAGATCGAGAGAACGGACCATGGCCTTCACCGGACCGATGGCACCGGGCGACATGGAGAGGCTTCGCACTCCAAGGGCAAGAAGGGCCAGGGCTTCAACTGGCCGGCCGGCCATCTCGCCGCAGACGCCGAGATCGACGCCAGCCGGCCTCGTTTTCTCGACCACAAAATGTAGAAGCCGAAGCAGCGCGGGCGACAAGGTATCGTAGCGTCCGGCCAGGCGGCTGTTGCCCCGGTCGGCGGCGAAGAGGAACTGCAGCAGATCGTTCGTGCCGATTGAAACGAAATCGACATGGGGCAAAAGGCTGTCGAGCTGCCAGGCCAGGGAGGGCACTTCGAACATAACGCCAACCCGGAGCCGCTCCGGCAAGGGCTGGCCGCGGCGGCGCGCGCGCTCTACCTCCATATCGAGGAGACGCCGGGCACCCAGCAACTCGCCGACCTCGGCGATCATCGGGAACATCACCGACAGGGAGCGGCCATTCGCCGCTTGCAGGAGCGCCCTCAGCTGCCGGCGCAGCATGGCCGGCCGGTCGAGCCCGATGCGGATCGCCCGCCAGCCCATGGCGGGGTTGTCATCGCCGAACGCTCCGACATAGGGCAGCACCTTGTCGCCACCGACATCGAGCGTACGGAAGGTCACGGGCTTGCCGTCCGCCACGTCGAGCACGCGGCCGTAGAGCCAGGCCTGCGCATCGACGTCAGGGAACTCCGAGCGCACCATGAAGGGGATCTCGGTGCGATAGAGGCCGACACCGTCCGCGCCCGTCTCGTCGAGATGCTGCATGTCGATCAGCAGGCCGGCATTGAGATTGAGCGAGATGCGCGCCTGATTGCGTGTCACCGACGGCAGATCGCGCAAGGCCGCATACTTGCGCCGCCGCTCGGCGCGCGCGTCGATCGCGGCATGCACGCTTTGCAGCACGTCCTCGGCCGGCCGCACCAGCACCTGCGCATGATCGCCGTCGACCACGATGGCGTCGCCCGGCTCGATCCGCGCCAGCACGTTGGGCGCGCGGCCGACGACGGGAATGTCGAGCGCGCGCGCGACGATGGCGACATGGCTCATCGCCGAGCCTTCCTCGAGCACCAGGCCGCGCAGGCGCGTGCGCTCGTAGTCGAGCAGCTCGGCCGGTCCCATGTCGCGCGCGATCACGATCATGTCGTCGGGCTGCGTGCTCGCATCGGCGACGCCGCGCCCGGTGAGTCGCAGCAATAGGCGGTTGGTGAGATCCTGCAGGTCGGAGAGCCGCTCGCGGATGTAGGGATCGGTCGACTGACCGAGCCGAGCACGCACATCGTCGAAGGCGCGCTGCACGCTCGCTTCGGCGGTGAGGCCCGAATCGATCGCCTCGCGCACGCGCTCCATCCAGCCGCGATCGTCGGCGAACATGCGGAAGGTCTCGAGGATCTCGCGCTGCTCGCCCGACTGCATGTCGTGCGCCTCGAGCAAGCGGTCGACATCGTCGCGCACCGCGCTCAGCGCCTCGTCGAAGCGGATCTGCTCGGCCGCGCTGTCCTCGGCGACCACCTTCTGGATGACGATGCGCGGCTCGTGCAGCACGGCGCGGCCGATGGCGATGCCGGGGGTCAGCTGCACGCCGTCGATCTTGAGCGG
>DATJWN010000310.1:0-21323 GCA_035501235.1 Reyranella sp.
CAAGATCCTCTACAACGACGCCGTCGCCATGACCGGCGGCCAGCCGCACGACGGCAACGTCCATCCCTGGACGATCAGCCAGCAGGTCCATGCCGAGGGCGTGCGCCGCATCGCTTTGGTGAGCGACGACCCGCACAAGTACCCGGTCGGCACCGAATGGGCGCCGGGCGTCACCTTCCATCATCGCGACCAGCTCGACGAGGTGCAGCGCGAGCTGCGCCAGTGGAAGGGCGTGTCGGTCCTGATCTACGACCAGACCTGCGCCGCCGAGAAGCGCCGTCGCCGCAAGCGCGGCACCTATCCCGATCCCAACAAGCGCGTGTTCATCAACCAGGCCGTCTGCGAGGGCTGCGGCGATTGCTCGGTCGCATCCAACTGCCTCAGCGTGACACCGGTCGAGACCGAGTTCGGCACCAAGCGCGCGATCGACCAATCGTCCTGCAACAAGGACTATTCCTGCCTGAACGGCTTCTGCCCAAGCTTCGTCACCGTCGAAGGCGGCAGCCTGCGTCACGGCAAGGCCGAGACGGCGAAGAACGCGCCGGCTGCCGAACCGCCGCTGCCGCCCGCCCCGACCCTGCCGTCGGTCGCCGACAAGCCCTATGGCGTGCTGATCACCGGCATCGGCGGCACGGGCGTCGTGACCATCGGCGCGCTGATGGGCATGGCCGCCCACATCGAGGGCAAGGGCGCCACCGTGCTCGACCAGCTCGGCATGGCGCAGAAGGGCGGTGCGGTGATCAGCCACGTGCGCATCGGCGCTTCGCCCGAGGCGCTGCATGCTGTGCGCCTGGGCGCCGGTGGCGCGAACGTACTGCTGGGCTGCGACCTGGTCGTGAGCGCCAGCCCCGATGCGCTGGCGCGGCTCGAGCCCGGCGTCTCGAAGGCGATCGTCAACACGCACGAGACCATCACCGGCGAGTTCACGCGCCATCCCGACCTCGCCTTCCCCTCCCATACGCTCAAGCTCTCGATCGAGGCGGCAGCAGGTGCGGAAGCCTGCGACTTCCTCGAGGCGACCAAGCTCGCGACCGGGCTGATGGGTGATTCGATCGCCACCAACCTCTTCCTGCTGGGCTATGCCTGGCAGAAGGGCCTGATCCCCATCGGCGTCGAGGCGCTCGAGAAGGCGATCGAGCTGAACGGCACCGCGATCAAGATGAACCTCGGCGCCTTCCGCTGGGGCCGTCGCGCTGCAGCCGACCGCACTTCGGTCGAGAAGCTCGTGACGCCGGCCGCGACCGACAACATCGTTCCCTTCGCGCGGCTCTCGAAGACCCTCGACGAGATCATTGGCGCGCGCGTAAAGCTGCTGACGGCCTACCAGAACGCCGCCTATGCGCGCCGCTACACCACGCTGGTTGAGCGTGTGCGCGCGGCCGAGCTGAAGGCGACGCCGGGACAGTCGACACTCGCCGAGGCCGTGGCCCGCTACTATGCCAAGCTGCTCGCCTACAAGGACGAGTACGAGGTGGCCCGCATGCACGCCGACGCCGCCTTCGCCGCCCAGCTCAACCAGCAGTTCGAGGGCGACTACAAGCTCAAGTTCCATCTCGCCCCGCCGCTCTTCGCCGAGCGCGATCCGCAGACGGGTCATCTGATCAAGCAGGAGTTCGGCGCCTGGATGCTGCCGGTGCTCCGCATGCTCGCGAAGCTCAAGGGCCTGCGGGGCACGAGGCTCGACATCTTCGGTTACACGAAGGAGCGCCGCGAGGAGCGCGCCCTGATCGTCGAGTACGAAAAGCTTGTCGACGAGTTGGTGGCCGGCCTCGATGCCCGCAACCACGCGCTCGCGGTGAAACTGGCCTCGGTGCCGGACGATATCCGCGGCTATGGCCACGTGAAGGACGCCCACCTCGCGCGTGCCCGCCGCAAGCAGGCCGAACTCCTGGCCCAGTGGCGCCGGCCCGAGGCGCTGAGCCAGGCGGCCGAATAACCCAAATTGGGGTGCAATGTTCCGACGTTGGATCAACCGTCGGCTGTATTTGCTCGCCGTGGCTATCGAATCTCTTGACGAAACCTCGGAATTGGCGCTTCGATCCCGCCGCGACCGGAATCGGCCAGTGGGATGGCCGGGTGGGCCGGCCGCTTTGTGTGGCGTCAGTCTGTGTGATGCGTTGAACGGGCCGGCGGGAAACCGGCCTGGAGCGTGGCTTTGGGGATCACTGAATGCGGCATCTCTTCGTGGCCGCCCTGATGTTCGGGATCGGGGTGGTCTTCACCCTGGTCATGGCGTCTGTCGTGCAGACGTGGGCGGAGGCCAAGAAGCCGCAGGACGACGGCAGCCCCTTCATCGTGACGATCTCCGAGCCGCATCCGGTCAACACGGGGCGGCAGCGCATCAACGAGGCCCGGCAACCGGAGCCGCGCAACGACTGCCTGCCGCTGCCCCAGCCCACGCCCTTCTCGCGGCCGTCGCAGAGCATGCCGCTGGAGAAGCGGCTGTAGAGCGGCTTCCAGCGAATGGACTTGCTCCAGCCTATTGCTGGCGCTGATTGCGGGCGCGCCACTCCCACGCCTTGAGGCAATCATGCGCGTGGACACCCAGCACGGCGATCATCGCGTTGGAATCCTGCACCGTGTAGTCCTTGGTCTGCACCGGATAGGCCCAGGCCATGCCGTCGGCGGCCATGGCGGCGCTGAGATCCTGGCCGTCGATCTTGCACACGGCGAACGCCGGCTTCGGTTGCGGCGTACTCTTGAGGTCGCAAGTGACCGTGCGACCATGGATGAGGCCCGCGAGATACTCCTTCGCGATCTGCCCCGCCGGCCAACCGTCGCCACAGCTCTGGCCGAGTTCGGGCGCATCGACGCCCCACAGATGCAGGGTCGCTCCCTTGTAGTTCAGCGTGTCGCCGTCGATCACCGTCTGCCCCGCCGCCGGCAGCGCCCAGCCGAGCGCCAAGGCCAGCACAATGCTTGTACGCATGTCTTTCTCCCTCCGGCCGGACGCTAGCAAATAGAGGCCAAACATCCTAGAACGGGCCATGCGTCCGGCGACGACTGCCTTGGCCCTGGCCACGCTCCTGCCCTGCCTGCAGGGGTGCTACGTCTACAATCCGCCGATCTACGAGGACGATCTGCGGATGCGCGCGATCAACAAGCAGCGACTGGCGCGCGACCTCTGCATCTCGACCCGCGTGGTCAAGCTGGACGACGGAGTCTCCGATCCGGCGGGCGTGGCGCTCGCCGCCGTGACGGCCTGCCAGTCCGATAACAACAAGCTGATCGACCTGCTGGTCACCATGGACACCGACCATCGTCCGGCCATCACCGAGGCGCTCCGCAAGGATGCCATGATGAAGGCGACGGGACTGGTGCTGGTGCAGCGCGCCGTCCCGCCCAAGCGGCCGAAGGCACCCGGAGAGCCTGTCGCCGGACATGGCCCCGGCCCTGTCGCCGCGCCGCCGCCACAGCCCGGCTTCGAGTCCCACAACTGAGGTCCGTATGACCGCCACCGCCGCCCTTGCGCAGGAGCTCGACCCGATCGACCGGGCGAGAAGCATCGGTCCGGCGATCGCGGCAGCGGCGGACGAGATCGAGACCAGCCAGACCATTCCCGAGCCGCTGATCGGCGAGCTGCATGCCTCGCGCCTCTTCCGCCTGCTGCTGCCGCGGTCGGTCGGCGGCGAGCAGGTCGAGCCCTGGGTCTATCTGCGCGCCGTGGAGGAAGTGGCACGCCACGACGGCTCGGTCGGCTGGAACATGTTCGTGGCCAACAGCTCGGCCCTGATCGCGCCCTTCATCAGCCTCGAGGCCGCCCGCACGATCTACAGCGACCCGCGCGGCATGATCTCCTGGGGACCGCCCAGCCAGAACAAGGCGATCGCCGCACCCGGCGGCTACCGTGTCACGGGCGAATGGCATTTCTCCTCGGGCTATCGCCAGGCCAACTGGATCGGCGCGCACTGCCATGTCGTCGAGCCCGACGGCTCGCTCAGGCTGAACCGCTTCGGCCGGCCGACCATCCGCACGCTCCTGATGCCCAAGGTACAGACCACGCCGATCCACGACTGGCATACGCTCGGCATGCGCGGCACGGCTTCGGAAGGCTACAGCGCACGCGACGTCTTCGTGCCCGAGGCCTTCTCCGGCACGCGCGAGGACCCGACGCTGCGGCGCGACCGCGGGCCGCTCTACGCCTTCACGACGCAAGGCCTCTACGCGGTAGGCGTGGCGAGCGTGGCGCTCGGCATCGCGCGCGCCATGCTCGAGGCCTTCCGCGACCTCGCCACGGAGAAGACACCGCGTAACCAGGGCCGCATGGCCGACAATCCGCAGGTCCAGTCCGACGTCGCGCGCATGGAGGCGATGCTGGGCGCCTCGCGCGCCTATCTGGTCGAGATCCTGAAGGAATGCTGGGACGTCGCCGACGATGTCGAGCCGCTCGCCTCGCCCGAGCGTGCGCGCATCCGACTCGGCTGCAGCCATGCCATCCACAATGCGCTGGACGTCGCCGACCGCGTCTACAAGTCGGCGGGCACCTCGGCCATCTTCCTCGGGACCCCGTTCGAGCGCCGCTTCCGCGACATCCATACGCTCAGCCAGCAGATCCAGTCCCGCGAGGCGCACTTCGAGGCCGTCGGCAAGGTCATGCTGAACGGCGATCCCGACGGCACCTTCCTCGGCTGATCACTTCCCGGCGACGATCCAGTCCTTGATCTTCTGGACCGTCTCGCGCTCGACGCCGTTGTAGCCGTGGTGGGCGAAGGCCTCGCAGTCGTCATCCACCGACTTGCCGCCGTCGATCTCGATCAGCTCCGTGCCGTAGGAACGGTGCGAGGCCTCGCCCATCGCGGGCTTCGTGACCTTGCAGCCGTCCATGCGGTGCAGGACGATCAAATGCCGGCTCTTGAACTTGCGCGGATCGAAGCTCGAGATGGCGTTCACCGAGGAGCTGTGCACGAAGCCCGCCACCCTGCCGTCGAGCGGGCCCGAGAGCGCCATGGTCGCCTCGGTGCTCCGCGAGGTGCCGACCACATAGATCTTGAGCGGACCGAAGCGCTTCTCGAGATCGGCCGTGATGGCGAGGATGCGGCCGGGCGTCGAGGTGGCGTCGGTCGAAGCGGCGACGAAGGGCCCTTCGGCGAAGATCGCGCGGCTGCGGATCAGGAAGTTGCCGCCGCCGTTGAACACCACCTTGCCGTTCACCAGCCGTGGCGACATGTTGCCGTTGCCGCCGGGCATCAGGATGACGGCGTAGGCGGGCTTGCCGCCATTGCCGGTCGTCAGCACGTAGTTGAAGGAGAAGCCGTCGGGCGCCACCACGGGAGCGAGTTCGTCGCCCGCCAAGGCCGAGCCGGCGGAGAGCAGGAACGAGAGGAGGAAGGCAAGCAAGCGCATGCCGGCAGTCTAGCCCCCCGTTGCTTACACGCCTATTGCGGGATCACGCGCTTGGCGTTGCGCACGGCGGCCTGCCCCTGCTCCGGCGGCACCTCGGCCACCGAGCAGCTGGGACCCAGCCAACCCGCGTTCATCGCCACCTCGACATAGCGCGTCTCGCCCGGCTGGATCTGGACCTCGCGGCCGGCGGTGTTGTCGGTGCGGCAGGAAATGTCGATCGGCCCCGGCGGCCCCTCGAGGCGGAAGTAGGTGTTGGGCGCGAGGGCCGCCTGCGCGCCGCCGGCGATCGACACATCGACCTTCTTGGCGAGCGCCATGTAGCCCGAGCGGTAGACATAGAGCGCGCCCGAGCCTTGCGCCGGGGGCGTGAACTCCTTGCCGATCTGGTCGGCCTGCGGCGAGGCGAGCGGCACGGTGGCGCAGGCACCGAGCGGCAACAGCAGACTCGCGGCGAGAGCTTCCTTCCAGCGCACGGCATCCTCCTGGCCTGTTGGACCGCGAAGTGAACGCCTGTCGTGCGACACCGTTCCGGCGGATTCACGGCAAATCGGAGGAGACGGCCCGTACCACGACCGTGGGCTCGACACCGGGCAGCGCGCGGGCGATGTCGGCGGCGAGCAGCGCCTCGGCCTGCTCGACGGCCGCCACGCCGGTGCCCGGCGGACAGGCGAGCGACACTTCCAGCACGAAGGCCTGCAGGCCGCCGCGCGAGCGGAAGTCGCGCAGGACGAACGAAGGCGGCAGGCCGGCCGCTGCGCGATGCAGTGTCGCCTCGACGACATGGTTGATCGAGCGGTCGAGCAGGTCGGGAATGGCCTGCTTGAGGAGCTGCCAGGATGCCCGCACCATCACCGTGCACACCAGGAACGCGCCGACGGCATCGGCGATGGCCACGATCACGGGATCCTTGGCGACGGCGGCCACGGTCATCGTGACCTGCACGGTGAGCGAGGCCACGAGCTTGGTCGTGCGCGCATGGAGCTGCGCCTCCATGATGACCGAGGGCCTGCCGAGCGTGGCGAGGCGCACGCTGTCCCAGGCGAAGTAGTTGACGAGCAGGTTGAGCGCCGCGACGACGGCGGCGAGCGACAAGCCGAGCGGCGAGGCGTCGCTCTCGCCCCTGCTCACCATGGCGAGCGCGTCCCAGGCCACCCAGCAAGCGGCGCCGGCGAGACCGGCGGCGATGCCCGCGCTGCAGAGCTGCTCGATCTTGCCCGTGCCGTAGTCGAAGCCGCGCAGGGAGCCGCGGTGAAGCCTGCGGATCACGTAGAGCGACACGAGATCGATCAGCGTCATCAGGAGCCCGCGCACCCCCTCGGCGAGACAGGTGAGCGAGCCGCCGAGCAGGCCGCCCGAGAACAGCAGCACGATCATGCCGCCGTCCAGCAGCGTGGCCAGGATCAGCGCATGCTCCCGCCGCTGCTGATCGTCGGTCAGCATCGCGGAAGGAGCGACAGCGGCGGCCATGGCGCCCTACTTCAGGCCGAAGCGCGCCAACAGCACGTCGAGCACGCCGGCGGTCGGGAAGTGGACATAGGCCGCCTCTCCCACAGGGCATTCGCCGAAGTCGCTGCGCGGCGCCTCGAGCCGCAGGATCACCTGCCCCACGCCGGGACTGCGGCCCTTGGCGACGGCGGCAAGGTCTTCCGCGCCGATCGTCTCGGCGCTGCCGCGGACGCTGGCGACCGTGGCGTCGTACCAGCGCCGGCGTCCCTCGATGATCGCCTGCGCCTTGCTGCCGACCGCGATCAGCGGCAGGGCGGCGTCGGAGACGGGCGCGTCGAGGAACAGCTCCTTGCAATCGATCCACTTGGCCACCGGCTCGCCCACCGCCACGGTGGCGCCGGCACCGACGATGACGCTGCGGATGGTCGAGTCGGGCGGCGCCAGCACCGGCGCCCTGCTGTGCAAGCGGAAGGATTCGCGCGCCGCGTCGAGCGCCTGCCGCGCCCGCCGCTCGTCCGACTGCGCCTGCTCGACCTGGAGCCGCGCGCGCTTGATCTCGATCTTGGCGTCCTGCCGGTCGCCATAGGCCCAGTTGGGACTGGTCCCGTCCGGGGCGACGTAGACGCCCTTGTCGGCCGCCGCACGCCGCCGCTGCGCGCGCTCGAGCGCCATGCGCTCGGCGGCGAGAGCGGCCTCCGCCTCGGCCTGGCGGATCTGGCCCTCGTCGCGATAGTCCTTCGAGCGGTAGCCGGTCTCCGACACGGTCTTGGTGCGCTCGGCGATCTGGGCCGCGCTCACGGCCTTCGACTTGAGCAGCGCCACGCGCGCCTCGCTCACCACGATCTCGGCATCGAGCTCGGCGCGGAAGTTCTCGGCATAGACGTGCAGCAGCTCGCGCCGGTCCTTGTCGATCTCGAGCGCGCCCTCGAGATAGGCCTTGGCCGCGGCGGTGCGGGCCTCGGCATCGACGAGCGCGGCCTCGGCCACCTTCACCGGGCCGGGATCGAGAAGATCGTTGGTCACCTGGAAGATCACGCCGTCCGGGCCGACATGGCTGCCGGGAAACGGCACCGTCTCCGGCGCGCGGCCCTGGATGGGCGCGGTGGCGACGTTGGTCCAGGCCGTGACCGCCGAGTTGCGCACCAGGAGGGCCGCGATGTTCGGCCAGAGCATGGCGATGGCATAGAGCGCGACGACCGCCACCACCGCCAGCCGCAGGTTGCGCCGGTTGAGCCGTCCCAGATATCGGGTCAGGCGCTCCACGGGATCACGAGGTCAGTGGCCGCCGATCTTCTGCCACAGGGTCTTGCCCTGCGTCGGCTGCGGCCAGCCGCGCGCTTCCATGCAGTTGTAGAGCACGCGGTCGGCATTGCGCGTGTCGGAGTAGTCGGCCATGCGCGAGGGCAGCTCGCCCTGCCCGTAGCGGTCGCGATCGCCGGCAAACACCGAGTCGCGCGAATCGTCGACGTTGCGGCGCGTCTTCATGTAGTCGTCGACCTGCGCCTGGCATTCGGCGCGGTCGCGGTCGTACTTGGCGGGATTGGAATCGCGCTTGGCCGACGAGGGCGGCGGTTGCGACGGCAACATATCGCACGCCGCGATTGCCATGCCGGCCGCGAGCACGATCAGCAGGCCGATTGCTCGACTCATCACTTCACGCCCCCCCTACTTCACGCCTTCAAGCGCCGTCTCGATCGCCTTCAGCGCTTCGGAAGCCTTGGCCGCATCGGGACCGCCGCCCTGCGCCATGTCGGGCCGGCCGCCGCCGCCCTTGCCGCCCAGCGCCGCGACGCCCGCCTTCACGAGATCGACCGCGCTCAGGCGCTTCGACAGATCGTCGGTGACGCCGACCACCGCCGAAGCCTTGCCCTCCTCGACGCCGATCAGGGCGACGACGCCCGAGCCCAGCTTCTTCTTGAACTCGTCGGCCATGCCCTTGAGGTCCTTGCCGGGCACGCCGTTCAGCACGCGGCCGATCATCTTCACGCCGCCGATGTCGCGCACCTCGTCGGCCGGCGACGCGCCGTTCGACGCACCGCCGCCCGCCAGCGCCAGCGCCTTGCGCGCGTCCGACAATTCCTTCTCGATCCGCCGCTGGCCGTCGATCAGCGCCTGCAGGCGCGACGGCAGATCTTCCGGCCGCACCTTCATGACCGATGCCGCCTCGCGCAGCAGATCGCCCTCGTGGCGCGTGTAGCTCTCGGCCGCGGCCCCCGCGAGCGCCTCGATGCGGCGCACACCGGCCGAGACAGCGCCCTCGCCGACGATGCGGAACAGGCCGATGTCACCGGTGCGCAGCGCATGGGTGCCGCCGCAGAGCTCGACGGAGTATTTCTCGCCGTGCGCGCCGCCCATGGAGAGCACGCGCACCTCCTCGCCGTACTTCTCGCCGAACAGCGCCATGGCGCCGGCGGCGATCGCCTCTTCCGGCGTCATCAGGCGCGTGTCGACCGAGCTGTTGAGGCGGATGCGTTCGTTCACCTCGTCCTCGACCCGCCGCAGCTCCTCGGGGGAGATCGCCTTGGTGTGGCTGATGTCGAAGCGCAAACGATCAGGCGCGACCAGCGAGCCCTTCTGCGTGACATGCGTTCCGAGATGGCGGCGCAGTGCCTCATGCAGCAGGTGCGTCGCGGAATGATGGGCCCGGAGCTGGGCGCGGCGGATCGGATCGACCGTCATGACGAGATCGTCGCCGACCTTGATCTCGCCCTTGGCAGGCTTGGCGTGATGGATCCAGAGGTCGGTCACCATCTTCTGCACGTCGAGGATCGCGGCCTCGCCGCCGGATGCGACGACCTTGCCCGTATCGCCCTGCTGGCCGCCCGACTCGCCATAGAACGGCGTCTGGTTGACGATCAGCCAGCCGGTCTGGCCTTCCTTGAGAGAAGACACTTCCTTGCCGTCCAGCACGATGGCGAGGACCTTGCCCTCGGCGCGCTCGGTGTCGTAGCCGAGGAACTCGGTGGCGCCGACCTTCTGGCGGATGTCGAACCAGATCGCCTGGTCGGCGGTCTCGCCCGAACCGGCCCAGGCCGCGCGCGCCTTGGCGCGCTGCTCGTCCATCGCCTTCTCGAAGCCCGCCGTGTCGACGGCGATGCCGCGCGCGCGCAGCACGTCCTGTGTGAGATCGAGCGGGAAGCCGAACGTGTCGTAGAGCTTGAAGGCGACATCGCCCTTGAGCGTGCCGCCCTTGGCGAGCCCCTTGGTCTCGTCGTCGAGCAGCCGGAGACCCGTGCCGAGCGTCTTCTTGAAGCGCGACTCCTCGAGCTTCAGGGTTTCGGTGATCAGCGGCTGGGCGCGGAGAAGCTCGGGATAGGCATCGCCCATCTCCTTCACCAAGGTCGGCACCAGCTTGTAGACCATCGGGTCCTGGGCGCCGAGGATGTGCGCGTGGCGCATGGCGCGGCGCATGATGCGGCGGAGCACGTAGCCGCGGCCCTCGTTGGAGGGCAGCACGCCGTCGGCGATCAGGAACGAGGTCGCGCGCAGATGGTCGGCGATGACCTTGTGCGAGGCGGATTGCGGGCCGTCGGGATCGACGCCGGTCTCGTGCGCCACCGCCTCGATGATCGTGCGGAAGAGGTCGATGTCGTAATTGTTGTGCTTGTGCTGCAGGACGGCGGCGATGCGCTCCAGCCCCATGCCCGTGTCGATCGAGGGCTTGGGCAGGTCGATGCGCTGCTCCTTGGTCACCTGCTCGTACTGCATGAAGACCAGGTTCCAGATCTCGATGAACCGGTCGCCGTCGGCGTCGGGACTGCCCGGCGGGCCGCCGGGGATGCCCTCGCCGTGATCGAAGAAGATCTCCGAGCAGGGCCCGCAGGGGCCGGTGTCGCCCATCGCCCAGAAATTGTCGGACGTCGGGATGCGGATGATCTTCTCGTCGGGCAAGCCCGCGATCTTCTTCCAGTGGCCGGCCGCCTCGTCGTCGGTGTGGAACACCGTGACCAGCAGCTTGTCCTTGGGCAGGCCGTACTCTTTCGTGATCAGGTTCCAGGCGAGCTCGATCGCGCGTTCCTTGAAGTAGTCGCCGAACGAGAAGTTGCCCAGCATCTCGAAGAAGGTGTGGTGGCGGGCGGTGTAGCCGACATTCTCGAGATCGTTGTGCTTGCCGCCGGCGCGCACGCACTTCTGCGAGGTCGAGGCGCGGCTGTAGCTGCGCTTCTCGAGGCCGGTGAAGACGTTCTTGAACTGCACCATGCCGGCGTTGGTGAACATCAGCGTGGGGTCGTTGCGCGGCACGAGCGGGCTCGAGTCCACGACCGCGTGGCCGTTGCTGCGGAAGTATTCTAGGAATGTGCGACGGATGTCGCTGACGCTTGCCATAAGGCGATCCTTGTAGCGTGCGCCCAGCGGCCTAGTCCACATGAGGGGAAGCAGCGGAAATGGCCGATTCCGGCCAATCGACAGCCATTTTGCGGCTTACCGTGGGGACGCTCAGCATCGCCCATCCGCTCACCGTGCCCAATGCGGCCGTGCCCGCGACGGAGGTCGTGCCGGCCTTGCAGGGGCTGGTGAACGCCGTCGTCGCCGCCGCCGAGACCGGACAGGCGATCTCCTGCCGCAAGGGCTGCGGCGCCTGCTGCCGCCAGCTCGTGCCCCTCTCGCGCACGGAGGGTGAAAGGCTGCTGGCGCTGATCGAGGGCATGCCGGCCGAGCGCCGCGCGGTGATCGAGGAGCGGTTCGCGAAGGCAGCGGCGAAGATCGAGCAGGCCGGATTGGCCACGCCTTCCAGGAAGAGCGATCGCGACCTCTCCGTCGCCTACTTCGCCTTGCGCATCCCCTGCCCCTTCCTCGAGGAGGAGAGCTGCTCGATCCATCCCGACCGGCCGCTGGTGTGCCGCGAGTATCTCGTCACCTCGCCGGCCGAGTTGTGCCGCGGCGCGGCGCAGGAAGGCGTGACGCCCGTGGCCGTGCCGAAATTTTCTTTGTCGGCGCGTGGCCTGCAGGAGGAGCGCGATGGGTGGTTTCCGCTGGCGATGCTGATGCGGTGGAGCAAGACGCGGCCCAAGGGCGGCGTGCGGCGCACGGGGCCGGAGTGGGTTCAGCGGTTTTTGAAGAACGTCGGCTCCGCTGGGGGCTCCCGTTAAATAAACGGGAAAATATTAATTTGAGGTCAGCGCACTAGCGCTAACTGCGCTAACTCCCCCGTGACTGCAAAAATCGCCTCAAAAAAGGAGAGGCGGTGCTGCGCGTGGGGGAACAGCACCGCCTTGGGCTGGAGACGAGAGGTGTCTGCCAGGCCGCTAAGCTTGTCCCGAGCGAAGCGAGGGAACCTTCGCCTCGCCCGGCCTTCGTTCGTCTATTTGTCGTCGTCCTCGTCGTCCTCTTCCTTCGAGCCGTCCAGCGAGGCGGCCAGGATGCCGGCGTTCTCGCGGACCTTCTGCTCGATGGCCTGGGCGACCTCGGGATGCTCCCGGAGGTAATTCTTGGCGTTCTCGCGGCCCTGGCCGATGCGCTGGCCGTCGTAGGAGAACCACGAGCCCGACTTCTCGACCACCCCGGCCTTGTCGCCGAGATCGATCAGCTCGCCGACCTTGGAGACGCCCTCGCCGTACAGGATGTCGAACTCGACGACCTTGAACGGCGGCGCCACCTTGTTCTTCACCACCTTCACGCGGGTCTGGTTGCCGATCACGTCCTCGCCGTTCTTGAGCGCGCCGATGCGGCGGATGTCGAGGCGGACCGAGGCGTAGAACTTGAGCGCATTGCCGCCCGTCGTGGTCTCGGGGCTGCCGAACATCACGCCGATCTTCATGCGGATCTGGTTGATGAAGATCACCAGGGTGTTGGACTTGGAGATCGAGGCCGTGAGCTTGCGCAGCGCCTGGCTCATCAGGCGGGCGTGCAGGCCCGGCAGCGAATCGCCCATCTCGCCCTCGAGCTCGGCCCGCGGCACCAGCGCCGCCACCGAGTCGATCACCATCACGTCGATCGCGCCGGAGCGGACCAGGGTGTCGGCGATCTCGAGTGCCTGCTCGCCCGCGTCGGGCTGGGAGATCAGGAGGTTCTCGACGTCGACGCCGAGCTTCTTGGCGTAGCCCGGGTCGAGCGCGTGCTCGGCATCGACGAAGGCGCAGGTGCCGCCCTTCTTCTGGGCCTCGGCCACCACGTGCAGCGCGAGCGTCGTCTTGCCCGAGCTTTCCGGGCCATAAATCTCAATGATGCGGCCCTTGGGCAGGCCGCCGATGCCGAGGGCAATGTCCAGGCCCAGCGATCCGGTCGAAATGGCCTCGATTTCCAGCGCCTCGCGCTGGCCGAGCTTCATGATCGAGCCCTTGCCGAAGGCGCGCTCGATCTGGGCGAGAGCGGCGTCCAAGGCCTTGTTCTTGTTCTCCATACCGTCTTTCTCGACCAGCTTGAGCGATGCCGACATTGGCTGTCTCCTTCGTTGTCCCACGCTCCCATCCGGAGCAGCAATGCGGATAAGTCCCGCGTCGATGGGAGGCACTGTACGCTTTTTGTTCTATTCGACAAGAGGGGAAATAAGCCGCTGATTTAAATAAGCTTATTGACACAAGTTCTAGATATGTTCACGTGATGCATACCTAGCTAATGTTCCTCAGAAGACTCGCTAAAATCGATGGGTTGTTGCCATGGCGCCCATAGGTCGGACCCTGCAGTATCACTACAAGGAAGCCTTTGAGCCTTTAGCCGGCTACAGATTTTCTCGGAATAAGCGCTCGCTCCTGCTGGGGGCCACGGCTACCGGACAAAAGCTTACGAATGAGCAAAACATTTCGTTTACGAAAGCGTCGGATGCCTACTTCGACTCTTTGCAGGGTAGAGAACCACGGCAGATAAAAATCGAGCGGCTTCTAAGCGAAAGTGACTTCCAAACCCCTTGTGACGCGCCCCTGTACAAGTACGTAAGCGAGGAGACTTGGCACCACATTCAGCGAGGCTCCTTTCGGCTCGGATCAGCAGTTTACTATCGAACCACAGAGAACCATGGCATCCGAGACGATCGGGAAGGATGCGGATACTTCTTCATTCAATCGAACGATGATCAATTCAGCCTAGGCCTCACAAGCGGCTTTAACGCGGCCATCTTCTGCGGTACCGCACTCCCTCATGCCGACGTCGACCATGAGGTGATGATCGGAAAGTTCGGTAGCAGGCTTTTGAAGATTGAGCCTGTGAACGAATTCATTGAGCGACTACGGAAGCGTATTCATGCCTTTCGTGCACGCGTATTTGACATAACGTACACCGACACCAAAACGATCATTGTACAGCATGAGCGCGGTACGCGATTGCGCCAGCTCATGCGTGAACGCCCCAACCTACATGAACTGAACAGGGAATATTTCCAAACGTTCTATGATTTATCGCTGCTCCCCACGCTGTGTGCAAAACCTAGCTTCTATGCAGAGGAACACGAGAGAAGAGCCATATTCGAAATGAGGGACGATCTTACTCAACCAGCCATCATCGTGAATGATAAGTCTCTTTTAGATTTTGTAAGTGTCGTTGACTAACACTTCGCCCCTCAGCCCTGCCTCTCACCACCGCGCCGTCACGCCCAGCACCGGCCCGTGCAGCACGAGGTCCATCGAGTTGGTGCCCGAGCTGTCGTTTACGCCGATCGCGCGGTAGCCGATCACGGCCGACCACGAGGTCGGGCCGGAGCTGAACTCGTAGGCATAGACGCCGAGCGCCTGCCAGGTGAACTGGCTGCCGACGCCGAAGCCGCCGACATCGCCGCGTACCATCAGGCGGTGGTGCGGCGCGATCTCGTGGCGGAGTCTCAGACCGACCAGCGGGTCGGCCCAGTCGATGCTGCCCGAGCTCGCACCGGCCACGCCGATGCTCTTGCTGAACAAGCCGACATTCTCCGGCGTCTGGATCGTGCCCGTCGCCTGGAAGCCGAAGGTCATGTCGGTGCTCGTGTGCCAGTAGCGCAGGCCGACCAGCCCATCGAGGGCGGTGTCGGGCGCGAGCTTCGCCAGCTCGTAGCCCGCGGTGCCCTCGAGCACCACCAGGGTCGAGGTCACGTTGGCGCCGGCATTGGCGGAGAAGTTCAGCCACGGCACCGGATTGCGCTGGGTGGCGACGGTGGGCGACATCACCATCCGCGTGTAGATGGCGTCGAGCCCGAGCGTCCACTTGTCGTGGCGCGCCTCGAAGTTCTGCATCAGGGCGATCAGCCCGTCGGTCTTGCCGAAGATGTCGGCGATGCCGGCATTGACGTCGACGGTCTGGCCCTTGGCCGTGACGCTGCCGCTCGCGCCCATCAGCCAGACATAGGGCGTGGCGGCGAAGACCCACTCCTTGTCGCCCGGCTTCTCCTTGCCCGTCTCCTGGGCCAGCGCCGGCGCCGCGCCGAGGATCAGCGCGAGCGCCGCAACCAGTGGCCGCATCTCAGAGGTCCACCTTGTCGAGGCCCCAGGTGATGTTCGGGATGCTGGGCAGCTCGCGGCCGTCATCCTTGCCGATCTCGTCCTTGATCACGGCCTCGAGCTTGCCGTTCATGGTCATGATCAGCGCCTCGTTGGCGACGCGCTCGTTGGCGAGGTTCTTCACCTCGCCCGGGTCCTTGGTGAGGTCGAACAGCTCGACGTCGTTCACCTTGAAGAGCTCGTCGAGCGTCTTGGGGCTGTTGTGGTCGAGCGGCGAGAAATAGCGCGTGAAGCGGTAGCGGCCGTCGAAGGCCGAGCGCACATGGCCGCGCTTGCGGAGATCGGGCTTGTAGCCGACGCGCTTCGCCTCCTCCTGCGGGTTCTTGCCCGCCATCACCGCCTTGGCGGCGAAGTCGAACACGCCGCCATCGTTGCTGGCGAGGCCGCTATAGGTGAAGAGCGTCGCGGCGCGCGCGGCGTTGAGCGGCTGGCTGCCCGGGTTGGCGAGCAGGGCCGAGAGATCCTTGCCCGGCAGCGCGCGGCCCGCGAACTCGGCCGCCTTGGCCGGCGTCACGCCCGCCATGCTGAGGAGCGTCGGCACCAGGTCGATGTGGCCGGAGATCGCCTTGCACTGCTGGCCGCCCCGCACGTCGGGATGGATGATGTAGAGCGGCAGGTGCGTGGTCTCGGCATAGGCGAAGGGGCCCTTGCCGCGCAGCCCATGGGCGCCCGCCATCTCGCCGTGGTCGGAGGTGTAGACCACGATGGTCTGCTGGGCGAGGCCGAGCGCATCGAGCTCGGCCAGCACCGCGTCGAGCTGCTGGTCCACGTTGCGCAGGCAGTTGATGTAGTAGTCGTTGAAGCGCTTCCAGCGCACGTCCTCGAGCGGGATGTCGCCCAGGATGTAGTCCCAGCAATGGTCGAACTCGCGATGCGCCTGCGGGCGGCCCGGCGCGTCGAAGGGCTCGCGCAGGGAGGCCGGGATCGGCACGTCCCACGTCGCCTTGTAGAGCGCATGCTCGGGCGCGCGGGCGGCATGCAGGCGGAGCTTGCCGGTGTCCTGCACCTGCTCGCCGGGCGCGTCGGTGTTGAAGTACATGATGTCGTGCGGGTTCACGAAGCTTGCGAACATGCACCACGGTTTGCCCTCGTCCGACAAAGGCCGCGCCTTGGAGCGCAGCCAGTTGATGCAGCTGCCCGCGGTGATCTGGTCGAAGCTGTAGCCGCCCAGGGTGTGGCCGATCAGGTCGCCCGGCGAGAAATTGTCGGCGAAGCCGTACTTCTCCATCGCCGGCGTCATGAACTTCTCGACCGCGTTGGTCTCGAACTCGCGGGAGAGATGCCACTTGCCCTTGTAGGCGGTGTAGTAGCCCGCCTTGCGCAGCATGTGGCCAATGGTCGGATGGGTGTAGGCCAAGTCCTTCATCCACGGCACGTCGAGATTCTCGAACATGCCGTTGTCGGCCGTCTGCAGGCCGGTCAGGATCACCGAGCGCGACGAGGTGCACATGGTGGCCGGGCACTGATGGTTGGTGAAGGTGACGCCCTTCTTCTGCAGCCGGTCGTGGCCGGGCAGCGAGACGCCCTTGGCCCAGCGCGGCTGGTAGCGCTCCTGGTCGGAGAAGAGGAACAGGATGTTGAAGCCGGTGCGGGGCTGGGCGACGGCCGGCGCCCGCGTCTGCGCGTTTGCCGAGCCGATCAGCGATCCCAGCAGGGACGAGGTCACTCCCGCCGCGGCGGTCGCCGTCAACAGGTCGCGTCTGGTTGCATCCATTGTCTCGCCTCCCCCTCGATTCGGTGCGTATTTGTATGATATGTTCAATTTTGCACATCAAGTTCAATTACTGATGCAATGAGTCGCACCTTGTCCCCGCCACCCCGGCGCGCCTTTTTGCAGTGGACGGCCGCGAGCGCGCTCGCCCCTGCGCTCTCCGCCTGCGCCGGCCCGCCGCGCGGCACGCCCGTTCCCACCGGCATGGCCGGCCGTGCGAGCGTGCTCGGCCTCGCCAACGAGCGCTTTCATCCCCTGCTGGGCACCGACGCGCTCGAGGCCGAGCTGAAACAGGCGACGGAGCGACGGGTCGCGCGGCGCGGCGCGAGGTCGTTCGGCGAGCTCGACCTCGCCTTCCTCGCCGTGTCGGGCGGCGGCGAGGATGGGGCGTTCGGCGCGGGTCTGCTGTGCGGCTGGACCGAGCATGGCGGCCGGCCGGTCTTCGACATCGTGACCGGCGTCAGCACCGGCGCGCTGACCGCGCCCTTCGCCTTCCTGGGGCCGCGCTACGATCCCAAGCTGCGGCACGTCTACACGGAGCTGACGGCGGCGGACGTGCTGCACCAGCGCAGCCTGCTCGCCGCGCTGAACGACGATGCCATGGCGGACAATGCACCGCTTTTCGCGACGATCTCGCGCATGGCCGACGAGGCTATGCTGCGCGACATCGCCCTGGCCTATGGCGAGGGCCGCCTGCTGCTGATCGGCACGACCGACCTCGACGCCCAGCAGCCGGTGATCTGGAACATCGGCGCCATCGCCGCGAGCGGCCATCCGCGCGCGGCCGACCTGGTGCGCCGCGTCTTCCTCGCCTCGGCCGCGATCCCCGGCGCCTTTCCGCCGACCCTGATCGACAGCACGCTCGACGGACAGCCGCACCAGGAGATGCATGTCGACGGCGGCGCCTTCGTGCAGGCCTTCCTCTATCCCGCCGGGCTGGGCGCGATCCGGCGCGAGCGGATCGCCGCCCGGCGGCCGGTGGCCGACGCCGAGGCCTATGTGATCCGCAACGGCCGCTTCGATCCCGACTGGGCCGACGTGCGCCGCCAGACGCTCAGCATCGCGGGCCGCGCCATCTCCACCATGATCACGGTCAGCGGCTACAACGACATGCTGCGCATCTACTACGCCACGCGCCGCGATTCGATCGGCTACAATCTCGCCTACATAGGCCGTGAATTCGACAAGGTGCTGCCGTCACCCTTCGATCAGGGTTACATGCGCGCCCTGTTCCAGTATGGTTACGATCTCGGCCGGCAGGGCTATCGCTGGCACAAGGCCCCTCCTTATGTGTGATCCGTTCCCGCAGACGACGCATGCGTGCTCCGATGCCCCCTCTGCCGGCACCCCTGGCCGGAGCGTCGCCGACGGCGGGAAAGCCTCTTTCCAAGCGTGAGCGCACGCGGGGTCAGCTGATCCTCGCGGCCATTTCGGTGTTCTCGGCGAACGGGGTCGCGGCCAGCACCATGCAGCAGGTCGCGGCCGAGGCCGGCATGACGACCGGCACGGTCTACAATCACTTCCATTCCAAGACCGAGATCGTGGCCGCCGTCGCCCGCCAGATCGCCGAAACGATCCGCCAGCGGAGCATGGGCGCGCGCGCCACGCTGGGCTCCGACGCCGAGCAGATCGCGGCCGGATGCCGGCGCTATCTCGGCCTCGCCCGAAGCAGCCCGGCCTGGGCGCTCCTGATCCTCGACGTCGCCTCGGTCGATCCCGCCTTCCGCAAGACGATCACGGGCTTCGTGCGCAGCGAGCTGCGCCACGGCCTGCGCAGCGGCGAGTTCACCGTCGTGAGCGAGGCGGCGGGCCTCGACCTGGTGATCGGCGGCACCATGGAAGCGATGCGCCGCATCGCGACAGGCGAGGCGCCCCGCAATCACGCGACGGTGGTGGTCGCCGCCATCCTGCGCGGGCTGGGCATCTCTTCAGCCGCCGCGCAACGCATCGCGGCCAAGCCGTTGCCGCTGTTCGACCGCTGAACAGCGCTTGTCCCCGGCTGTCGGGGCGACGTAACCTGACGGTAACAAGACGGTAACAACCGCATCACGGGGGGACAGTACGCGGTCGCGCATGACCATCGTCGCAGCGCAAACGCAAGACGCGGCCGTCGAGCGGCCGTCGCGGCGCGCGCTGCGGGGGCGCCTGGGGCGGCATTCGCTTCCCTATCTGCTTCTGGCGCCGTCGATCCTGTTCCTGGTCGCCTTCACCTACCTGCCGATCGTCAGGGTCGGCTGGGAGTCGCTGCACGACCGGCCGCACGGCACGACCAAGAGCCTGTTCGTCGGGCTCGGCAACTACACGGCGCTGTTCTCCGACAAGGCCTTCCTCCAGTCGGTCGTGAACAACCTGGTCTATGCCGTGGGCACGGTGCCGCTCAGCATGGCGCTGGCGCTCCTGTTCGCGATCGCGCTCCAGAACTCGACGCGGGTGAGCGCGCTGTTCCGCGCGCTGCTGCTCTTCCCCTCCATGGTGCCGCTGGTCGCCGCGGCCTCGCTGTTCTTCTTCATCTTCCTGCCGGGCGTGGGCCTGCTCGACTACTACCTCGGCAAGCTCGGGCTGCACGGCTTCAACTGGCTGGGCGATCCCGACGTGGCGCTGTGGTCGCTGATCGCCATCACCGTGTGGAAGAACGCGGGCTACTACATGCTCTTCTACCTGGCGGGGCTTCAGACGCTGCCCGGCGAGGTGCTCGAGGCCGCGACCATCGACGGCGCCAACTTCTGGCAGCGGCTGCGGCACGTGATCGTGCCGCTGCTGGCGCCGACGACCGCTTTCGTGCTGGTGATCGCACTGATCAACGTGCTGACCCAGGTCGACCACGTGATCGTGCTGACCAAGGGCGGGCCCAGCAACTCGACCAAGCTGGTGCTGTTCTACATCTTCGAGGAAGCGCACGAGAACTTCGCCGCCGGCAAGGCCGCGGCCGCGAGCCTGTTGTCCGTGTCGTTCCTGCTGGCGCTCTCGGTGTTCTCGCTCAAGACCATGGAACGGGGCGCGCATGCGGCGTCCTAGCCTGATCGTGCTCGGGCTGATGGCGATCGTCGTCTTCATCTGGTCGACGCCGTTCCTCTGGATGCTGGTCGCCTCGTTCCGGCCCGACGGCGGCGGCGGCATCGACATGGCCTCGCTCGTGCCCGACTACAAGCCGACCTGGGAGAACTTTGCGCTCGCACTGGAGAGCGGCAACTTCGCGATCTACTACCTCAACACCGCCATTGTCGCCTTCGGGATCCTCATCGTGCAGATCGTCACGATCTCGCTCGCGGGCTACGCCTTCGCCCGCCTCAGCTTCCCCGGCCGCGACCTGCTGTTCTACGTCTTCCTGCTGCAGCTGATGCTGGTGCCGCCGATCCTGATCGTGCCCAACCTGCGCACGGTGGTCGATCTCGGCCTCTACGGTTCGCTGCTGGGCGTGATGCTGCCCTACTTCGCCTCGGCCTTCGGCACCTTCCTGATGCGCCAGACCTTCCGCCAGATCCCGCGCGACTTCGAGGAGGCGGCCGTGATCGACGGCGCGCACTGGGGGCAGACGCTGTGGCACGTCCTCCTGCCGATGGCCAAGCCGGGCCTGATCGCCTTCTCGCTGGTCTCGCTGATGGCGCACTGGAACGAGTTCCTGTGGCCGCTGATGGTTCTCAGCGATCCCGACAAGCAGACGCTCACCATCGGCCTCGCGTCGTTCGCCGTGGGCAGCGAGGGCGGCAAGGACTGGGGCCTGCTGGCCGCCGGCACCTTGCTCGTGATGTTCCCGCTGCTCGCGCTGTTCGCCGTCTTCCAGCGCCAGTTCATCGACAGCTTCATGTTCTCAGGGCTCAAAGGCTGAAACGTCAAACAAGGAGAGACTTCATGCGTTGGCTTCCTTCACTCGCGCTTGCCGCCGTGGCGACGCTCTCGCCCGCGCTGGGCATGGCGCAGACCAAGATCGAGTTCTACTTCCCGCAACCGGTCGACGGGCCCTTCGTGCGCGAGATGACGCGCATCGTGAAGAGCTACAACGACAGCCAGAAGGACGTCGTCGTGACGCCGGTCTTCTCCGGCAGCTACGACGACACCAAGCTCAAGGCGCAGGCCGCCGCCAAGGCCGGCAAGCCGCCGGGCGTGGTGCTGATGAGCGCCAACTTCCTGAACGACCTCAAGCTCTCGGGCGACCTCGATTCGCTGGAGCCGCTGCTCAAGGCCGATGGCACCACCCGCGCGAAGTTCCTCGAGGATTTCTGGCCGGCGCTTCACATCAACGCCACCGTCGACGGCGAGCTCTACGGCATCCCGTTCCAGAACTCGACGCCGCTGCTCTACTACAATGTCGAGCACTTCAAGGAGGTGGGCCTCGATCCCGCCAAGCCGCCGGTCACCTGGGCCGACTTCGTCGATGCCGCCAAGAAGCTCACCAAGCGCAAGGGCGATTCGATCGAGCGCTA
>DATJWN010000311.1:0-5162 GCA_035501235.1 Reyranella sp.
TTCTACATCCAGGAGACGGTGAAGGACCCGCAGGGCATGATGACGGTGAAGACCATCGCCACCGCGGTGAAGGACGGCGTCGACCCGTACCACGACAAGTGCTCGATGAAGTGACAAGGGCGCTCGGCGTCCTTGTCATCCCGAGCCGCAGGCGAGGGATCCTCAGGCGACGGCAAGGATCCCTCGCTTCGCTCGGGATGACGCGAGTGGGTCGAGAGACCACGTAGATGGAGTACCTCCTCGTCCAGGTGCTGAACGGCGTGCAGCTCGGGCTGCTGCTGTTCCTGCTCGCGGCCGGGCTGACGCTCACCTTCGGCATCATGGACCTGGTGAACCTGGCGCATGGCTCGCTCTACATGATGGGCGCCTACTTCGCCTGGACCTTCATCACCTGGACCGATTCCTTCCTGCTGGGGGCGTTGCTCGCGCTTCCGGCCGCCTTCGTGCTCGGCGTGGTCGTCGAGCGCGTGGTGGCGCGAAGACTCTACGCGCGCGACCATCTCGACCAGGTCCTGGCGACCTTCGGCCTGATCCTGTTCTTCAACGAGCTGGTGCGCGCCGTCTGGGGGCCGGAAGGCCGCTCGATCGCAGTGCCGAAATTCCTCGCCGGCACCGTCGAGATCCTTCCGGGCGTGCCCTATCCCGCCTATCGCTTCGCCCTGATCGTGGTCGGTATCGCGGTCGCCGTCCTGCTCGCCTGGCTGGTGGCGCGCACGCGACTCGGCATGCTGATCCGCGCCGGCGCGTCGAACCGGCGCATGATCGCCGCACTCGGCGTCAACATCGAGCTGCTGTTCAGCCTGGTCTTCGGGCTGGGCGCGGTGTTCGCCGGCCTCGCCGGCCTGATGGCCGCCCCTCTCTCCTCGGTGAAGATCGGCATGGGCGACGACATATTGATCGTGGCCTTCGTCATCATCGTCATCGGCGGCATCGGCTCGATCAAGGGCGCCTTCGTGGCGGCCATGCTGGTCGGCCAGATCGACATCGGGGGCCGCGCCTTCCTGCCCGACCTGCTGAAAGCCTTCCTCAGCCCCGCTGCCGCCTCAGGCGCGGCCCCCGCGATCTCGCAGGTCCTGGTCTATGTGCTGATGGCGGGCGTTCTGGTGTGGCGTCCGACCGGCCTGTTCGGCCAGCGTTCATGAATCCGCGCATTGTGGTGACGGGGCTGCTGCTGGCCTTGTTCGCGATCCTGCCGCTGCTGACGCAAGCCGTCGGCCAGCCCTACCTTCTCTCCGTCGGCACGCGCGTCGTCATCTGGACGATCGCAGCGGTCAGCCTGAACATGATCCTGGGCTACGGCGGGCTGGTGAGCTTCGGCCATGCCGCCTTCTTCGGCATTGGCGGCTATGCCGTCGGCATCCTGGCGGCCGAGGGCGTCCAGAGCGGCTGGCTGCAATGGCCGGTGGCGCTGCTCGCGTCGGCGGCCTGGGCCGCGGCCGTCGGCGCGCTGTCGCTGCGCACCAGAGGCGTCTATTTCCTCATGATCACCTTGGCCTTCGCGCAGCTGGTCTACTATCTCAGCTCGGGTCTCGAAGCCTATGGCGGCGACGACGGCCTCAACATCAGCCGCAGCCGCTTCACCGGCCTGATTGATCTCCGCGACAAGGCGGCCTTCTACTGGCTCTGCTTTGCGGCTCTGGCGGCCACGCTCTGGTTCTGCAGCCGGCTCGCCAACTCGCGCTTCGGCCTGGTGCTGCGCGGCGCGCGCTCGAACGAGCTGCGCATGACGGCGCTCGGCTTCCCCGTGTTCCGCTACCGGCTCGCGGCCTTCACCATGTCCGGCGCGCTGGGAGGGCTCTCGGGCATCCTGCTCGCCAACGAGGGCGCCTATGTCTCGCCCGCCATGATGTCGTGGATGAAGTCGGGCGACCTGATCGTGATCGTCGTGCTGGGCGGCATCGGCGCGCTGTTCGGCCCACTCTACGGGGCCATCGTCTTCTTCGCCGTCGAGGAGTTCCTGAAGCCCCTCCTCGATCTCCTGCACAAGGGCTGGGGCGAATACTGGCAGATCGTGTTCGGCCCGCTGCTGGTCGTCATCGCCCTCTATGCCCGCGGCGGCATCGACTCGCTCCTGGGACGTCGCCATGGCTGAGGTCCTGCTCTCGACCGACAGGCTCGTGAAGCGCTTCGGCGGGCTTCTCGCCACCGACACTGTCTCGATCGAGGTGCGCGCGGGCGAGATCCATGCCTTGATCGGACCCAATGGCGCGGGCAAGACGACCCTGCTCGGCCAGCTCACCGGCCACCTCACGCCGGACTCCGGCCACATCCATTTCGCCGGCCGCGACGTCAGCCGCTTGCCCGCGCATGCCCGCGTGCGGTTGGGCCTTGGCCGCTCGTTCCAGATCACCTCGGTGCTGCGCGAATTCACGGCCCTCGACAACGTGGCGCTCGCGGTCCAGGCGCATGCCGGCCATTCCTTCCGCTTCCTCGGCGATGCCCGCCGCGATCCCGCCCTGCGCGATCCCGCGCGACGCGGCCTCGAGGCGGTCGGCCTCGGCCCGCGCGCCGACCTGCCGGCATCGGCGCTGAGCCATGGCGAGCAGCGCCAGCTCGAGATCGCCATGGCGCTGGCGGGCGTGCCCCGGGTGCTCCTTCTCGACGAGCCGATGGCCGGCATGGGCGCCGAGGAGAGCCAGCTTCTGGTCGGCTTCCTGCGTGGCTTGAAGCAGCGCTGCGGCATGCTGTTGATCGAGCACGACATGGATGCCGTCTTCGCCCTGGCCGATCGGATCACCGTGCTGGTCTATGGCCGCGTGCTGGCGACGGGTACGCCGGAAGATATCCGCGGCAATCCGGAAGTCCGGCAAGCCTATCTCGGCGAGGCGGCGTGATGCTGAAGGTGCGCGACCTCACCGCGTTCTACGGTGCGAGCCAGGCCCTGTTCGGCATGGAGCTGACGGTCGGTGCGGGCGAGGTCGTGACCCTGATGGGCCGCAACGGCATGGGCAAGACCACGACCGTGCATTCGATCATGGGCCTGCTGTCCGGTCGGCAGGGCATCGTGGAGTTCGAGGGCAAGCGCGTCGATCACCTGCCTTCCTTCCGCGTCGCGCGGCTCGGCCTGGGGCTGGTGCCGGAGGGTCGGCAGATCTTTCCGAACCTCTCGGTGCACGAGAACCTGGTCGCGGCCTCCGCCAATCGCGGCCGCCGGCCGCAGCCCTGGACACTCGAACGCGTCTTCCAGTTCTTCCCGCGCCTTGCCGAGCGGGAACGCAACCGCGGCAACCAGCTTTCGGGCGGCGAGCAGCAGATGCTGGCGATCGGCCGCGCGCTGATGACCAACCCCAAGCTCGTGATCCTCGACGAGGCGACCGAAGGTCTGGCGCCGCTGATCCGGCAGGAGATCTGGGCCTGCCTCGCGCGGCTGAAGCAGGAAGGCCAGTCGATCCTGGTGATCGACAAGGACGTCGCCGCGCTGACGAAGCTCGCCGACCGTCATCACATCGTCGAGAAGGGCCGCGTCGTATGGACCGGCAGCTCGGCTGACCTCGCCCGCGACAGCGCGCTGCAGCACAAGTACCTCGGCGTCTAGCGCGCCTTCAGCTTGATCCTGAAGGCGGCGCCGCGTTCGGCGGGCAAGAGCTCGAGCTCGCCGCCGAAGGCCGTGACCCGCCGACGGGCGATGGCGAGGCCGAGGCCGGTACCGCCTGAGTCGCGCGCCGTGGTGAAAAAGCGGTCGAAGATGCGGTCGGCATTGCCGCTCGAGATGCCGGGGCCATCGTCGGCGACCTCGACGATCGCCTCGCCCGCTTCCAGCCTGCCCCCGATGGTCACCGACGCCCCGATACCCGCATGCTGGCGCGCATTGTCGAGCAGATTGGACAGAACGATGTCGAAGGAGGCGCGGTCGATGATAGCCGGCAACAGCGGCGGCAAGCCGTTCGTCGAGACGAGCTGGCCCGTCCGGTTCGCCTGCACGGCCATTTCCCGCGCCGCCTCGGCGAGATCGCAGGTCTCGTCACCCTGCGGCGTCAGCGCGTCGGCGCGCGCCAGCTCGAGGATGCGGCGCACCAGCCGCTCGAGGCGCTCCGTGTCGGCCAGGATGTTCGACAGGAAGCGCTCGCGCTCCTCGGCCGACATCTCGGCGAGATGGTCGCGCAGCAGCTCGGCGCTGCCGCGAATGCCGGTGAGCGGCGTCTTGAGCTCGTGGCTGAGCCCCAGCGCCAGCTCGCGCACATAGTCGGCGCGCGCTTCCAGCGTATGCGCCATGGTGACGATCGAGTCCGACAGCGACCGCGCCTCACGCATCAGAGGTCGGCGCAGCGGCTGCACGGCGCGGACTTCGCCCTGCGCCACCCGCCGCGCCATGGCGGCGAGCTGCCGCGTCGGCCGGATGACCGTGAGGCCGGTGAACCAAGCGAGCGCCACGACGACGGCGATCAGGACGGCCGCCATGGTGAGCAGCGCGTGCCGCTTGCTGTAGAGCGTCTGCACGATGTCGCGCGGCGTGCGCGAGACCAAAACGGCGCCCAGCACCCGATCGTCGGCCAATACGGGCACGGCCACGAACACGCGTAGCGCCGTGTTGCGGCTGATCGATTCCCAGCTGTAATCGGCCGCCGGCACAAGCCGGTCACGCAGCGCGGACAAGGGCGCGCCGCGCAACGCCTGCGCCACCTCCTCCTGAGCGGCGAGGCTGCGACCCACATCCTCGTCCTGGGTGCCCACGACCACGATGCCGCGGGCGTCGAGGATGCGGATGCCGGCGAGCGTCATGTGCCGCACCTCGCCCACGACCGGCCGCAGCGACGGCGCGACGGCGAGCGCGACCGCATCGGGCGGCTGCGACGCGGGCACGGCATCGGCCGGCCGCGGCATCACGGGCGATTCCGCGAGATCGAGCTGCGGCAGGAGCGGCAGCCAGCGCTCGACCGACCCGGGAAACGCCGGCCCGCCCCATTTCAGCTCGGCCCGGGGCATGCCGGCGAGCGCGCCGCGCGGTGCGCTCCCCAGCCAGGCGGTGCGGTAGGCGGCGGAGAGCACGGCAGCCTGCGCCATCAGCTCCGACTCGGTCTGGCGGATCAGCGCACTCTCGTAGAGCCGTAGAACGCCGATGCCCAAGACCGGCAGGAACAGCACGACGAGATAGGTCGCAAGCAGGAGGCTGCGGATGCCCGGCAGACGGCGGAGGCGCCAGATCATCGTCAGACGATCATCAT
>DATJWN010000312.1:0-45275 GCA_035501235.1 Reyranella sp.
CGAGCTTCGCCGATCCCGCCAACTACAAGGCCTATCTCCAGGAAATGGCCGCGCAGGCGCGCATCACGCCGCGCTACTGGATGGGCTGGGAGGTCGAGGACCCGATCCTCACCTGGTACCTCTTCCGCACGCTCATGCCGGCGCCGCTGCAGGAGCAGTTCAAGGACTACTGGACGGCCTGGCTGCAGCCCGACCTCGCGACCGACCAGTTCGTCCATCCGCAGAGCAGGGAGGCGATCGACTACTGGAAGCGCACGCACGACTGGCGCGGCCGCGCCTCGTTCTTCCGTGACGGCTACAACTTCGCGGTCAGCACGCAGAACTTCAATCACACCGCGGCGATGGGCGCGCTGCTGGGCGGCAACATGATCGGCTCGGCCAACGCCATGGCGGATGGACGGCACGGGCTGGAATCGCTGCTGCTGCGCTTCTGGGGCTTCCTCGACGGCACGACGCAGGAGATCCTCGACCACTACTATCTCTCGATCTCGCTCTCCGGCCAGAAGATGTTCGCCGACTTCGCCCCTCTGGCCGTCGACCGGCTGATGGGCCGCATCCTGGTCGATCGAACCATGGAGATGCTGATCACGCTCTACCATTCGCGGCTGCGCCGGTTCGTGTCCTCGTCGAACCGCGCGCGGCTGTCGGGCGTGCTGGTCGAGCAGGACGGCATCTACGGCGCCCTGCACACGATCTCGAAGGACGGTGCGGTCAAGTATCTCGACATGAAGGCCGAGCAGCGCCTCCGCGGCCTGAACGTCTGGGGCTACGACTTCCCGCCGGGGCGCGTCGCCATGCAGAGCATCCATTCGCCCTGGGCGCCGAGCTGGATGTCGGGGCTGGTCGACGACAAGCCCGTGCCGTTCGAGGAGACCTCGGCCGAGACGACGCGCGGCACCTTCAAGCCGCCCCTGTGGCGGCGCAGCTGGCTCGGCCGCTGGCACGGCCTCGCCAGCACCGACATCCGCGGCGGCACGATCGATCTCCTCGCGCAATGGACGCGCCATGCGCGGAAGTCGACCAAGATGGAGGATCTGGGCTCGCTCACCGTGCGCTACGTCATCAACGAGCCGGACATGGCCTCGACCTACGACGGCACGGCGCGGGTCGGCGGCATGGTGCTGACCTACCAGAGCCGCGACCGCGCCATCGTCTTCACCAAGCCGCAGACCAACCGCGACCGCATCATCGAGGGCCTCGGCAAGGCCCCGGGCATCGCCAAGCTCTCGACGGTGATCGCGCTCTGGGGCTTCGCCGAGGGCAAGGACGGCGCGCCTCCCTGGGACATCTATATCGACGACCGCAGGATCGAGCGCTTCCCGCAGCGCTTCACCGGCAAGCAGCGCCTCTTCATCCATGACGGGGTGAGCTACCTCGCGATCCTGCCGCTGCCGACCACCGATCTCGGCCGCGACGTCGAGCTCGAGATCGGGCCCGGCGGCGGCGGCAAGGCCTTCCCGACCAACGAGCCGCTGGCGCCGGCGCTGATCGTCTCGCAATACAACATGAAGCGGCCGGAGCCCGTGCCGCTCGACCAGCTCGAGCTGGGGCCGATCACCAGCCGCACCTATGGCGGCTTCGTGCTGGAGATGGGCGATGTCGAGCAGCATGGCAGCTTCGAGGCCTTCGTGAAGCACATCCAGGCGACGACGCTCACCGCCACCTGGCGCGAGGACCGCAACCAGATGGACGTTTCCTACAAGACCGGCGACGACCTGATGGAGGTGGGCTTCACCAGCGACTTCACCCAGCCCAGCGAATGGCACTTCGCCGTCGACCCCGGCCAGCAGGAGAAGGCGATCCCCTATCGCAAGCTGAACGGCCAATGGCCCTACCTGACGGGCGGGCTGGAGCGCGACACGACCTGGGCGCAGCAGGGCACGTCGGGACGCCTCGAGAAGAACGGCGCGGTGCTGACCGGCGATCCCGGCCGCAAGGCCTATCTGCTGAGCGATCCCCTGAGCGGCGGCGTGGTCGCCTACAATCCGTTGCCCGATCCGCAATCCTTCACGCTCACGACCAAGGACGGCATGACCCTGAAGGCCGACGGCAAGGTGGGCCTGCTGCGCGCCGAATACCGGCCGTGGGCGCAGGAGATCGACATCACCCATGCGCTGAAGCCCGACCAATCGGCCAACGACTTCGCCCGGAGCTTCACGATCACGGGCCTGAAGGACGCGCCCAAGGTCACGGTGAACGACAAGCCGGTGATGGCGCTCGCCGTCGCCAACGGCTTCCAGTTCCCCCTCTCATGATCCTCTCGCGCGCCCGCTTCCTCCAGCTCGCCGGCACGGCGATGCTCGGCGGCCCTGCGATGGCGGAGACAGGAGCTCCCATGAACAAGCGCAAGATCCAATCGACGGGCGAGATGCTGCCGGTGATCGGCCTCGGCACCTGGCGCGGTTTCGATGTCGGCACGGCGACGGCCGATCGCGCGCCGCTCGCCGACGTACTGGCGGCGCTGTTCGAGGCGGGCGGCTCGGTGATCGACAGCTCGCCCATGTATGGCCGCGCCGAAGGCGTGACCGGCGATCTGCTGAGCGAGGCCGGCACGCGCGACAAGGCCTTCATCGCCACCAAGGTCTGGACCAGCGGACGCGAGCCGGGCATCGCGCAGATGGAGCGCTCCTTCAAGCTGCTCCGCACCGACAAGATCGACCTGATGCAGATCCACAATCTGCTCGACTGGGAGACGCACCTGCCGACCCTGCAGGCGTGGAAGAAGGAAGGCCGCATCCGGCTGCTGGGCGTCACGCACTACACGCCGGGCGCCCATGCCTCGCTCGAGGCGGTGCTGGCCCGCGGCGGCTTCGACTTCGTGCAGGTCGACTATTCGCTCGACGACCGCAGCGCCGAGACCCGCCTGCTGCCCTTCGCGCGCGACAAGGGCATCGCCGTGCTGATCAACCTGCCCTTCGGCGGCGGCGGGCTGCTGGGTCGCCTCGGCCGCCGCAAGCTGCCAGACTGGGCGGCCGAGATCGGCTGCACGAGCTGGGCGCAGCTCCTGCTCAAGTTCGTGCTGGCGAACCCGGCCGTCACCTGCGCCATCCCCGGCACCAGCAACCCCGCCCACATGCGCGACAACCTGCAGGCCGGGCTGGGCGCCTATCCCGATGCCGCGCTGCTGAAGCGCCTGGTGGCGGAGGTGGGCGGCTAGGGCGCCGGGAGTCTCACGCGCCGCCAGGGGAAGTCTCACGGGTGTGAGACCGATCCGATGCCGATGGGACAAGGCTTTTAGCCATGAGTCTCAGAGTCTCACCCCACCCCCTCCGCTAACCCGTTGATTGGCAACGAAACCTCAAAATGAAAAACCCCGGCGTCGCCGCCGGGGTTCTTCTTTGGATCGAGGAGCCGTCCCTACTGGAACAGCGCCATGGCGGCGGTGAGCGTCTTGTACACGCCCCAGAGGAGCGGGAGGCCAACGAAGCCCCAGGCCAGCACGAGCTGGATCGGTGAAGTGCCGTTGTTCATGTCGTTCCTCCCCTTAGCCGCGTGCGCCGGCGAGAACGGCGTCGGCCTTCATGTGATAGCGGTCATGGACGGCCCGGATGCAGGCATTGGCGATGAAGCCGATCACCAGCAGTCCCGCCATGATGTACATGGTCGTGTTGTAGGCCTGCGCCTTGGGCACGCCGTGGTCGATCTGGTACTGGCGGATGTAGTTCACCAGCACCGGCCCCAGCACGCCCGCCGTCGACCAGGCGGTCAGCAGCCAGCCGTGGATGGCGCCGACATAGCGCGTGCCGAACATGTCCTTCAGGTAGGCCGGCACGGTGGCGAAGCCGCCGCCGTACATGCTCAGGATCACCAGGAAGCAGAGCACGAACAGCGTGACGCTGCCGATCGAGCCCGTCTGCGGCACCAGGATGTAGAGCACCGTGCCGATCGCGAAGAAGCAGAAGTAGGTGTTCTTGCGTCCGATCAGGTCCGAGGTCGAGGCCCAGAAGAAGCGGCCCAGCATGTTGAACAGGCTGATCAGGCCCACGAAGCCCGCCGCCGCGGCGACCGAGACCTTGCCGGGGAACATCTCCTGGCTCATCGCCGAGGCCTGGCCCAGCACGCCGATGCCGGCGGTGACGTTGAAGCAGAGCACGATCCAGATCAGCCAGAATTGCGGCGTCTTGAGCGCGTCGTAGACGTAGACGTCGTTCTGGGTGATCAGCTTCTGCGGCACGGCGGGCGGCACGTAGCCGTCCGGCCTCCAGTTGGGGGCGGGCACGCGCACGATCGCGGCACCCACCATCATGAACACGAAGTAGATGCAGCCCAGCACGATGAAGGACTCGGCGACGCCGACATGGGTCGGGGTCGAGAACTGCTTCATCAGGAAGACCGAGAGCGGCGAGGCGATGAAGGCCGCGCCGCCGAAGCCCATGATGGCCATGCCGGTGGCCATGCCCGGCCGGTCGGGGAACCATTTGATCAGGGTCGAGACCGGCGAGATGTAGCCGATGCCGAGCCCGATGCCGCCGAACACGCCGTAGCCGAGATAGACGATCCAGAGCTGATGGGCATAGACGCCCACCGCCGAGATCAAGAAGCCCACGGCCCAGCACACACCGGCCGTGAACATCGCCTTGCGCGGCCCGCCTTCCTCGACCCAGCGGCCGAACAGGGCGGCCGAGATCCCGAGGATCGCGATGGCGATGGAGAAGATCCAGCCCAGCTCCGTCAGCTTCCAGTCGCCCGGAACGGAGTCCTTGATGCCGATCAGCTTGGTCATCGGCAGGTTGAACACGCTGAAGGCGTAGGCCTGGCCGATGCAGAGGTGGATGCACAGCGCCGCCGGCGGGACCATCCAGCGATTGAATCCCGGCTTGGCGACCGTTCGTTCACGATCGAGAAAGCTCATTGGCGTTTGTCTCCCAGTGACTTTGTTGGTTACTTACTTGACGTCTTTTTGCCGAGAAAATGTAACACACTCCGAAACCGATCGGCAGGTCGGTCTCGGCACATCAGATCAACTGATTGTAAGGCAGGAAGCCCACCTCCGTGCCCGTTTCGAGCCGCGTCATGTCCTCGGGCAGCTCGACCAGGCCGTCGGTCTCGGTGAGCGAGGTCAGCATGCCGGCCCCTTCCTTGCGGTAACGCGTGGCCCTGGCGAGACCCGCCGCCGGACGATCGAGCGAGACACGGACATATTCGCGCCGCCCCTGCCTCTTCTTGTAGGCGAAGTCGCTCAACACAGCGAAGCGCTGTGCAATGTGCGGCGTGGTGGCGCAGAGCGCCTCGATCATCGGCCGCGCCACCAGCGCGAAGGTGAGCAGCGCCGCCACGGGATTGCCCGGCAGGCCCGCAAGAGGCGTGGCGCCCACCTGGCCCATCGCCACCGGCCGGCCGGGCTTGATCGCCAGCCGCCAGAAATAGAGCGAGCCGTGATTGGCGATGGCCGTGCGGACGTGATCCTCCTCGCCCGTCGAGACGCCGCCCGAGGTGATGATGAGATCGCTCTCGGCCGCCGCCTTCTGCAGCGCCTCGCTGAGACTCGCCGGATCGTCGCGCACGATGCCGCGATCGGAGACCTCGACGCCCAGCCCCTCGAGCAGTCCTGCCAGGATGTAGCGATTGGCATCGTGGATCTGGCCGCGCTGCAGCGCCTCGCCCGGCTCGCGCACCTCGTCGCCCGTCGAGAACAGGGCGACCGAGAGCTTGCGCCGCACCGGCAGCTCGGCGAAGCCCAGCGCCGCCAGCAGACCGAGGTCGGCCGCCTGCAGCCGCCGTCCCGCCGTCAGGGCCGTCGAGCCGAGCGGCACATCCTCGCCCGCCTGCCGCGTATTGGCGCCGCGCTTGATGCCGGGGCGGATGGTGACGTTGTCGCCCTCGCGCTCGCAATCCTCCTGCATGATCACGACATCGGCACCCTTGGGCAGCATGGCGCCCGTGAAGATGCGCGCGGCCTCGCCCCGAGAAAGCGCTGCCGACGGATCGTGGCCCGCGGCGATGCGGTCGACGCAGCGCAGCGTCGTCGTGCGATCGGAATGGAGATCGTCGAAACGCACGGCATAGCCGTCGACGGCGGAATTGTCGTAGCCCGGCACGTTGATCGGGGCGGCGATGTCCTGCGCGAGCGTGCGGCCGAGCGCGCGGCGCAACGGCACGGTCTCGATGCCCGCCACGGGCTGCACCCGCTCGAAGATCATCTCGCGCGCCGCCTCGACGCCCAACAAGGCGCCGCCGAAGGCGAAGCAGTCGTCAGAGAGCTGGGCCATATCCAAGCTCATGCGGACCGCGAGCCTCCGGCGCGCTCAAGATCATGAGCGAGCCGGAGGCTCGCGGTCCGGAAGACAAGGTCATTCCGCGGCCACCGCGACCTCGCGGGCCGGCTCGACCATGGCGGCGCAGAACTTGAACTCGGGGATCTTGCCGAACGGGTCGAGCGCCGGGTTGGTCAGCAGGTTGGCCGCGGCCTCGGCGTAGCAGAAGGGGATGAACACCATGCCGTCGGGCACGTCGGTGTCGGCGCGCACCTTGAGCTCGATGGCGCCGCGGCGCGTGGAGACCCGGATCATGTCGCCGCGCTCGACGCCCAGCCGCTCCAGCTCGCGCGGCGCCATGAAGGCCATCGCCTCGGGCTCGAGCTCGTCCAGCACCGCCGAGCGCCGCGTCATGGCGCCGGTGTGCCAATGCTCCAGCACGCGGCCGGTCGAGAGCACGAACGGATACTGGGCGTCGGGGATCTCGTCGGGCGGCCGCACATTCGCGGGCACGATCTTTCCGCGGCCGCTCTTGGTCGGGTAACCCGCCGCGAACAGGATCTCGTTGCCGGGCTTGTCCGTCGCGTCGGCGGGATAGGTCACCGCGCCCTCGTTCACCAGCCGCTCCCAGCTGATGTTGTTGAGCGACGGCATGGTGCCGGCCATCTCGGTATAGACCTCGCCCACATCCTTGTAGGTCCAGCCGCAGCCCAGGCGATTGGCGAGATCAATCAGGATGTCGAGATCGAGCCGCGCCTGGCCGGGCAGCGGCAGCGCCGTGCGGCCGAGCTGCACGCGGCGGTCGGTGTTGGTGAAGGTGCCGGTCTTCTCGGGGAACACCGAGGCCGGCAGCACGACGTCGGCATGCCACGCCGTCTCGGTGAGGAAGATGTCCTGCACCACCAGATGCTTCAGCTTGGCCAGCGCCTGGCGGGCGTGATGCACGTCGGGATCGGACATCGCTGGGTTCTCGCCCATGATGTACATGCCCTCGATCGTGCCGGCGTGGATCGCGGTCATGATCTCGACCACGGTGAGGCCGCGCTTGGGATCGAGCGAGGTGCCCCAGATCTTCTCGAACTGATCGTGCGCCGGCGATTCGACGGGGCGGTAATCCGTGTAGAACATCGGGATCAGGCCCGCGTCCGACGCGCCCTGCACGTTGTTCTGGCCCCGCAGCGGATGCAGCCCCGTGCCCGGCCGCGCCACCTGGCCGGTGGTGAGGGCCAAGGCGATCAGGCAGCGCGCATTGTCGGTGCCGTGCACGTGCTGGGAGATGCCCATGCCCCAGAAGATGATCGACGACTTGGAGCGCGCGTACGTGCGCGCCACTTCCTTGATCGTCTCGGCCGGCACGCCGCACACCGGCTCCATCGCCTCGGGCGAGAAGCCGTCGATGTTCTTCGCGAGCTCGGGGAAGCCCTCGGTGAATCCCGCGATGTACTGCTTGTCGGTCAGGTCTTCCTTGATGATCGTGTGCAGCATGGCGTTGAGCAACGCCACGTCGCTGCCGGGCTTGAACTTGAGATGGATCTTGGCGTGGCGCGTCAGCCCCTGGCCGCGCGGATCGGCGACGATCAGGTTGGCGCCGCGCTTGGCGGCGTTCTTGATGAAGGTCGCGGCCACCGGATGGTTGGCCGTCGGGTTGGCGCCGATCACGATGATCGTCTCGGCATCCAGCGCCGCCGAGAAGGGCGCCGTCACCGCGCCCGAGCCGATGCCTTCGAAGAGCGCCGCGACCGACGAGGCGTGGCAGAGCCGCGTGCAGTGATCGACATTGTTGGTGCCGAAGCCGGTGCGCACCAGCTTCTGGAAGAGATAGGCCTCCTCGTTGGAGCCCTTGGCCGAGCCGAAGCCCGCCAGGCCCGCGCCGCCCTTGCGCTCGCGGATCTCGATCAGCCCCTCGGCCGCGCGCGCCATCGCCTCTTCCCAGGTGGCCTCGCGGAAATGCGTGAAGGGATTTCTGGGATCGATCTCCATGTCGGCGTCCTTCGGCACGCCGTCCCGCCGGATCAGCGGCACGGTCAGACGCTCGGGATGATGCGCATAGTCGTAGCCGAAGCGGCCCTTGACGCAGAGCCGCTCGTGGTTCGCCGGGCCGTCCTTGCCGGTCACGTGGAGGATCTTGTCGTCCTTGATGTGATAGGTGAGCTGGCAGCCGACGCCGCAGAACGGGCAGAGACTGTCGACCGTGCGGTCGGCGTAGCCCGTGCGTTCCTGCTTGTCGTTGAGCAGGGCCGCGGGCATCAGCGCGCCGGTCGGGCAGGCCTGCACGCACTCGCCGCAGGCCACGCACGAGCTCTCGCCCATCGGATCGTTGAAGTCGAACACGATCTTCTCGTGATGGCCGCGGAAGGCCATGCCGATCACGTCGTTGACCTGCACTTCGCGGCAGGCGCGGACGCAGAGATTGCAGTTGATGCAGGCGTCGAGATTCACCGCCATCGCGGGATGGCTGATGTCCAGCGCCGGCCGCTCGTCGCGGTCGAAGCGGCTTTCGGTGACTCCGACCTTGTCCGCCCAGTGCCAGAACTTCGAATCGGGATCGTGGCTCGTCGCGCGCTCGGGCTGGTCGGCAACGAGCAGCTCGAAGACCATCTTGCGCGAGGCTTCGGCGCGCGCCGTGGCGACGCCGACCTTCATGCCCGGCGTCGGCTTGCGCAGGCAGGAGGCCGCCAGCACCCTCTCGCCCTCGATCTCGACCATGCAGGCGCGGCAATTGCCGTCCGGACGATACGAGGGGGCGGGCGAGTAGCAGAGATGCGGGATGTCGACTTCGTGGCGCTGGGCGACCTGCCAGATGGTCTCGCCTTCGTTGGCCTCGACCTCGGTGCCGTCGATGGTGAACTTGATCTTGTTCATTTGACGATCCCCACATCGGAGGGAAAGTGTTTCATGACCGAGGTCACCGAGTTGGGCGCGGCCTGCCCCAGGCCGCAGATCGAGGCGTCGCGCATCGCCGTCGAAAGCTCGTTCAGCAGCGCCTCGTTCCAGCCCTTGGCCGACATCAGCTTCACGGCTTTCTCCGTGCCGACGCGACACGGCGTGCACTGGCCGCAGCTCTCGTCCATGAAGAAGCGCATCAGGTTGAGCGCCGCGTCCTTGATCGAATCCTTGTCCGACAGGATCACCACGGCGGCCGAGCCGATGAACGAGCCATGTTGCTCCAAGGTCCCGAAGTCGAGCGGTATGTCGCCCATGGCCTCCGGGAGGATGCCGCTCGACGGCCCGCCCGGCACGTAAGCCTTGAACGTATGGCCGGGCAGCATGCCGCCGCAGAACTCATCGATCAGCTCGCGCACCGTGACGCCCGCGGGCGCGATCTTCACGCCGGGATTGGCGACTCGTCCCGACACCGAATAAACGTGCAGGCCCTTGCGGCCGTTGCGGCCTTGATTCGTCCACCATTCCGGGCCGCGCTCGACCAGATCGCGGATCCAGTACAGCGTCTCGACATTGTTGATCAGGGTCGGCCGGCCGAAGATGCCGACCTGGAAGGGCAGCGGCGGCTTGTGGCGCGGCAGGCCGCGCTTGCCCTCGATGCTCTCGATCATCGCCGACTCTTCGCCGCAGATGTAGGCGCCGGCGCCGCGCCGCAGACGCACGCGCACGCCCTCCAGCAGACCCGCCTTTTTGAGCTTGGCGATTTCCCGAATCAGGATCTCGCGCACCTCGGGATATTCGTCGCGCAGGTAGAAGTAGATGTCTGGCGCCTCGACCAGATACGCGCCCATCAGCATGCCTTCGAGCACGCGATGCGGATCGGTCTCGAGGAAGTGGCGATCCTTGAACGTGCCGGGCTCGCCCTCGTCGGCGTTGACGGCCATCAGGCGCGGGCCCTTCTCGCCCAGCACCGACTTCCATTTGCGCGCCGTCGGGAAACCCGCGCCGCCGCAGCCGCGCAGGCCGGCCTTGTCGACGATGTCGACCAGCTGCTCGCGCGTGAGCTCGCCCTTACGCAGGCGCTCCAAGCTCTTGTAGCCGCCGTCGGCGCGGTAGGCGTCGAGGTCCTTGTACGGGGGGATCACCGGCGCGTGGCGATGCTCGGCGATCGCCTTGTTCACGACCGCAGCGTTCGCCTCGTCGACAAAATAGTGACCGACCTCGGCCACCGGTGCCGTATGGCAATGGCCCATGCAGGGCGCGCGCAGCACGCGCACGTCGGCGCCGGTCGTGGCCTTGAGATCGGCGATCAGCTTCTCGGCGCCGGCGAGATTGCACGACAGGTTCTCGCAGACCCGGACCGTGACGGGCGGCGGCGGCGTCTCGCCTTCCTTCACCACGTCGAAATGGGCGTAGAAGGTCGCGACCTCATAGACCTCGGCCTGCGCCAGGCTCATCTCGTCGGCGAGGGCGCGCAGGTGAGCGGCGGAGATATGGCCGTACTTGTCCTGGATCAGGTGCAGGAACTCGATCAGCAGATCGCGCCGTCGCTCGACCGTGCCCAGCAGCGCCAGCACCTCGTCGTGCGCGCGCGGGAAAGTCTGGCGGCCCTTCGGCTCGGTGCGGCCGCGACGGCGGCTGGAGCCTGGATGGCGCGGCTGGTGATGCGGCGCTGGCGTTCCTTCTGGCACTAAAAGCGTCTCCCGATTTCCCGGAAACGAGCCTACGCCCGTCAGGGTGCTGCTTTCAAACGCTCCACGGCCTTGTGAACCGGCGGATCGAGCCCCACCCCGCCCTGATCAAGGTGGGCGACGATGGCGGCCCGCATGCGCGGATCCCAAAACTTGCGGATATGGGTGGCGATGGCGGTGGCCGGATCGACCTGCTTCTGCGGTCCGTAGAACCTGCCGATCTGGTTGGCCATCATGACCAGCTTGCCGTCATAGGAGGACATGCTTCACTCCGCCGCGATCTTGGCTGAGTTGGGGGCGGCGATGCGCCGGGAATGCTCGGCCTGCGCATTGTACTCGCGCTGCCACTCGCTCGGGCCGTTCGACGGTGAGACCTGCACGGCCGTGACCTTGTACTCGGGACAATTGGTCGCCCAGTCCGAGAAGTCGGTCGTGATGACGTTGGCCTGCGTGTCGGGATGGTGGAAGGTCGTATAGACCACGCCCGGCGCCACGCGATCGGTGATGGTGGCCCTGAGCGCCGTCTCGCCGGCGCGGCTCTGCAGGCGCACCCAGTCGCCCTCGCGCACGCCGCGCTGCTCGGCATCGTGCGGATGGATCTCCAGCACATCTTCCTTGTGCCAGGCGACGTTGGCGGTGCGCCGCGTCTGGGCGCCGACATTGTACTGGCTGAGGATGCGGCCGGTGGTCAGCAGCAGCGGGAAGCGCGGACCGGTCTTCTCATCGGTCGGCACGTACTCGGTGATCAGGAAGTTGCCCTTGCCGCGGACGAAGCCGCCGATGTGCATGACCGGCGTGCCGAGCGGCGCCTTCGCATTGCACGGCCACTGGACCGAGCCTTCGCGCTCCAGCAGATCGTAGGATACGCCCGCGAAGGTCGGCGTCATCCGGGCGATCTCGTCCATGATCTGCGACGGGTGATCGTAGTGCATGTCGAAGCCCATCGCCTTGGCGATGGCGATGGTGATCTCCCAGTCGCCCATGCCGGTCTTGGGCGTCATCACCTTGCGCACCCTGTTGATGCGGCGCTCGGCATTGGTGAACGTCCCGTCCTTCTCGAGGAAGGTCGCGCCCGGCAGGAAGACGTGGGCGTAGTTGGCCGTCTCGTTCAGGAACAGGTCCTGCACGACCACGCATTCCATCGACGACAAGGCCTTCACGACATGGGCGGTGTTGGGATCGGACTGCAGGATGTCCTCGCCCTGCACGTAGAGGCCCTTGTAGCGGCCTTCGATCGCCTCGTCGAACATGTTGGGGATGCGCAGGCCCGGCTCGTTGTCGAGCTTGCGGCCCCACAGCACCTCGAACGTCTCGCGCATGGCGTCGTCGGAGATGTGGCGATAGCCCGTCAGCTCGTGCGGGAACGAACCCATGTCGCAGGAACCCTGGACATTGTTCTGGCCGCGCAGCGGGTTCACGCCCACGCCCTTGCGGCCGATATTGCCGGTGACCATCGCGAGGTTGGCGATCGCCATCACCGTCGTCGTGCCCTGGCTGTGCTCGGTGACGCCGAGCCCGTAGTAGATCGCGCCGTTGCCGCCGGTCGCATAGAGGCGCGCCGCGCCGCGAATGGCCGCCGGATCGACGCCGGCCAGCAGGCCCACCGTCTCCGGGCTGTTCTGCGGCTGGGCGACGAACTCGGCCCAGGCCTCGAAGGCGTCGCGGTCGCAATGCTCGCGCACGAAGGCCTCGTTGACGAGGCCCTCGGTCACGATCGTGTGGGCGAGCGCATTCAGGATCGCGGCGTTGGTGCCGGGACGCAGCGGCAGGTGATAGTCGGCCTCGATGTGCGCCGACTTCACCAGCGACGTGCGACGCGGATCGATCACGATCAACCTGGCGCCCTGGCGCAGCCGCTTCTTCATGCGCGAGGCGAACACCGGATGGGCGTCGGGCGGATTGGCGCCGATCACCACGATCACGTCGCTCTCTTCGACCGAGTCGAAATCCTGCGTGCCGGCCGAGGTGCCGAAGGCCTGGCTGAGGCCGAAGCCGGTCGGCGAGTGGCAGACGCGGGCGCAGGTGTCGACGTTGTTGTTGCCGAAGCCGCCGCGGATCAGCTTCTGGACGACATAGACCTCTTCGTTGGTGCAGCGCGAGGAGGTGATGCCGCCGATGGCCAGACGGCCGTGCTTCTGCTGCAGGCGCTTGAACTCGGAAGCGACGCGGTCGATCGCCTCGTCCCAGCTCACTTCGCGCCAGGGCTGGTCGATGCTCTCGCGCATCATCGGCTTCAGGATGCGCTCCTTGTGGTGCGCGTAGCCCCAGGCGAAGCGGCCCTTTACGCAGGAATGGCCACGGTTCGCCTTGCCGTCCTTGTAGGGCACCATGCGCACCAGCTCCTCGCCGCGCATCTCGGCCTTGAAGCTGCAGCCGACGCCGCAATAGGCGCAGGTCGTGACCACCGAATGCTCGGGCTGGCCGATCTCGATCAGGCTCTTCTCCGACAGCGTCGCCGTCGGGCAGGCCTGCACGCAGGCGCCGCAGGACACGCACTCGGAGCTCAGGAAATCGTCGAACGAGGCGCCGGGCGACACCTTGGACTCGAAGCCGCGGCCCTGGATGGTCAGTGCGAAGGTGCCCTGTACCTCTTCGCAGGCACGCACGCAGCGCGAGCAGACGATGCACTTGCTGGGATCGTAGGTGAAGTACGGGTTGCTCTCGTCCTTCTCCTGCCTGGTGTGGTTCTCGCCGTTATAGCCATAGCGCACGTCGCGCAGGCCGACCGCGCCCGCCATGTCCTGCAGCTCGCAATCGCCGTTGGCGGCACAGGTCAGGCAATCGAGCGGATGGTCGGAGATGTAGAGCTCCATCACGCCCTTGCGGATCTTCTTCAGCCGGTCGGTCTGCGTCGAGACGACCATGCCCGGCGCGACCGGCGTCGTGCAGGAGGCAGGCGTGCCGGCACGGCCCTGGATCTCGACCAGGCAGAGGCGGCAGGAGCCGAACGCGTCGACGGAGTCGGTGGCGCAGAGCTTGGGCACCTGGATGCCGGTGTCCATCGCCGCGCGCATGATCGAGGTGCCGGCGGGCACCGTGACCTGCTGGCCATCGATCGTCAGCGTGACCCGCTCGGTCGACTTGCTGACCGGCGTGCCGTAGTCGGTCTCGTGGACGAGCGACATGATTGCCTCGCTACTCCGCCGCTTTCGGAAGCGGCCGCCTGAAGTCCTCGGGGAAATGCTTGAGCGCGCTCGACACGGGGTAGGGCGTGAAGCCGCCCAGCGCGCAGAGCGAGCCGAATTTCATGGTGTTGCAGAGGTCCTCGATCAAAGCGAGGTTGGCCTCGACCTTCTCGCCGCGGCGGATCTTGTCGATCGTCTCGACACCGCGCGTGGAGCCGATGCGGCAGGGCGTGCACTTGCCGCAGGATTCGATGGCGCAGAATTCCAGCGCGAAGCGGGCCTGGTGCAGCATGTCGACCGTGTCGTCGAACACCACGACGCCGGCATGACCGATCAGCCCGTCCCTGGCGGCAAAGGCTTCGTAGTCGAACGGCGTGTCGAACAGCGCCTTCGGGAAATAGGCGCCGAGCGGCCCGCCGACCTGCACCGCGCGCACCGGCCGGCCACTCGCCGTGCCGCCGCCGATCTCCTCGACCAGCTCGCCCAAGGTCAGGCCGAACGGCGCCTCGAACAGGCCGCCGTGCTTGATGTTGCCGGCAAGCTGGATCGGCATCGTGCCGCGCGAGCGGCCCATGCCGAGATCGGCATAGTGTTTCGCGCCGTCGGCGAGGATCGCCGGCACCGAGGTCAGCGACAGCACGTTGTTGATCACCGTGGGCTTGCCGAACAGGCCCTTGTGCGCGGGGAGCGGCGGCTTGGCCCGCACCTGGCCGCGCCTGCCCTCGATCGATTCGAGCAGCGAGGTCTCCTCGCCGCAGACATAGGCACCGGCGCCGACGCGAACCTCCAGGTCGAAGCCGTCGATCGGCCAGAGCAGGATCGCGCGTTCCATCGTCCGGATCGCGTCGGGATATTCCGAGCGGATGTAGATGTAGCCCTTGCTCGCGCCGACAGCGAAACCAGCGATCGCCATGCCTTCGATCAGCAGGAACGGATCGCCTTCCATGATCATGCGATCGGCGAAGGTGCCGGAATCGCCCTCGTCGGCGTTGCAGACGATGTACTTCCGATCGGCCCGGGTGTCGGCGACGGTCTTCCACTTGATGCCCGTGGGGAAGCCCGCGCCGCCGCGGCCGCGCAGGCCGGACCTGGTCACTTCCTCGACGGTCGCGGCCGCACCGAGGCTCTGCGCACGCTCCAGTCCGCGGCCGCCGCCATGCCGGCGATAGTCGTCGAGCGACAGCGGATCGATCACGCCGCAGCGCGCGAAGGTGATGCGCGTCTGCCGCTTCAGGAAGGGAATGTCCTCGGGCCGGCCGGCGCAGAGCGGATGGTCCGCAGCGAACTTCGCCGCGACGAGACCCGCCACATCGGCGCGCTTCACCGGACCGAAGGCGATGCGTCCGGCCGGTGTCTCGACCTCGACCATCGGCTCCAGCCAAAGCAGCCCGCGCGAGCCGTTGCGCACGATCGTGACGTCGAGGCCGGCCTTCTCGGCCTCTTCCGCGATCGCCGCGGCAACCTTGTCGGCGCCGACGGCGCGGGCCGCCGCATCGCGCGGGACGAAGATCTTCATCGGCCCACCGCCTGCGCGATGTCGTCGAGCGACTCGCCGTCGAGGCGGCCCATCACCTCGCCGTCGAGCATCGCCGAGGGCGCGGTGGCGCAAAGGCCGAGGCAATAGACCGGCTCGATCGTGAGACGGCCGTCGGGCGTGGTCTCGTGCCAGTCGAGACCGAAGTGCTTCAGCACCTTTTCGGCGAACGTCTCGCCCGCCATCGACTGGCAGGCCTCGGCGCGGCAGAGCTTCAGCACATGGCGGCCGGCCGGCTGCTCGCGGAAGTCGTGATAGAAGGAGACGACGCCATGGACCTCGGCACGGCTGAGGTTCAGCGCCTCGGCAACCAGCCGGGTCGCGTTGGGGGGCACGCAGCCGAACTCGGCCTGCAGCTCGTGCAGGATCGGCAGCAGGGCGCCGAGCCGGCCCTCGTGCCGCCGAACGATTTCCTGTGCCCGCGCCTCGTTCCATGCCGCCGGCATGTGGCTTGTCCTGCAAAATGTTGGCGTTGGCGCATGATCGGCTCGGCACCAGGCGGCCGCATTAAAGCTGTCGCATGCTGCAATAGAACAAATCTATTGAATTCGGCGGATAGCGCCAATATTCCCGATTGTACGGACTTAACTCATTGATTTAGCGAGAAATATGGCCTCCGCGACCAAGGCCGCCGCGAGCGGCGTCATGGGCTCGCGCGGCGGCACGACCAGCCCGATCTGATGGGAGGCCTCGGGCTCGACGATGGGGATCGACCGTAGGCGCTCGGTGAGGCCGAGCGTGTCGGCGATCTTCTCCGGCATGACGCTCGCCCAGCGGCCGGTGCGGACGTGGGAGAAGAGCACGATCATCGAATTGGATTCGAGCGTCGGTTCGGCGCGGCCGCCCGCGGCCTGCAGCAGCCCGTCGATGATGCGCCGGTTCTGCATGTCGGGCGTCAGCAGGCAGAGCGGGATCCTGGCGACCTCGGCCCAGGTCACGCGATCGCGGTCGCCGAGCGGCGCCTCGGCCGAGGTGAGGAGCCGGTACTGCTCGACATAGATCGGCACGGCGCGCATGCGGCCGAGCGGCTCGTTGTCGATGTAGGTGAGCCCCGCATCGACCTCGAGATTCTCCAGCATCGACAGGATCTCGATCGAGGTGCGCGAGAGGATGCTGAACTTCACGTTGGGATGCTTGGCGCGGAACGGCGTGGTCAGCGCCGAGACCATGGCGAGCGCCGTCGGAATGGCCGCGATCTTGATGTGGCCGGCCAGGCCCTTCTTCAGGGTCTGCACTTCCGCCCGCATCGCCCGAGCGTCGGCCACGATGGTGCGCGCCCAGTCGAGCACGCGTTCCCCTTCCGCCGTGAAGCCCAGGAAGCGCGACGTGCGCTGAACCAGCATCACGCCCAGCGTGTCCTCGAGCTGCTTGATGCCGGCCGAGAAGGTCGGCTGCGTCACGCCGCACGATTCGGCCGCCTTGCTGAAGTTCCGTTCGCGCGCCAGCGCCAACAAATATTCTAATTTATCGATCATAGGCCGAGCGTTAATTGTGGCTCAGCTTGCTCGACGCGCGCACCCATATTCGAGAGGGAAACGCCCAATAGCCGCACCTTCTTCTCGAGCGGCAGGATCGTGCGCACGAGTTCCACGCTCGTGCGTTCGAGCTCCTCCCGGCTCTCGACCAGGTGCGGCAACGTCCGGCTGCGCGTCACGATCTGGAAGTCGGCGTATTTGATCTTCACCGTCACGGTGCGGCCAGCGATGCCGGTGCGCTCGCAATAGCCCCAGACATCGTCGAGCACCGACTTCACGCCCTCCTCGATCTCGGCGGGGCGGCCGAGGTCCTGCATGAAGGTCGTCTCGGAGCCGACGGACTTGCGCGGCCGGTCGGGCACGACGCGGCGCTCGTCCTGGCCGCGGGCGATGGCGAAGTAGTAGCCACCGGACTTGCCGAAATACTGCTGCAGGAATTCCAGCGTCTGCGCCTTGAGATCGGCACCGGTATGGATGCCGAGCCGCTTCATCTTGGCCTCGGTCGCGGGGCCGATGCCGTGGAACTTGCCGACAGGCAGCGTCTCGACGAAGGCCGGACCCTTCTCGGGCGGGATCACGAACTGGCCGTTGGGTTTGCGATGGTCCGAGGCGAGCTTGGCCAGGAACTTGTTGTAGGAGATGCCTGCAGAGGCCGTGAGCCCGGTCTGCTCAAGGATGCGGGCGCGGATCTCCTTCGCGATCTCGGAGGCGAGCGGCATGTTCTTGAGATTGGTCGTGACGTCGAGATAGGCCTCGTCGAGCGACAGCGGTTCCACGAGCGGCGTGTACTCGAGGAAGATCGCGCGGATCTGGCGCGACACCTCCTTGTAGACGTCGAAGCGCGGCTTCACGAACAGCAGCTCCGGGCAGAGCCGCTTGGCCGTCGTGGATGGCATGGCCGAGCGCACGCCGAAGGTGCGGGCCTCGTAGGAGGCGGCCATGACCACGCCACGCTCGCGGCTGCCGCCCACGGCGAGCGGCTTGCCGCGCAAGGAGGGATCGTCGCGCTGCTCCACGGACGCATAGAAGGCATCCATGTCGAGATGGATGATCTTGCGGATTTCCGCCTCGGCCATGGCCCGAATATGCTATTTCCCGGCCATGGTCGCATCGACGAACGACGAGATTCGCATTCTCACCCCCTCCGGCATGCTGGGCTACGGCTTCCCGGTGGACCATGTCCGCAAGGGGCTGGAGCAGAAGCCGCACGCCATCACCATCGATGCGGGGTCGACCGATTCAGGCCCCCAGAAGCTCGGCCTGGGCGAGATGACCTGCAGCCGCGAGGCCTATGTGAAGGACATCGAGGCCCTCCTGGAGCTGCAGCGCGAGGCTCGGGTGCCGCTGCTGATCTCCTCGGCCGGCGGCGACGGCAGCGACCTGCATGTCGATGTCTTCCGCGACATCATCGCCGAGGTCTCGCACAAGCGCGGCTGGCACTTTCGCCTGGCCAGGATCTACGCCGACATTGCGAAGGACCACATCAAGAAGGAGCTGAAGGCCGGCCGTGTCGAGCCGCTGGGGCCTGTCCCCGTGCTCGATCCGCGCGAGGTCGATGCCGCCACTGTCGTGGTGGCGCAGATGGGCGCCGAGCCTTTCCTCAAGGCGCTCGACGAGAGCGAGGGCGTCGACGTCGTGGTGAGCGGCCGCGCCTACGATCCTGCGCCGACCGCGGCGATGGCAATCCGCGCCGGCTTCGATCCCGCGCTCGCCTGGCACATGGGCAAGATCATGGAGTGCGGCGCGCTCTGCGCCGAGCCCGTCGGCCGCACGATCATGGGCTATCTGCGGCGCGATCATTTCGAGCTCGAGCCGCTCAATCCCGAGGAGCGCTGCACCACGACCTCGGTTGCGGCCCACACGCTCTACGAGAAGACCCATCCCTTCCTGCTGGCGGGGCCGGGCGGCACGCTCGATCTCTCGCAATGCAGGTACGAGCAGGTCACGGACCGCCGCGTGCGCGTCTCGGGCAGCCGCTTCGAGAGGAGCACGCCCTACACGGTGAAACTCGAAGGCGCCAAGACCGCGGGCTGGCGCAGCATCTTCATCGCCGGCGCGCGCGATCCGATCTTCATCGCCCAGATCGACACCATCCTGGCGCGCGTGATCCAGACGGCGCGCGACTATTTCAAGGAAGTCCCGCCGGAGACCTATCGCATCGTGCCGCATGTCTACGGCAAGAACGGCGTGATGGGCGAGCTGGAGCCGGTGAAGACGCCGGCGCACGAGCTTTGCATCATCGTCGAAGTCGCCGCCGCCACGCAGGCGATCGCGACGGCGATCTGCGGCAAGATCCGCACGACGCTCATGCACGCGCCCTATCCCGGCCGCATCGCGACGGCGGGCAATCTCGCCTCGCCCTTCACGCCGCTCGAGATCCCGCTCGGCCAGGCCTGCGAGTTCAACGTCTATCACCTGATGGCCGTCGACAGCCCGACGGCCTTGTTCCCCGTGCGCTACGAGGACATCCAGTGACATCGGTGCCGACGCCGCTGCGCGAGATCGCCAAGGTCGTGCGCAGCAAGAATGCCGGGCCCTTCGAGATCACGCTCGACATCATCTTCAAGAGCCGCGAGGACTTCGAGGCGGTGAAGAAGAGCGGTGTGATCACCCGGGAGCTGGTGAGCGAGCTCTACAACGTGCCGACGCAGGCGATCATCACCTTCGGCTTCTTCGATCTGGTGAATGCGGTAAAGATCACGCTGCCGCGCCCGCGCGCCCAAGGCGGCGTCGGTGAGACCGACATGCATGCCGCCCAGCAGCACGCGCCGCTGCAGGAGATCAAGATTCCCTGGCCGCTCTAGCCGTCATCCCGAGCGAAACCGAGGGACCTCTTTTGGCTCCGCCGATGACAAAAAAGGTCCTTCGGCTTCGCTTCGCTCCGCTCGGGATGACGGGAAAAGCGTCTAGAGCATAGTCCATTCAGCTGCAATCAGCTGAATGGACTATGCTGAGAGTCGAGGCGCTTCGTGCAATGCGTTTCCGATCAAGATGAACCGCTTTAGCGGTTCAACTTGATCGGAAGCCGCTCTAGCGCCAGAAGGCCCACCAGTCCTTCTTCTTGACCGGCGTCGCGCCCGGCGGCGTCTGCGGCGGCGACGGGATGAGCGCGGGCATGTCCTGCTCGCGCCAGCCGCCGCCCAGCGCGGTCACCAGGGTGGCGCTGGTCGAGAAGCGGTTGAGGCGGATGTTGATCAGCGTCTGCTCGGCACCGATCGCCGTGGTCTGCGCCGTGATCACCGTGGTGTAGGCGATGGTGCCGGCCTGGTACTGGTTGATCGACAGACGCACCGCCTCGCGCGCGGCATCGACGGCGGCGCGCTGGATCTTCTCCTGCTCCTCGTAATAGTGCTGCTGGGCGAGCGCATCCTCGACCTGCTGGAAGGCGGTGACCACGGTCTGGCGGTAAGTGGCGACGGACTTGTCGTAGGTCGCGCGCGCTCCCTCGACCTGGGCCGACCGCGCGCCGCCATCGAGCGCGGTACCGCTCATGGACGGCCCGAGCGACCACACCGCGTTGCTGATCTGCAGCAGGTTGCCCAAGGTCGTGGTCAGGAAGGTGATCGAGGCGTTGAAGGAGAAATCCGGATAGTAGGCCGCGACGGCAACGCCGATCAGCGCATTGCTCGACTGCATGGTGCGCTCGGCCGCCGCGATATCGGGCCGGCGCTCGAGCAGCGAAGAGGGGACGCCGGCGTCGAGCGTCGGCACGGTCTTCACCGTCGGCGCCGTCTCGACATTGACCTCGGCCGGCTGCCTGCCGATCAGGGCGGCGATCGCATGCTCGAACTGTGCGCGCGTGGCGCCCTCGGCGACGTAGAGGGCACGTGTCTGCTCCAGGAGCGTGCGGGCCTGCGCCTCGTCGAGCTTGGAGGCGGTGCCGGCCGACACCTGGTTGCGCACGATCTGGAGCGAGCGGGTGAGATTGGCCACCTGCTCGCGGTAGAAGCTGGCGCGCTCGTCGGAGATGCGCAGCGAGAAGTAGCTGGTCGCCAGACTCGACTGGATGGACAGCCGGGCCGAGGCGATGTCGGCGGCGGAGGCCTGGGCCGCGGCCGCGTCGCTCTCGATCGTGCGCCGGATGCGGCCCCAGAGGTCGAGCTCCCAGGTGAGCGTGCCGCCGAGGCTGTACTGGCCGGTCGAACTCGAGGAGCTGCTGGCGCTGAGCGAGGTGCTGCCGCGGCCGCCGCCGGCGCTCACCTGCTGGACCGAACCGGTGTAGCCGAGCGACGGGAAGAGCAGCGACTGGTTCTGGCGCATGGTCGCCACGGCGAGGCGATAGGCGGCTTCGTTCTCCTTGAGCGTCTGGTTCGAGACGTCGACCTGCGCCATCAGCCGGTCGAGCGTCGGATCGCCGTAGATCGTCCACCAGGGCCCGCGGTCGATCGCGTCGCGCGGCAGCGCCGGCCGGAACTCGATGCCCGGCATGACCTCCCGGGGCGCGGTGAGCTCCTTGAAGGTCTGCGCCGTCTCGGAGGCCGGCGGCGGCTTCTGGTAGTCGGGCCCGACCATGCAGCCGCCGAGCGCCAGCGCCGCCAGGAGAAGAGCGGAACGTCTCACGTGCGCGCCTCCAGGCCACCCATCGCGCGGGCGAGCCGGCTGTGCGGATCGCGGTCGCGTCGGCGGAAGCGGTCGAGATAGAGATAGATCACCGGCGTGGTGTAGAGGGTGAGGATCTGGCTGACCAGCAGGCCGCCGATGATGGAGATGCCGAGCGGCTGGCGCAGCTCGGCGCCGTCGCCCAGGCCGAGCGCCAGCGGCAGCGCGCCCAGCATGGCGGCGAGCGTGGTCATGAGGATCGGCCGGAAGCGCAGCAGGCAGGCCTCGTAGATCGCGTCCTTGGGATCGAGATCCTGGTGGCGCTCGCGGTCGAGCGCCACGTCGATCATCATGATAGCGTTCTTCTTGACGATGCCGATCAGCAGCAGCACGCCGATCATGGCGATGATGCTGAGCTCGACATGGAAGAGCTGCAGCGCCAGCAGCGCGCCGATGCCGGCCGAGGGCAGGGTCGAGAGGATCGTGATCGGATGGATGTAGCTCTCGTAGAGCACGCCCAGCACGATGTAGATGGCGGCCAGCGCGAACAGGATGATCAGCACCTGGCTGTTCAGCGACTGCTGGAAGGCGCGCGCCGTGCCCTGGAAGGAGCCGTGGATGGTGGCCGGCATGCCGATCTCGCGCATCGTGGCGTCGACATAGGCGGTGGCGTCGCTCAGCGTCTTGTTGAGCGCGAGGTTGAACGAGACCGTGGTGGCGACGAACAGCCCCTGGTGGTTGACGCCGAGCGGCGTGGTGCCGAACTGGTAGCGCGTCACCGCCGAGAGCGGGATCATGGTCTCGGCCGAGGTGCTGACCGCCGCCGCCGTCGAGGCCGAGCCCTTGCCGCTCACCGCGATCGCGTTGGTCAGCTGGTTGCGCACCGCCTGGCTGGGGTCGAGCGCCGTCGCCGCCGTGGTCAGTCCCGAGATCGAGCCCGAGCCGGCCGAACTGGTGTTCACCGTCGGCGCCGCAGCCGAGACAATGGCCTGCGTGCCCTGGGCGCCGCTGATCGAGCCGCCCGAGGTGCTGACGTAGATCTCCTTCAGCGTCTGCGGGTTCTCCCAGTACTCGGGCGATACCTCCATGACGACGTGATACTGGTTCAGCGCATTGTAGATCGTCGACACCTGGCGCTGGCCGAAGGCATCGTAGAGCGTGGCCGAGATCGCGTTGGTGCTGAGGTTGTACTTTGCCGCCGCGTCACGGTCGATCGTGAGGTTGACCTGCAGACCGTGCTGCTGCTGGTCTGAATCGACGTCGGTGATGACGGAGGTGTCCTTCTGCAGTGCCTGCACGAGCTTCGGGCCCCAATCGTAGAGATCGCTGAGCGAGTCGGACTGCAACGTGAATTGGTACTGCGAGTTGCTCTGGCGGCCGCCGACGCGGATGTCCTGCACGGCCTGCATGAAGAGATTGGCGCCCGGCACCTGGGCCAGCCTGATCCGCAGCCGGTTGATGACCTGATCGGCCGAGACCTTGCGCTGGGACAGCGGCTTCAGCGAGGCGAACAGGAAGCCCGAGTTGGTCTGGAAGCCGCCGGTGAAGCCCACGACGTTCTCGACCGCGGGATCGGCCCGCACGATCGCCACGAAGTCGCGGAACTTCCGGCGCATCGACTGGAAGGAGATGGCCTGATCGGCGCGGATGCCGCCGATGATGCGGCCCGTGTCCTGCTGCGGGAAGAAGCCCTTGGGGATCTCGTAATAGAGGAAGACGTTGAACGCTATCGTGGCGAAGAAGACCATCAGGGTGAGCGCGGGATGGCGCAGCACCCAGCCCAGCGTGTCTCCATAGAAGGACTGAACGCTGTTGAAGGCGTGCTCGCTCATGCGCGCCAGCCGGCCCGGCGGCTTCTCGGCATCGCCTTCCCGGCGCGGCGGCTTCAGCACGTAGGCGCACATCATGGGCGTGGTGGTGAGCGAGACCACCATCGAGATCACGATGGCGATCGTCAGGGTGACGGCGAATTCGCGGAACAGCCGGCCGACGATGCCGCCCATCAGCAGGATCGGGATGAAGACGGCGATCAGCGACAGGCTCATCGAGACCACGGTGAAGCCGACTTCGCGCGCGCCGAGCAGCGCGGCCTCGATGCGCGACATGCCGTTCTCGATGTGGCGCTGGATGTTCTCCAGCACGATGATCGCGTCGTCGACCACGAAGCCCGCGGCGATGGTCATGGCCATCAGCGACAGATTGTTGAGGCTGTAGCCCGCGAGATACATCACGCCGAACGTGCCGATCAGCGACACCGGCACCGCGACCGAGGGAACGAGGCCCGCGCGGAAGGAGCGCAGGAAGGCGAAGGTCACCAGCACGACCAGCACGACCGAGGCGGTCAACGCGTGCTCGACCTCGGTCAGCGAGGAGCGGATGGTGGTGGTGCGGTCCGACGCCACCGTGACGTTGATCTCGGTCGGCAGGGCTTCCTGCAGCTCGGGCAGGAGCTCCTTCACCTCGTCGACGGTCTCGATGATGTTGGCGTTGGGCTGGAGATAGATGATGACCAGCACCGAGCGCTTGCCGTTGGCCTGGCCTTCGTTGCGGATATCCTCGACCGAGTCGATGACTTCGGCGACGTCCGACAGCCGGACGGGCGCGTTGTTGCGATAGGCGACGACCAGGTCGCGATAGTCGTCGGCGACGCGGCTCTGGTCGTTCGTGTAGAGCTGGTAGTGGAGGTCGCCGACCTCGATCGCGCCCTTGGGCGAGTTGGCGTTGGCGGCGGCCAGGGCGGCGCGCACGCTCTCCAGCCCGATGCGGTACTTCGAGAGCGCGTTGGGATTGACCTCGATGCGCACCGCCGGCAGCGAGGAGCCGCCGAGCGTCACCTGGCCGACGCCATTCACCTGGGAGAGCTTCTGCTGCAGGACGTTGGAGGCCGCGTCGTACATGCGGCCCTGGCCGATCGTGTCCGACGTGAGCGCCAGGATCATGGCCGGCGCGTCGGCCGGGTTGATCTTCCGGTAGACCGGATTGGAGCGCAGGCTGGCCGGCATGTCGGCGCGGGCGGCGTTGATGGCGGCCTGCACGTCGCGCGAGGCGCCGTCGATGTCGCGCGACAGGTCGAACTGCAAGGTGATGCGCGAGTTGCTGACCGTGCTGGTCGAGGTGATCTCGGTGACGCCGGCGATGGCGCCCAGGCGCTTCTCCAGGGGCGTGGTGACCGAGGTCGCCACCGTGTCGGGCGAGGCGCCGGGCAGGTTCGCCTGGACCGAGATGGTCGGGAAGTCGACCTTGGGCAGCGGCGACACCGGCAGCGCCATGAAGCCCATCAGGCCCGAGATCAGGATGCCGAGCGTCAGCAGGGTCGTGGCGACCGGCCGCTGGATGAAGACCGTGGAGATGCTCGTCACGGCTGGAAGCCCTCGGGCAGCTCGCCGGGCTGCGGCGCGTCGGGATTCTGGTTCAGCGGATAGGCCGGCGTGTCGAGCGGCACGCCGCGGATGCGCCGGCCGATCCGGTCGAAGGCGAGGTAGATCACCGGCGTGGTGAAGAGGGTGAGCATCTGGCTCACGATCAGGCCGCCCACGATGGTGATGCCGAGCGGATGGCGCAGCTCCGAGCCCGTGCCCTCGCCCAGCATCAGCGGCAACGCGCCGACCAGGGCGGCGATGGTGGTCATCAGGATCGGCCGGAAGCGCAGCAGGCAGGCCTGGTGGATCGCCTCCTGCGGCGCCTTGCCCTCGTGGCGCTCGGCCTCCAGCGCGAAGTCGATCATCATGATCGCGTTCTTCTTCACGATGCCGATCAGCAGCACGATGCCGATGATGGCGACGACCGAGAGATCGTCGCCCGCGATCATGAGCGCGAGCAGCGCGCCGATGCCGGCCGACGGCAGCGTCGACAGGATCGTCACCGGATGGATGTAGCTCTCGTAGAGCACGCCCAGCACGATGTAGACCGTGACGATCGCCGCCAGGATCAGCATGAGCTGGCTGTTCAGCGCCTTCTGGAAGGCGAGCGCCGCGCCCTGGAAATTGGTGGTGATCGAGCGCGGCATGCCGATCTCGCGCTGCGCCTGGGTGATGGCGTCGACGGCGTTGCCCAGCGACGCGCCGGGAGCGAGGTTGAAGGAGACGGTCGTGGCCGGGAACTGGCTGAGGCGGTCCATGCGCAGCGGCGCGGTGCGCTGCTCGAAGGTGGCGATGGCCGACAGCGGCACCTCCTTGCCGCTCGCCGAACCCGGCAGGTAGAGGCTCTGCAGCGAATCGAGCGAGCCCTGCAGCTCGGGCGAGAGCTCGTAGATCACGCGGTACTGGTTCGACTGGGTGTAGACCGTCGAGACGATGCGCTGGCCGAAGGAATCGTAGAGCAGGTTGTCGACCGTGGCGGCGGTGATGCCGAAGCGCGCCGCCGCGTCGCGGTCGATCTTGATGTACATGGCGAGGCCCTTGTTCTGCAGCTCGCTCGTGACGTCGATCACGTCGGGGATCTGCTGCATGCGGGCGATCAGGCGCGGCACCCAGACGTCGAAGTCGCCGGGATTGGGGCTCTCCAGCACGAACTGGTACTGCGTGCGGCTCACCGTCGAATCGATGGTGAGGTCCTGCGAGGGCTGCATGTAGAGCGAGATGCCCTCGACCTGGTCGGTTTCGCGCAGGATGCGGCGGATGATCTGGCTGGCCGACAGGTCGCGCGAGTCCTTGTCCTTGAGGTTGATCAGCATGCGGCCCGAGTTCAGCGTCGGGTTGGTGCCATCGACGCCGACGAAGGAGCTGAGGCTCTCGACGTCGGGGTCCTTCAGGATGGCGCGGGCCAGCGCCTGCTGGCGCTTGCTCATGGCGTCGAAGGAGATGCTCTGCGAGGCCTCGGTGACGGCCTGGATCAGGCCGTTGTCCTGCACCGGGAAGAAGCCCTTGGGGATGACGATGTAGAGCACGACCGTCAGCGCCACCGTGGCGACCGCGACCAGCAGCGTCAGAGGCTGGTGGCGGAACACCACGATCAGCGCCTTGTCGTAGCCGTCGATCATGCGGGCGAACCAGCGCGCCCCCAGCGCCTGCGATTCGGCGTGCCGGCGCTCCGCCTCGCCTTGCCCTTCTCGTTGGGGCTGCCGGCGCAGGAGCTGGGCGCACATCATGGGCACCAGGGTGAGCGACACGACGGCCGAGATCAGGATGGTGACGGAGAGGGTGACCGCGAACTCGCTGAACAGGCGGCCCACCACGTCGCCCATGAAGAGCAGCGGGATCAGCACCGCGATCAGCGACACGGTGAGCGACACGACGGTGAAGGCGATCTGGCTCGAGCCCTTGAGGGCGGCCTCCATCGGGTCCTCGCCCTCCTCGATGTAGCGGGCGATGTTCTCGATCATGACGATGGCGTCGTCGACCACGAAGCCGGTGGCGATGGTGAGCGCCATGATCGAGAGGTTGTTGAGGCTGAAGCCCGCGAGATACATGACCGCGAGCGTGCCCACGAGCGACAGCGGGACCGAGAGGCTGGGGATGATGGTCGCCCGCCAGTCGCCGAGGAATATGAAGATCACGCCCACGACCAGCAGCACGGCGAAGGAGAGCTCGATTTGCACGTCGCGCACCGAGGCGCGGATCGTGTTGGTGCGGTCCGACAGGATCTCGACGTCGAGCGCCGTGGGCAGCGTTTGCTTGAGCTGCGGCAGCAGCGCCTTGATGCTGTCGACCACGGCGATGACGTTGGCGCCGGGCTGGCGCTGCACGTCGATGATGACGGCGGGCGTGGTGTTGGCCCAGGCGGCCAGCCGATTGTTCTCCTGCGTGGCCGAGACCGACGCCACGTCCTTCAGGCGCACCGGGGCGCCGTTGCGGTAGGCGACGATCACGTCGTTGAACAGCTCGGGATCGGTGATCTGGTCGTTGGCGTTGATCGTGTAGGCGTTGGTCGGTCCGTCGAAATTGCCCTTGGGCGTGTTGACGTTGGCGTTGGTGATGGTGGTGCGGAGATCGTCGACGTTGAGCCCGTAGGCCGCGAGCGCGGCGGGATTGGCGCGGATGCGCACGCCGGGCTTGGCGCCGCCGCCCAGGGTCACGAGGCCGACGCCCGGAAGCTGGGCGATCTTCTGGCCTAGACGCACGTCGACGAGATCGTAGACCTTGGTGAGCGGCTCGGACTTGGAGGTGACGGTGAGCGTCAGGATCGGCGCATCCGCCGGATTGACCTTGGCGTAGATCGGCGGCGCCGGCAGGTCGGCCGGCAGCAGATTGCCGGCGGCGTTGATGGCGGCCTGCACCTGCTGCTCGGCGATGTCGATGCCGAGCTTGAGATCGAACTGCAAGGTGATGGCCGAGGCGCCCGACGAGCTGGTCGACGTCATCTGGTTGAGGCCGGGCATCTGGCCGAACTGGCGCTCCAGCGGCGCGGTGATCGAGGAGGTCATGACCTCGGGCCCGGCGCCGGGATAGAGCGTCAGCACGCGGATGGTCGGATAGTCGACCTCGGGCAGGGCGGCGAGCGGCAGGAAGCGGTAGGCGATGATGCCGACCAGCATGATCGCCACCATCAGGAGCGAGGTGCCGACCGGCCGCTCGATGAAGATCCGCGACGGATTCATGTCGCGGACGGACTTACTGGTTGGATTGGGCCGGGCGGCCGGCGCCGCCGCCGCGACGCTCGCCGGTATTGGCGCCCTGCCGCTGGCCGTTGGCGGGCGCATTGGCGACCGGCGGCCCGGACTGGCCGGGCTTGGCGCCGGGCGCGGCCTGGCCGGGCAGGCGCACCTTGGAGCCCTCGCGCAGGCGGTCCGTGCCGTCGGTCACGACCTTGTCGCCGACATCGAGGCCCGACACGACCGCGATCTTCTCGCCGTCGCTGGCGCCGGTCTGGATGACCTTGATCTCGACCGTGTCGTCGGGCTTCACGCGATAGACGAAGGTGCCGGGCTGGCCGCGCTGGATGGCCGCCATGGGCACGGAGATCGCGTCCTTCACCGTGTCGACCAGCAGGCGGATGTTGACGAACTGGTTGGGGAACAGCGCCTCGTCGGCATTGTCGAACATCGCGCGCAGCTTCACCGTGCCGGTCGTCGTGTCGACCTGGTTGTCGAGCGTGGCGACCTTGCCGACGCCGAGCTCGACCTTCTGCGCGCGATCGAGCGCGGTGACCTGCAGGGTCGCGCCGTCGCGGAGGCGCTTGCGCACCGACGGGAGCGAATCCTCGGGGATCGTGAACAGCACCGACATGGGCTGCATCAGCGTGATGACGCAGATGCCCGTGGCGTCGCCGATGGTGACGTAGTTGCCGGGATCGACGAGACGCAGCCCGATTCGGCCGTCGCTGGGCGCGATGATGCGCGTGTAGACGAGGTTGAGCTTGGCCGCATCGACGGCCGCACGGTCGGTCACGATGGCCGCCTCGTACTGGCGCACCAGGGCGGCCTGCGTGTCCAGGGTCTGGCGCGCGATCGAGTCCTGCGAGACCAGGGTCTTGTAGCGGGCGAGGTCGATCTGCGCGTTCTTGAGCAGCGCCTCGTCCTTCTCCTGGGCGCCGATCGCCTGCTGGAGGGCGACTTCGTAGGGCCGCGGATCGACGACGGCCAAAAGGTCGTTCTTCTTCACCGACTGGCCCTCGGTGAAGGCGACCTGGACGAGCTGGCCGGTGATCTGGGTCTTCACAGTCACTGTGGCGAGCGGCGTGACCGTACCCAACGCCTTGATAACAAGCGGAATATCGGCTTTGGCGACGGTGGCGGTCCCGACCGTGACCGGCTGGTTGGCGCCGCCACGGGCGCCGCGCGCGCCACTGCCTCCACCGCTGGGCTTGGTAATGAACCAGACCACGGCGGCGGCGAGTATCACCGCCAACCCAACCCCGAGGAGGGTTCGCCGTCGATTCATCCTATCGTTCGCCCCCAAGCCACGTATCGTGCCTTTATACGTAAGGAACCGGCGGAGTCTCCCCTAGCCACGGCAGAGGCGCAAGGTAACCGGCGGTCCGGTAACGCAGAAAGCCGCTTCCGGACCCGCTTGGGCTCAAAAATATTTGAGGCCCAGCCCTGATGTCAGGGCCGGGCCTCGCTGCAAGTTCTGTCCGCGAACGTCCGTCGCGGCGGGGCCGCGCCTAGTCTGCCGCTTTATCCGGCACGTAGAGCTGGCTGCCGCCGGCTTTGAACTTGTCGCTCATCTCCTTCATGCCCTTCTGGGCATAGTCGCGGATGTCCTGCGTGATGCGCATGGAGCAGAACTTCGGCCCGCACATGGAGCAGAAGTGCGCCGTCTTGTGCGCGTCCTTGGGCAGCGTCTCGTCGTGGAACTTCTCCGCCGTCGCCGGATCGAGCGAGAGATTGAACTGATCGATCCAGCGGAAGTCGAAGCGCGCCTTGGAGAGCGCATCGTCGCGCAGGCGCGCCGCGGGATGGCCCTTGGCGAGATCGGCGGCGTGCGCTGCGATCTTGTAGGTGATGACGCCCACCTTGACGTCGTCGCGATCGGGCAGGCCGAGATGCTCCTTGGGCGTCACGTAGCAGAGCATCGCCGTGCCGAACCAGCCGATCATGGCGGCGCCGATGCCCGAGGTGATGTGGTCGTAGCCCGGCGCGATGTCGGTCACGAGCGGTCCCAGGGTGTAGAACGGCGCCTCGCCGCACTCCCGGAGCTGCTTCTCCATGTTGACCTTGATCTTGTGCATCGGGACGTGGCCCGGGCCCTCGATCATCACCTGGCAGCCCTTGTCCCAGGCGACCTTGGTCAATTCACCCAAGGTCTCGAGTTCGGCGAACTGCGCGGCATCGTTGGCGTCGGCGTTCGAGCCGGGGCGCAGGCCGTCGCCCAGCGAGAACGAGACGTCGTACTTGCGCATGATGTCGCAAATGTCGCCGAAGTGCTCGTAGAGGAAGCTCTCGCGATGCTCGGTGAGGCACCATTGCGCCATCATCGAGCCGCCGCGGCTCACGATGCCGGTGACGCGGCTCGCGGTCAGCGGCACATGGGCGAGGCGGACGCCGGCATGGATGGTGAAGTAGTCGACGCCCTGCTCGCACTGCTCGACCAGCGTGTCGCGGAAGACTTCCCAGGAAAGCTTGGTCGGATCGCCGCCGACCTTCTCCAAGGCCTGATAGATCGGCACCGTGCCGATCGGCACCGGCGAGTTGCGCAGGATCCACTCGCGCGTGTCGTGGATGTTGCGGCCGGTCGAGAGGTCCATGATCGTGTCGGCGCCCCAGCGGATCGCCCACACCATCTTCTCGACCTCTTCCTCCATCGAGGAGGTGACGGCCGAGTTGCCGATATTGGCGTTGATCTTCACCAGGAAGTTGCGGCCGATGATCATCGGCTCGAGCTCGGTGTGGTTGATGTTCGCCGGGATGATGGCGCGGCCGAGCGCTATTTCGTTGCGCACGAACTCCGGCGTGATGAAGTCGGGCAGCGCGGCACCGAAGCTCTCGCCGTCGGCGAGGCGCTCCTTGGCGAGTTCGTGCGCGCGCTTGCGGCCGAGGTTCTCGCGCGCGGCGACGTAGATCATCTCCTTGGTGATGACGCCGGCCCTCGCCCATTCGTACTGCGTGATCTTGTGGTCCTCGAGGCCGCGCAAGGGCTTGGGCGTGTTGGGGAAGGGCTGCAGCGCCGCCGCCTTGACGTTGCCGTTGTCGATCGGCTGGATCGCGCGTCCGACATATTCCTCGACGCCGCCACGGGCCTGCACCCAGCCGCGGCGCGTGCGGACAAGGCCCTTGCGCACGTCGATGGCGACGGTCGGATCGGTGTAGGGGCCGGTCGTGTCGTAGACGCGGATCTTGGGCTCGGTGTCGACGCTCTGCGTGATCTCCCGCAGAGGCACGCTGAGATCGGGCGCGTCCTCGGGCGTCACATAGATCTTCTGCGACGCCGGCAACGGGCCGGTCGTGACCTTCGGATTCGAGATGATGGTATCCATGACGTTGGGATCTCCCGTGGCAAACAACTACGGAGACCCGGCGTGTCGTGCAAAGGAGGCATCCTGTCCCTTCGCCGGCATGACCCGGATCAGGTTCAAAGGGTCACCGCGCTGTCCGGAAAGACCGTCGGTATCTCAGCCCCTTGTCGGGGCACCCCTTGGACGGCGCCTATCCTAGACCCTGTGGGCGCGGCTGCAAGAGCCCGTCCGGTTAGTATCGGGAATCGTCGGGACGGCGCATTTTCCAGACGTTTTCGGTGGTCGTGTATTCGCTGTAGCCCAGACGCGCCACGGGGCGGAACGCCATCACGTCGACCCGTCCGTCCTTCAGGATGCTGTCGTCGATGTGCACGCCCACCACCTGGCCGAACACCACCGAGGCGCTGTGGTTCTCGTGGCCCGGCTCGACCGGCACCTCGAGCGTCTTCCAGTACCGGCACTCCAGCGCCACGGGCGATTCGGCGACGCGCGGCGGCTTCACGTACTTGCAGGGCGCCGGCGTCAGGCCCGCGAGCTTCATCTCGTCGATGCCGTAGGCCACCATCGCCGTCGTGATGTTCATCTTCTCGGTCAGCGTGCCCGCCACCATGTTGACCACGAACTCGCCGGTCTCCTCGGCGTTCATGCGGCTGTGCTTGGTCGGCGTGTCGCCATAGCGGCCGGTGATGGCGAAGTAGACCATCGGCGGGAATTCGCTCACCGCGTTGTAGAAGCTGTAGGGCGCGAGGTTCACGCGGCCTTGCCCATCGACCGTCGAGATCCAGCCGATCGGCCGCGGCACGATCAGCGACTTCAGCGGATCGACCGGCAATCCGTGATCGCGCTTGGCGGCGTCGTAGAACATCCTCGTCTCTCCGTTCAGCTCTTGTAGTGCTCGATCGCCTCGGCATGCGCCTTGTCGAAGGCGGCCTCGAGGCGCGCATTCGCGCCGCGGCAGGCCCGCACGACCTCTTCGGCCCAGTCGATGTATTCGAGCAGTCGTTCGCGCGACCAATCCTTGGGCGGGCTGCTGACGATGCCGCGCAGGTTCGAGGTCTTGTCGGCGATCTTGAGCAGCTTGCCACGCGGCGAGAGGTGGGGAGCGTGCTCGACCTGCAGGCGCTTGCGATCCTTCTGCGGCAGCGACTTGTCGTCGGTCACCTCGGCCACGAGATCGGCCACGTCCTTTCCGAACAGACGCACGAGATCGGCGGGTGTGGTGTCGGTGTCTTCGACCGTGTCGTGCAGATAGCCGCCCTGAACCAACACGAGATCGTTACCGTCGGTCGCCTCGGCCAGCAGGGTCGCGACCTCGATCAGGTGATTGATGTAAGGCTCGCCCCTGATACCCTTGCGCTTGTGCGCGGCATGCTGGCGCGCCGCGTAGTCGGCGGCCTGTGACAGTTTCACCAGGTCGTTGTTCATCGTCCTTCCTTGTGCGACATGTGCCGCCATGTCCAGAACCATGAAGTCCCTGCTTGCGGTATGGATCATCGTTCTGGCCGGCGCCGCCGGCTGGATCGGCTGGGACGCCTGGCAGGGAAGCTCGGGCCCCTCGATCGGCGGACCCTTCACGCTCACGGACCAGGACGGCAAACCGTTCAGCAGCGAGACGCTCAAGGGCAAGCCGACCTTGATCTATTTCGGCTACACCTTTTGTCCGGACGTCTGCCCGACCTCGCTGCTGCTGATGGAAAACGCGGCCGAGAAGCTCGGTCCCGACGGGCCGAAAAAAGTGAACATGGTGTTCATCACCATCGATCCCGAGCGCGACACGCCCAAGCTCATGAAGGGCTATGTCACCAACTTCGGGCCCACGATCGTCGGCCTCACCGGCACGCCGCAGGAGATCGACAAGGTCGCGCGCGCCTATCGCGTCTACTACCAGAAGGTCCCCAGCAAGGATGGCGGGCCCTACCTGATGGACCATTCGTCCATCGTCTATCTGCTCGACAAGCGCGGCCGGTTCGTCACGCACTTCACGCACGAAAGCAAGGCGGAAGCGATTGCCGCAGGGGTCCAACAACTACTTTAAGTCATTGATTCGCCGCCTTTTGTGCACCGCAATATTCAAGTGACACGGCCAAGCCGGCGAGTACAATCCGCGCCCCATGCTGATGTATTACGCGTATGAACTGCAGCGTCAGCTCGCCAAGCCCGTGCGTCTGTGGGCCGGTGCGCTCGAGCAGCTCTATACCAGCCCCTACAATCCGCTCGCCGACACCTGGTTTGGCAAGTCGGTGGCGGCGAGCTCGGAGATCGTCGCGCGGCTGACGCAGAATTACGGCAAGCCCGCCTTCGGCCTCGAGACCACGCCGATCGGCAACGAGACGGTCGCGGTCAACGAAGAGATCCTGCTGCGCAAGCCCTTCTGCCGGCTCCTGCATTTCCATCGCGACACGCCACGAAAGGACCCCAAGGTCCTGATCGTGGCGCCGATGAGCGGCCACTTCGCGACCTTGCTGAGGGGCACCGTCGAGGCCCTGCTGCCCGAGCACGACGTGCACATCACCGACTGGACGGATGCGCGCGAGGTGCCGCTCTCTGAAGGCAACTTCGATCTCGACGACTATGTCGACTATGTCATCGAGTTCTGCCGCTATCTCGGGCCGGACGTGCACGTGATCGCCGTGTGCCAGCCCTCGGTGCCGGTGCTGGCGGCGGCCTCGCTGATGGCCGAGGCCAAGGACCCGCGGCAGCCGCGCTCGCTCACCCTGATGGGCGGGCCGATCGACACGCGCATCAGCCCGACGACTCCCAACGACCTCGCCACCCGCAACTCGATGATGTGGTTCCGGCAGAACGTCATCTCGACGGTGACGCTCAACCATCCGGGGGCGATGCGGCGCGTCTATCCGGGCTTCCTGCAGCTCACCAGCTTCATCTCCATGAATCTCGACCGGCACGTGAACGCGCACATGCGCCAGTTCGAGTACCTGGTGAAGGGCGACGACGAGAATGCCGAAGCGCATCGCGGCTTCTATGACGAATATCTCGCCGTGATGGACCTCACCGCCGAGTTCTACCTGCAGACCATCCAGGTCGTGTTCAAGGAGCACCTGTTGCCGCGCGGCGCCTGGGTGAGCCGGGGCCGCAAGATCGATCCTTCCTTCATCGAGACGGCGCTGCTCACCGTCGAGGGCGAGCTCGACGACATCTCCGGTGTCGGCCAGACCAAGGCCGCGCACGCGCTCACGCCGAACATTCCGGGTGCACGCCATGTGCACTGGGAACAGCCGCGGGTCGGGCACTACGGCATCTTCAACGGCCGCAAGTGGCGCGAGCAGATCATGCCGCGCGTACGCGACTTCATCCGCGCCAACGAAGCCCAGTAGCCCGACTGTTGGCTCGACTGTGGCCGGATAAGGGCTGGAACCGGCCCTGCGAGGCCGGCGTTTCTCTGCTGACGAACGCAGAGGAGCAACCATGCGCAATATCGAACGCCGCCTGCTGATGGGCGGCCTCGCCGTCGCTGTGGGCGCAAGCCTGGCGGCAGCCACGGCCGCCCAGGCCCAGGAAGTCATCTACGTTCCCACCGCGCCGCCGCCGCTGCGCGTGGAAACCATCCCCGTGCTGCCGCCCGATCGCGTCGAGCTGGAGCGCTGGCAGCCCGGCTACTGGCGCTGGAACGGCGCCGAGTACGCCTGGGTCGAGGGTCACTATGTCGGCGTGCCGCGCCGCGGCGCGGCCTGGGTCCCGGGCCGCTGGGAGCAGCGTCCGGGCGGCTGGGTCTTCATCGAAGGCCACTGGAGCTGACCTCGAGCAGCGTAGCGTCTCGGTTCCATGGATGGACTTGAACAGGCCGGCATCAACGCCGCGGGCACGGTCGCGGCGCTGGTGACGACGTACGGCCTCAGGGTCGTCGGCGCGATCATCATCCTGATCGTCGGCTGGACGACCGCACGCATGCTCTATTCGGGCATCGTGCGCGCCTGCGCACGCTCCACGCGCCTCGATCGCACCATCACGCTCTTCCTGGCCAACGGCGCCCGCTACACCTTGCTGGTCTTCACTTTCGTCGCCGTGCTCACGAGCTTCGGCGTCGAGACCACGAGCTTCGTGGCCGTGCTGGGCGCCCTGGGCATCGCCATCGGCCTGGCCCTCCAGGGCACGCTCAGCAATCTCGCCGCCGGCATCATGCTGGTGCTGTTCCGGCCCTTCCGGGTCGGCGACCGGGTCGAGACCATGGGCACCGTCATCGTCGGCACGATCCGCGAGGTCAATCTCTTCTACAGCGAGCTCGACACCGACAACAATGTGCGGGTCGTCGTGCCCAACGGCAGCCTGTGGGGCCAGATCGTGAAGGTGCCGTCGCGCAACGACGAAGAGCGTGTCGACCTCAAGTTCACGCGGCCGCTGGCCGACGATATAGGCCGGGCGATCGATACAGTGCGCGAGATCGTGAGGCACGACAGGCGCATCAAGGCCATGGCCCAGATCGGCGTCGATTCGGTGGGCGAGGCCAACTTCACCCTGGTCGCACGGCTCTGGGTGCCGCGACGCGAGGCGATGCAGGTCCAGTTCGACCTCAATCGCGCGATCAAGGAAGAGTTCGAGCGCAATCCGCCCCATCCCCCGCAGCAGCAGGCGCAGGCCGCTGAGTAGGGATCAGCGAATCAGCCGAGCAAAGTCGAGACCTGCTCGGCGAGCTGGCGTTGCTGGTAGGGCTTGGAAAGCCGCGGCAGCTCGAGCTGGCTCGCCACCGGCACGTCGGCATAGCCGGTCGCGAGCAGGATGGGCAGCTCCGGCCGCAGCGCCCGCGCCTGTTCGGCAAGCTGCAGGCCCGTCATCCCGGGCATGGCATAGTCGGTGATCAGGAGGTCGATCGACCTGTTCGACCGCAGCACCTCGAGCGCGTCGGGGCCCGAGGAGGCCCGGATCACATTGTGGCCGAGATCCTCGAGCAGCGACGCCGTGGAGAGGCCGATCAGGAAATCGTCGTCGACGAACAGCAGGGTCGCGCGCTTGCGGCCGGGCGCCTCGTGCGCGGGTTCGAGTGCGGGCGACTCCGGCGCCTCCGCCGCGCCCTCGGCCACCGGCAGCCAGAGCTCGGCGCGCGTTCCGTGGCCGGCTTCGCTGAAGAGACGCAGGGTGCCGCCGAGCTGCAGTGCCAGGCCATGGATCATCGACAGGCCGAGCCCGGTGCCCTTGCCGACCTCCTTGGTCGAGAAGAAGGGCTCGGTCGCCCGCCGCAAGGTCTCGCCATCCATGCCGGAGCCGGTGTCCGAGACGACGAGCCCGAGATAATGGCCGCCGGCGAGATCGGTCGCCTCGTCGGTCTCGATCGAGGCGATGGCAATGGTGAGCGTGCCGCCCTCGGGCATGGCGTCGCGCGCGTTGACCGCGAGATTGAGCAGCGCAAGCTCGAGCTGGTTGGCGTCGGCCAGCGCCGCCGGCAGGCCGGACGGGAGATCGAGATCCATGTGGATCGAGGGGCCGATCGAGCGGCGCAGCAGCTCGGCCATGCCCTGCACCAGGAAGCCCAGGTCGATCGGCTTGGGTTCCAGCGCCTGGCGCCGGGCGAAGGCGAGCAGGCGCTGGGTGAGGGCGGCACCTCGCTGGGCACCCTGCATGGCGCCGTCGATCAGCCGTTCGACGCCGGGATCGGCCGGCAGGCGCTTGCGCAGCAGTTCGAGATTGCCGAGCACCGCCGTCAGCAGATTGTTGAAGTCGTGTGCCACGCCGCCGGTGAGCTGGCCGATCGATTCCATCTTCTGCACGTGGCGCAGCTGCTCCTGCGTGCGCTCGCGCTCGGCCGTCTGGGCCAGCAGCGCGTCGTGCGCGTGCTGGAGCTGGGACGTGCGCTCGCGCACGCGGCGCTCGAGCTGGTCGTTGATCTGCTGCAGGCGAACCTCGCCCTGCCGCAGGTCTTCCAGCAGCACCCGCGTCTGGAGCTGGCGCCGGCGACCCTTGATGGCGGCGCGCGCCACGCTCTGCAGGGTGGTGGGATGGAAGGGCCGCTCGAGGAACGAGACGTTGCCCAGCGCGTCGAGCCAGCGCGCGGCGATCGGATTGCGCTCGGGCCCGCCGCCATGGTCGGTCACCAGCACGAAGGGCATGTCCGACCACGCGGGCTGGTGGGTGATCCAGCTCACCAGCGGCTTGAGGTCGGCGCCGCGGATCGCATCCTCGGTCAGCAGGACGAAGCCGACATCGTCGGGCAGTGCCGCGACCAGCTCGCCGAGGCTGGTGCAGATCTGGCCGGCGATGCCGGCCTGGGCCAGCAGCGAGCGGGCAAGGGTGGAATCGCGCCCGCGCGGCGCGAAGATCAGCGCACTCAGGCCATTCCCCGATGCCGGCCCACTCACCTGGTCTCCGCCCGCGGCGCCACCGCGTCTTCGGCCACGATCAGTGGCACCCCGCGCAGCACGCCGTGGAACTGGGTCAGCGGCTCGCCGACATGAACGCCGTTGTCGATCCAGAACTCGCGGATCGTCTCCTCGTGCTTGCCGGTGCGCTTCTTGATCACCGAGATCGCGCGCCGCACCGCGCCGCGCGCCTCGAAGAAGCGCAACAGGATCACCGTGTCGGCGAGGTAGGTGATGTCGACCGGCGAGCGCATGTCGCCCATCATCCCCTGCTGGGCGACGGTGAGGAACGTCGACACGCCGTGCCGGTTCAGGAACTGCAGCAGCTCGTGCATGTGGAGGATCAGCGAGTTCTCCTGCGGCATCGCGGCCTGGTAGCCGTTGAGGCTGTCGATCACGACGGTCTTGACGTCGGCGTCCTGCACGCTCGCGCGCACGGAGTGGGCGAACTCGCCCGGCGACAGCTCCGCCGCGTCGAGCTGCGTGATGGTGAGCTTGCCCGAGTTGCGCAGCGCCTCGAGATCGAAGCCCAGCGGCCGGGCGCGATCGAACAGGAGCCCGATCTCCTCGTCGAAGATGAACATCGCGGCCTTGCCGCCCGCCTTGATCGCCTCGTCGACGAACTGCAGGCTGATGAGGCTCTTGCCGCAGCCCGGCGGCCCCATGAGCACCGTGCTCGAGCCCTGTTCCACGCCGCCGCCCAGCAACCGGTCGAGGCCCGGGATGCCACTTTGGATCGTGCCGCGCATCGTGAGCTGGCGATGCTCGGCCGCGACGAGGCGCGGGAAGACCTGCACGCCCCCTTTCCTGATCGTGAAGTCGTGGTAGCCGCCGCGGAAAGCCTGGGCGCGATACTTGATGACCCGCAGCCGCCGGCGCTCGCTGCCGTAGTCGGGCGCGATCTCCTCCAGGCGCACCACGCCATGGGCGACGGAATGAACGGTCTTGTCCGTGACCTCGGAGGTGAGATCGTCGAGCATCAGCACGGTGGCGCCGTGGCGGGCGAAGAAATGCTTCATCGCCAGGATCTGCCTTCGATAGCGCAACGAGCTCTGGCCGAGCAGGCGGATTTCCGACAGCGAGTCGATCACGATGCGGCGAGCCTTGGTGCGGTCGACCGCCTCGAAGATCGATCTCGTCGTCTCGCCGAGCTCGAGATCGGAGGCGTAGAGCAGGCTCTGCTGCTGGTCGGGATCGAGCAGGCTTTCCGGCGGCGCCACCTCGAAGACCTCGATCAGGTCGCCCAGCACCCAACCGTGCGAGGCCGCGGCCATGCGCAGTTCGTTGGCCGTCTCGGAAAGGGTGACGTACAGGCCCTGCTCGCCCTTGGCGGCGCCTTCCATCAGGAAGCGGAGCGCGATGGTCGTCTTGCCCGTGCCGGGGCTGCCTTCCAGGAGGAACACACGGCCGACGGCGAAGCCGCCCGCAAGGATGTCGTCGAGGCCGGGAACGCCGGTGCGTGCCCGGGAAGGGAGTCGTATGTCTTGGGTAGCCATGACGCAATCTCGTCTCGTCGTTCCTTCAGCGTTATCGGCCGGCCCAAGCGTGGTTGATCGCAGTCCCGCTCCGCCCTTTCACGTTGTGGGCTGGCACGACGGCCGCGGAGCGCGGTTTCCAACGTCGATGGATTGCCAAGGTTCCGTTTTGCGTCCTTTCCGCGAAATGGACGCAATAATTCACATCTCGCGCGGCATGGCGGCCGGGCGAGGCGGAGCGGCCCATTCGTCGGGCGGAACGTTCAGGGGGGAGCGCGGCGCGGCGCGTTCACCGGGAAGCTGGACCTCGGCCTGCTCTGCCTGCTGCTGGCCATTGACGGCGCAGCCGCCGAGCAGAGCCGAGGCGAGCAGAAAAAAGGCAAGCGGCTTCATTCAACACCTGCGGCTGTGGTCGCAGATGTCAACGGCCGACGCCCGAAGGCGTTGCGGCCCGGCCCGTCTTGGGGAGGAGCCGAGCCGCCGATCGCGGACGGGCTTTAGTTTCCGCCGCCCGACGCGATGACGCCGTTACCGTGCGTGACGTTGCCACCGCCGGTCGCCACGACATTGCCGCCGCCGGTCGCCACGACATTGCCGCCGCCGGTCGCGACGACGTTGCCGCCGCCCGACGCGATGACGCCGTTGCCATGGTTGCCGGCGGCTCCCGTCGGCGCGCCCGTGGCCACATGCGGCTGCGGCGCGGTCTTGATGATCGGCGCGGGCGCCGCCTTCACGAGCGGCGGCGGGACGGCCGGCGCGGTGTGCTGCGTCTGCTTCGGCGCGACATAGTGCGGGAACTGCGGCCCGTTGTTGTTGTCCCAGGGCGCGCAGCCCCATTCGGCGACGTTGACGTGGCCGTTGCAGCCGGCGGCCGCGGCGGTCGAAGACTGGAGCAGCAGGCCGCCCGAGACGGCGGTGAGGCCGAGCGCGAGGCTCGTGAAAACACGACGTGACATGATCTGGTCCCCTCTACAGGCGTTGAGAGGACCAGACCCTGCCGCCCGGCCATGGCGGCCGGCGTGACTCGGGCGCAATTTCAGCGTGACAAATCGCGGCCGGGCTATTTCTCCGGCAGACCGGCCAGCTGCAGGCCCCCGATATAGAGGTCGTACATGTAGGGCCAGCGGAAGTTCGAGGTCCGCGACCGCGTCAGGGTGGAATTGGGCTGGACCTCGAGCAGGGCACGCACGTCGGCGCGCGCCTCCTCGAGCCGGCCGAGATGGGCGAGCGAGGCGGCGTGCAGGCGGCGCGCGAAGGTGAAGGTCGGCATCTCGCTCAGCGCCCGGAGGCTCCAGCGCTCGGCCTCCTCGAAGCGGCGGGCGAAGAAGTGGTTCATGGCGAGGCCGTTGAAGGTGAAGAAGCGCCGCGGATCGCGCGGATCGAGCCGCAGGCAGTGCTCGAGCCAGGGCAGCGCCTTGGCGTCCTCGCCGGAATGCGTGTAGGCGGCGCTGGCCAGGAAGCAGACGCGCACCGAGTTGGGGTGCGCGGCGAGCGCGCGGCCGGCCGCCTCCATCGCCTCGTCGAAGCGTTCGCTCGTATAGACCAGCGCATAGGCTTCGGCGGCATTGGCGATGCCGCTCTCGGGATCGGCCACCACGGCGCGCCGCGCCAGCGCATAGATCTCGGTCTTGACGGCGGGGATCTCGTCGAGCGGGATGGCGCCGATCAGCCACAGCCTGATGCGGCATTCGCCGAGCGCCACCAGCGCGTCGACATAGTTCGGGTCGAGCGCGATCGACCGGCGCAGCCGCGCCTCGGCCCGGGCATAGCCCTGCTCGGTGACCGTGTAGAGCTCCGACAGCGCCTGCAGATAGAGGTCGTAGGCGTCGAGGCTCTGGGTCGGCTTGCCGCGCACCCGCGCGATCTCGGCCGAGCGCAGGTTGGGCTCGAGCGCCACGACGATGTGCGTGGTGATGGCGTCCTGCAGCGCGAAGATGTCGCCCAGCTCGCGGTCGAAACTGTCGACCCAGACATTGGCGCCGCTCTCGGCCTCCACGAGCTGTGCGGCGATCCGCACACGCGTGCCCGAGACCCGGATCGAGCCCTGCAGGATGTAGCGCACGCCGAGCTCGCGGCCGACCTCGCGGATGTCGACCGTGCGGTTCTTGTAGGTGAAGCTGGAATTGCGCGCGATCACGAACAGCCAGCGCAGCCGGCTCAGCGCCACGATCAGATCCTCGACCACGCCGTCGACGAAATAGTCCTCGGCCGCATCGCCGCTCAGGTTGGCGAAGGGCAGGACCGCGATCGACGGCCTGGCCGGCAGTTCCGGCCGGGGCAAGGGCCTCAGCCCTGCTTCGGCCGTGCGCAGCTCCGCCGCCAGGGCCGAGGTCGCGGCATCGGTGCCGACGCCCAGTTCCTTCTTGAGCGTCTCGGCGAAGCGATTGTAACGGCGCAGCGCCTCGGCCCGCCGGCCGCCGGCGGCAAGCGCGCGCATGGCGAGGCGGCAGGCCTCCTCGCTCAGCTCGTCGATCCGGCTCGCCGCTTCGGCACGCGCCAGTGCCTCGTCCGGCCGCTCCGCATCGAGCGCCTTCCGGGCAAGCTTGAGGTGTGCGGCCAGCGCCTGCGCCTCCAGCCGCGTCCGGCGCTCGCGCTGCCATTCCGTCCATTCCGGCTCCTCGACCGTGACATCGGCCAGGAAGGGACCGCGATAGAGGTCGGCGGCGCGGGCAAGGTCGCCGGTTCCCGCGAGCTCGACGGCGTCGCAGACGACGGCGCCCGGCCGCAGCGCGACCTGCTCGTCGTTGCCCTCCAGCACGTCCGGCCCGACGGCGCGGCGCAGGCGTGACAATGATTGGCGCAGGTTCTGGCGCGCCTGGGCCTCGAAATGCGACCCCCACAGCAGGGTCATCAGCTTTTCGCGCGACTGGGGAGCGGGCGCGGTACAGGCGAGATAGGCGAGCAGCGCGCAGAGCTTCTTGGAACCGAGCTTGATCGAGCCCGCCGGCCCCGCGAGATCGAAGCGACCAAGCGTGGTCAGCCGCAGCACGGCTTCGGCGGCAGGTCGGTCCCGGTCGAGGCGAGCCAGGCTCATGCGTCGAGCTTTTCATGGTTTTCGAAGATTTGTCACGCCGCCGCGCACGGTTCGGTCACGCCTGCGACGACAAAACTCGCCCGGGAACTTCGTCTTGGGAAGGAGCATCAACGTGCGGTTCACAATCTTGTCGGCGGCGATCCTGCTCGGCGCCGGATCGGCGAATGCCCAGGGGCTCGCCGGCTGCAAGGTCGGCGACTATGTCGCTGCCTCTTTCGGCGGCAAATGGCTGCCCTCGGTCGTGGTCGCGGTCGATCCGAGCAACGTCTATCCCTGCCGCATCCATCCGCTGGGCTACATGGACACGATGGACACGTCCTGGGCGCCTTCGATGCTGCGGCCCTACGCGGCGGCCACCGTGCCGATCGCGCCGTATCCCGACGATCCCTGGGTCATGAAGATGAAGGGCCAGCAGGCCTTCAGGCCGGACAATGTCCTGCCCGGCGCCTACGAGTGCTACGCGTTGACCGGCGGACGGCTGGAGGCGCGGTTCGCGATGAACTTCAAGGTCGTGGGCGGCTTCCGCTACACCGATTGGGAGGGCAAGCCCGGCATGTTCGACTTCGATCCGGGCACCGGCGACATGCTCTTCCACGGCGCGGCCCATGACGGCCATCGCGCGAGCTTCAAGCAGCCGAGCAATCCGCCCACCCGCAACGCGCCGCCCAACGTCACCTTCCAGATGTCGGGCGATTCCTGCGATCTCAAGATGTGAAGGTCTGCACGACCTCCAGGAACGCGGCGCCGTAGCGTTCGAGCTTGGTGTCGCCAACGCCGTGGATCTCGCGCATCGAGCGCAGGCTGGTCGGCCGGTGCGTGGCGAGCTCCATCAGCGTGCGGTCGGAGAAGACGACGTAGGCCGGCACCTTCTGCGCCTGGGCGAGCCTGGTCCGGAGAGTCTTGAGTGCCGTGAGCAGTGAGGCGTCCGCATCGCCCACGATCGCCGAGGCCGCCGCCGCGCGCTTGGCGCGCTTGCCGCCGCCGGACGCCGCCACCGCCATGTCCTTGCGCAGCTCGATCCTCGCCTCGCCCTTCAGCACACGCCAGCCTTCGTCGGTCACGAACCAGCGGCCGTGCTCGACCAGGTCCTGCCCGATCAGGCCGAGCGCCGAGAGCTGGCGGAAGATCGAGCGCCATTCCGCCGTTCGCCGGCCCGCGCCGACGCCGAAGGTCGGCAGCCGATCGTGGTTCCAGCGCGCCACGTTCTCGGTGCGCTCGCCGAGCAGGATCGCGATCAGGTGCTCCATGCCGAAGCGCTCGCCGGTGCGCACGATCGCCGACATCGCCTTCTGCGCATCGACCGTGCCGTCGAAGCGCTCGACCGGCTCGTTGCAGAGATCGCAGTTGCCGCAGGGCTGCGAGCTCTCGCCGAAATAGGCGAGCAGGGTCTGGCGCCGGCAGCGCGGCGCCTCGGCGAGCGACAGCAGCGCGTTGAGGCGCTGCCGCTCGATGCGCTTCCTCTCGTCGGAGGAATTGCCCTGCTCGATCTGCGTGCGGCGGAGCTGCATGTCGCCGAGGCCATAGAGCGTCAGCGTGTCCGCCGCGAGCCCGTCGCGCCCGGCGCGGCCGATCTCCTGGTAGTAGGCTTCGACATTGGCCGGCAGGTCGGCGTGGCAGACGAAGCGCACGTCGGGCTTGTCGATGCCCATGCCGAAGGCGACGGTCGCCGTCATCACCACGCCGTCCTCCTGCTGGAAGCGGTCCTGGTTGGCGTCGCGCACCTGCTTGTCCAGGCCGGCGTGATAGGGCAGCGCGTTCACGCCCTCTTTCCTGAGGCCGTCGGCCAGCTCCTCGACCTTGCGGCGCGAGGCGCAGTAGACGATGCCGCTCTCGCCTTCATGTTCGCGCACGAAATCGAGGATCTGCTTGGTCGAGCGATCCTTGGGACGAAAGGCGAGCTTGAGGTTCGGCCGGTCGAAGCTCCGGACGAAGGTGCGCGGCGCCGTGGCGAAGAGCTTGTCGACGATGTCGCTCCGCGTCGGCGCATCGGCCGTCGCCGTCAGGGCCATGGTCTGCAGTCGTCCGCCGATCTGGCGCGCCAGGCCGCCCAGCTCGAGATATTCGGGACGGAAGTCGTGGCCCCATTGCGAGACGCAATGCGCCTCGTCGATCGCCATCATCGTGACGTCGGCCTCGGCCAGCATCTCGACCGTGTCCGGCCGCGCCAGCCGCTCGGGCGCGATGTAGAGCAGGCGCAGCTCGCGCTTGCGCAGGAGCGACATCACGCGCGCGTTCTCCGCGGGCTCGTTGCTCGAGTTGAGGCTGCCCGCCGCCACGCCGGCCGCGGCGAGCGCGCGCACCTGGTCGCGCATCAGAGCGATCAAGGGCGAGATGACGAGCGTGAGACCCGGCCGCGCGATCGCGGGCAGCTGATAGCAGAGCGACTTGCCCGAGCCGGTCGGCATGACGGCAAGCACGTTCTCGCCCGCGAGCACCGCGCGCACGATTTCTTCCTGCCCCGGGCGAAAAGCGCCGAAGCCGAACACCGAATGAAGCAGAGCGTGTGCGTTCGAGAGGGGATCGGACATTCTTTTGCCACAGCGTAGCGAAGCAGGCGGCAAAAGTCAGGCACGCATGCGTCAGTACCATACGCGCGACTGATGCAGGACGAACACTGCAAATGACCGTCACGTGACGTCCTCCTTCATGCCGCGCGACCGCCTTGTTCCGGCGAGTAACTGGCGAGGTTGAACCCCTCTCAACACTGGAGTGTGTCATGACTGTCGTTAAGACGTTTGCTCTCGTGATGGCGGCGGCGGCCACCACCGCTCTCGCCTCCGCTGCCCACGCGCAGCAACCGGCCAACCCGTCATGGGCCGGCTTCTATGGCGGCGTGAATCTCGGCGGCCTGTGGACCAACACCAACGCCTCGATCGTCGAGAACAACACCGGCGGCGGCTTCGGCGGCACCGGCGGCGGCTTCATGGGCGGTCTCCAGGGCGGCTACAACTGGCTGCTGGGTCCGGTCGTGCTCGGCGGCGAAGCCGACTTCCAGGGCTCGACCCTGACCGCCGGCCTCAATGGCGGCGCCGGGCCCTCGGCGATCACCGGCACCTACAGCCTGCCCTGGTTCAGCACCTTCCGGGCGCGCGCGGGCTATCCCGTGGGCTCGGTCATGCCCTACGTGACCGGCGGCGCGGTGTGGGGCCATCAGAACTTCTCCGGCACCGATTCGGTCGGCGGCGG